>QHRT01000027.1 GCA_003220195.1 Candidatus Rokuibacteriota bacterium | reverse complement strand
GCGTCGGCGCATCACGATTGTTCGGATAGAACGTCACGAGCTTCACGCCGAGCGCTCGGCCGGTGTACGCGGGCATGAGCCCGAGAAACCCCGCGTGCTCGGCAACCGGCATCATCGTGCGCACCGGCTGCATGATGCGCCCGGCGGAAAAATCGGCGAGCGCCCGCTCCATGGCCGGAATGAGGTCCTCCATCCGGAGAACGCGCTGAACGGCGGCCTCGTCGAGGATAGAGGTGCTCATCGGAATTGTGAGTTCCTCTATTGCAGGTGTTCGAAATCTCGAACTATTCGAGAGTCAGCGACGGGAGCGGACCGGAGGCGTGGGGTTTGGTGGGCAAGCGCCGACTCCGCAGGTGGATGAGGCGAAGCCTCATCACACCGAGGACCGGAGGCGCGGCCCACCAACCCCGCGCCTCCGGTCCGCTCCCGTCGCGGCGGAGACCAGTCGATTGGCGAGCGAGTGCTCAGGCGCCAGGCGCAGCGAGCACCGCCGCCGCCGCCTTCGCGACCGCGGTCCCCTCGAAGAACCGAGGATTCTGCGTCCCCCACAGCCGCACGGCATTCGCGAACGTGAAGTCGCGGAAGTCGTCGGTGGTGATCAGGCCGTCGTCGACCAGCTCGTACGCCTCCGGAAGCACCTCCGTCATGTCGGGCACGTCGAAGTGGCCGATGTCGGAGCCGAAGACCGCGTTGAGCCGCGCGTTGAACGGGTTCGCGCCATGCTTGAACGCCCAGGCATTCGCGCGGTCGTCGGCCTCACACCCGAAGTAGAACGGCTTCACGAAGAGATCCTGCCAGTCCTGCTTCTTCGTGATCTTGCACGCCGAGAAATCGTCGAGATCCGAGAGACCGCCGGTCAGGCTGAAGGCGTCGGGATCGGGCCAGCCATCACGCGCGCGCAGGGCAGCGATGTGCTCCTCGTACCCGTACTTCTGCGCCTTCTCCTGCAACAGCGAGCGGTCGAGCTTGCGCGGGTCCATGTACTCCAACGCCTTCGCGTTGCGCTTGTCCCAGTGGCCGATCAGGTCGCCGAACAGCATGCAGCCCCAACCCACACCGCCCTCCAGGAAGCCGAAGCGGAGTTCCGGGAACCGTCGCGTGATGCCGCCGAGGAAGATTCCCTTCGCGGCGGCGTGGCCGGAGGCCGCGAAGTGACCGATGTGGTTGTAGGTGAAGTTCACCGCCGAGTTCCGCAGTCCCTGCCGGCTGGCGCCCGTGTGGAAGGTCGGCGCGATGCGGAGCTCGATGCACTTCTTCCAGAGCGGATCGTAGTCGTACGCGCTGTCGAGGCCAATCGAGTCGTACCAGACCGCGAAGCGGCTGGCGTCGCCCTCACGATTCGTGACCGAGGAAACCGGGCGCGGCACCGGGCTCGTGAACATCGCGACCTTGGTGCCGAGCTGCTTGACGCAGACCTCGAGCTCCTCGATGGCCTCGTCGGGGGTGTGGCACGGGATCGCCGCGGCCGGCGTCATGCGATCGCCGAACTCGCGGAAGTAGTCCGCGGTGACGACGTTGAACGAGTGGCAGACCGCCCGGCGCGCGGCGTCGTCGGCGATCCGCGGGATGCGAAGCCCCGCGGTGGGATAGATCGCCGCGAAGTCGATCCCCAGCTCCTCGAGCCGCTCGTACAGGAACCGCGGGAACATCGCCGTCGCGCGGTCGAGCGTGTTGGTCGCCTGTCGCGTCCAGACCCCTTCCATGCCGATGCGCCGTCGCCGCCGCTCGTCGACGGGGGTATTCAGGTTCTCCTTCGTCGTTCGCTGGGACGCGATGAAGGCGTCCGCCGCGAGGTTGCCGCCGACCTTGCGCATCTGCTCCGCGAAGACCGGCCCGTACTCGAGCCAGTGGCCGTCGGCGTCGATGACCGGGTGTTTCAGCTTCGAACGGATCTGTGAAGGAGTGGTATGACCGTTGCCGCTCACGGGGCACCTCCTGTGTGCAATGCACTGCAGGCACGAAACCTGTCAAGACGGTGTGAGCGAAAATTAGTACGGCTCGCTGATCGAGTCAAGGAACGGCGCGCCGAGCCTCCTCGCGGAAAAGCTCGACGTTCCGCAGCTTGACATTCTCATAACCTCGAACCAGGTCCGGCAGGCTCGCCAGCTTCACGGCACGCTCGCAGGTCTCGGGAGAGAGGTCGGTCAAGGCCTTCTCGACGAGGGCGCGGTATTCGCCGGGGAGCGCGCGCTCGACCCGGCGCACGCGCGCGTACCCGAACGGGTCGAGCGCAGTGCCGCGCAGCCGTCGCATGCCGAGGAGCAGACGGAACGCGCCGTCGATCCACCGACCGACCCTGATCTTCTTCCCGAGCCCCAGCGCGCGCAGCATCGGCGGGTGCAGGTGATACTGCACGCGCACGCCCTCGGGGAACTCATCCGCGAGCGCCTGCGCCACGTCGTGTTTCAGATGCAGGCGGGCGACCTCGTACTCGTCCTTGTACGCCATCAGCTTGAAGAGATGCCGCGCCACCGCTTCGGAGAGCCGTGTCTCTCCCGGAACGCGCGCCTGCTCGACCTGGCGCACGCGACGGACGAAATCCACGTACGACCGCGCGTACGCCGCGTCCTGGTACTCGCAGAGCTCGGGCACCCGGATCTCGAGCAGGCGCTGGAGCTCGCCCGTCGCGCCGGCGCTCTCGACGAGTGCGCCCGCTTCGGCGGTCATCACGGTACGCATCTCGGCCGCACCGACTCTCTTGCGCCCGGTGCTGGTCGCCCACCCGGGCTCGGCCACGGCGAGCCGACCCGCCCGGAAGGCCTGGGTGTTCATCTCCACGCTGACGCCGTTCAGCGCGATCGCTTCTTCGATCGACGCCGCGGCAATCGGAACGGCTCCTGCCTGGTACGCGGCGCCGAGCAGGATCAGGTTCGCGGCCATGTGATCGTCGAAGAGCCTTTCGGCGAGCGCGGTCGCGTCGAGATACACGTTCTCGTCCTTGCGCGTCGAGCGGTCGATCGCCGTCCGGAGACCGTTCACCTCGGGAAACTCGACGTCGGTCGACGCCACCATCGCGCCCGTGGGCAACTGGCTCGTCGACACGACCGCGATGGTCTTGTCCGGGCGCGCGTGGTCGAGATGCCGTGACGACGTGGCGACCAGGATGTCGAAGCCGAGGTAGCAGTCGGCGGCGCCGGCAGCGACTTTGTTCGACGCGTCGGCGGCTTCGTCGAAGATCTTGAGATGCGAGACGACCGGGCCGCCCTTCTGGGAGAGGCCGGTTTGATCGAGGCCGCACACGTGCTTGCCGTCCAGCAGCGCCGCCGTGCCCAGGATCTGGTTCACCGTGACGACGCCGGTGCCGCCGATTCCCATCATGAAGACGCTCGCCTCGCGCGGGACTTTCAGCACGGGCTCGGCGAGCTCGCGCTCCGCGCTGAAGCGGCGCCGCGCCTTCTGCTGCGGAGCACCGAGCGGCGTCACCGTCACGAACGACGGGCAATCACCGCGTAAGCAGGAGTAGTCCTTGTTGCACGACGACTGGTGGATCTGCGTCTTGCGGCCGAATTCGGTGTCGACCGGATGCACGCTGAGACAGTTGGACTTGACGCCGCAATCACCGCAGCCCTCGCACACGGCTTCGTTGATGTAGACGCGCATCGCCGGATCAGGCAGCTTGCCGCGCTTGCGCAACCGGCGCTTCTCGGCGGCGCATCGCTGGTCGTAGACGAGCGCCGTCACGCCCGGCGTGCCGCGCAAGACACGCTGCGCCTCGTCGAGCCGGTCGCGATGCCAGACTTCGGCGATGCGCGCCCACGCGGTGGCGCGCGGATACTTGTCCGGCTCGTCGGTGAGCACCAGGATCTTCTTGACACCTTCGGCTTCGAGCGCCCGCGTCATCTCCGGCACCGGCACCGCGCCGGCGGCCGTCTGTCCGCCGGTCATCGCGACGACCGAGTTGTACAGGATCTTGTACGTGATGTTGGCGCCGGCCGAGACGGCCTGCCGGATCGCGAGCGACCCCGAGTGGAAGAACGTGCCGTCGCCGAGGTTCTGGAACACGTGCGCGGTTTCGCTGAACGGGGCCACGCCCACCCAGTGCGCGCCCTCACCGCCCATCTGTGTGATCCCGACCGTGTGACGGTCCATCGTCATCGCCATCGAGTGACAGCCGATGCCTCCGCCGGACAGCGAGCCCTCGGGCACGACGGTCGAGCGGTTGTCTCGAAGAGCTTCGAGAAGCGCGGCGTGGGCCGTGATGGACGCCAGCGGAATGCGCCGCTCGAGGCGGCGCGCCAGGATCGCGGCGATCGCATCCGCGTCCAGCTCACCGTCCGCCGGAACGAGCACGCGCCCCTCGTCGTCGCGCTTGCCCAGCACGCGCGGATGGGTCGCCTCGTCGATCAGGATGTCGCGGATGAAGAGCTCCACGAAGCTGCGCTTCTCCTCGATCACCAGGAGCTGCTCGAGTCCCCGCGCGAACTCGCGGACAATCGACGGCTCCATCGGGAAGAGCATGCGCAGCTGGAGCAGGCGAATGCCGAAGCGGCGCAAGGCCGCGTCGTCCAGGCCGAGCGCGTGGAGCGCTTCGCGCAGGTCGTAATACGTCTTGCCCGCCGCCGCGATGCCGAGCCAGGCATCGGGCGTGTCGACCGTGATGCGATTCAGACCGTTCGCGGCGGCGAAGGCCTTCGCCGCTTCCAGGCGGCCGTAGAAGAGCTCGCGCTCCATCTGAAGGCCCCACGGCGGGAACTTCACCATCCCGTGCGACGAGCGCCACGGCTTGCCGCCCCACTCGAAGCCCGGATCGGTCACGACGACGCGATCCGGCGAGACTTCGGCGGTGCCGATCTCGTCCGACACGTTCGTCACGATCTTCAGCGCGACCCAGCAGCCGGAGTAGCGCGAGAGCTCGAAGCCGAGCCGTCCGAGATCGAGCACCTCCTGGACGTTGCCGGGAAAGAGCACGGGGAACATCAGGTCGTAGAACGCCACCTCCGACGCGGTCGGGAAGGTCGACGACTTCGCAACGGGATCGTCGCCGGCGAGCGCCAACACGCCGCCGTGCGGACCGACACCGGCGAAGTTGGCGTGCCGGAAGAGATCGCCCGTCCGGTCCACGCCCGGCGCCTTGCCGTACCACATGCCGAGCACACCGTCGTACTTCGGCTTCGGATACGCCTGGGCGAGCTGACCGCCCCAGACCACCGTCGCGCCCAGCTCCTCGTTGAGACCGCGAATGAACCGGACGTTGTGCTCCGCGAGGACCGCGGCGCTGCGCTGGACTTGCAGATCGAACCCGCCGAGCGGCGATCCGGGATAGCCGGAGATCACCGTCGCCGTGTCGAGGCCTCGACGCCGGTCCGCGCGGTGCTGCTCGATCGGCACGCGGACCAGGGCCTGGATGCCGGACAGGAAGATGCGTCCGGACTCCAGACGATACTTGGACTCGAGCGAAAGCTCGTGCGGCGTCGCCATGTCGTCCTCCCTGCGCAGCATAGCGTAGCTTGACAAGGCCGGGCCTCGAGTCGATGCTCCCGGTGGAGATCGAACGCCCCCTCTGACCATCGACCCGGAGGACGCGCTCATGCCACAGGTGATCGGACTCGGCCACGTCGGACTCTACTGCCGCGAGCTCTCGACGATGCGCGACTTCTACGCTCGCGTCCTGGGTCTCACGATCAGCGACGAGGATCTCGACCGCGGCATCTGTTTTCTCTCCGCGGCGCCGGAAGCCGAGCATCACGAGCTGGCGCTCGTCCAGGCGCGGGAGCCCGGGCAGAAGACGCAGAACGTCCAGCAAGTGTCGTTCAAGGTGAAGAGCCTGGACGACGTGCGGGTGTTCCATCATCGGTTGAAGGACGCCGGCGTCAAGATCGAGCGTACGGTCACGCACGGCATCGCCTGCAGCGTGTACTTCTTCGACCCGGAAGACAATCGCATCGAGCTCTACTACACGACGCCGTACAAGGTCCGGCAGCCGCTCGGGGAGCCGATCGATCTGGACCAGCCGGACGACGCCCTGCTGGCGAAGGCGCGAGCGCTCGAGGAGATCAAGGGCCCGCCGCGCGGCGCGCAGCACCCGGTCGGTTAGGTCGTCCGGCACGGGGCCGGGCGAGCCGATTTCTGGTAGGCTCGTAGCGGCCCCCTGACGTGCCCGATGTACGAGATCGTTCAGCGACGCAGAGTCCCTCGTCCGAATCCGTCCCCGCGCGGCCGTCACGCATGAAACGGCCCGCGTTCGGTCGGCCGTTCACGATCCGGGCCCACCTGGTCACGCTGGTGGTTGTCGCGCTGGTCCCCGTCCTCGTCTTCGCGGTGACCGTGGTGCTGCGCCTGAACGACGGAGAGCGCGAAACGCTCAAAGGCGCGACCGGGGAAACGGCGCAGGCCCTGCTGTCCGACCTGGACCGCGACCTGGCGCGTGCGCTGACCGCGCTCGAGGTGCTGGGCTTTTCGCGGCACCTGGATCGCGATGACCTGCTCGGGTTCCGCGACGACACGTGGGCTCTCCTCCGCTCGCATCCCGAGTGGGTCACGGTCACGCTGTCGAGCCCCTCGGGTGAACGGCTGCTCACGGCGACGCAGCCCTATGGCCTCACGTCGACGCTGGTGTCGGATGCCGAGAGCGTCAGGAGCGTCGCGCGGTCACAGCGCCCGCACGTCGGCGCGCTCACGTCGGGGCCAGGCAGTGGACAGTTCCAGTTTCCGATTCTCGTCCCGGTCGTCCGCGACGGGATGACGAAGTACCTCTTGACCGCCGCGATCGCCGCCCCGGCGATCGGACAGCTCCTCGACGAGCAACGGCTTCCGTCCGGATGGGCGGCCGCCATCCTGGATGCGAGGGGAACCATCGTGGCCAGGACGAGCGCGCTCGAGCGGTTCGTGGGCCAGCCGGCCGCGGCGCTCGCACCGCCGCGGGGCCTTTCCGCGCGGGTGACATGGCTCGAGCGTGATCTCGGAGGGCGCCGGAGTTACGTGACGTACGCGCGCTCGCCGCGATCGGAGTGGACCGTCGCGATCGCGTTGCCGGTGGCCATCGTGGACGGTCCGCTCCACCGGTCGATCGGGAGCGTCGTGGCGGCCGGTCTGCTCTTCACGGCGATCGGCGCCGTCGCCGCGGCGCTCGTGGGACGGCGCATCGCCCGCTCGCTCGTCACGCTGTCGGCCGCCGCCGAGGCGCTCGGGCGCGGCGAACGGCCGCTCGTGACGCCCATCCCCGTCGCCGAAGTCGACGACGTCGGCGGCGCGTTCGCGGCCGCCGCCACCCAGCGGGGCGAGGCGGAGCGCGCCCTTCGTGCGAGCGAAGCGAGGCTCAGAGCGATCGCGGACGAAGCGGACTCGCGCCGCCGCGAGGCCGACGTGATCGCAGGGCTGTCCCGGACGATCAACGCCTCGCTCGATCCCGACACCGTGCTTCAGGCCGTCGCCGATGCCGCGAAGCAGCTGCTCGACTGCGAGCTGACGCGCATCGCGTTGTGGGACGAGATGCGGGAGGCGATGGTGTACCGCTACGCGGTCGGCTCGCGGAGCGGCCGATACACCGACATCCGGCTCACGCCCGGGAAGGGGCTCGTGGGAACGGTGATCGTGACCGGCCAGCCGGTGCGGAGCGACAACGTCTTCGACGATCCGTGGTCGAGCCCGGAGTTCTTCCACGTCGCGCGCGCCGACGGCAACGTGTCGGTGATGGTGGTGCCGATCCGCCTGCGCGCGCGGATCGAAGGCGTGATCTACTTCGGCCGACGGAGCCTCAGGCCGTTCACCGAGCCCGACGAGGTCATCGGGATGCGCCTGGCCGACCACGCCGGCGTCGCGCTCCAGAACGCCGAGCTCTACCGGCGCGAGCAACGGGCGCGCGCCGAAGCGGAAACGGCGAATCGGAGCAAGGACGAGTTTCTCGCGGTGCTCTCCCACGAGCTGCGCACGCCGTTGCAGTCCATGCTCGGATGGGTTCGTCTCCTGCGCCGCGGTGTGCTGGACGAGCGGGTCACGGTGACGGCGCTCGAGACGCTCGACCGCAACACCCAGGCCCAGGCGCGGATCATCGAAGATCTCCTCGACATCTCCCGGATCATCGCCGGAAAGCTGCAGCTCGAGCTCCGTCCCCTGAACCTGATGGCGCTGATCGACACCGCGGTCGAGTCGGTGCGGCCGGTCGCCAGCGCCCGGCAGATCACGATCGCGACGACGATGGACGACGCGGCCGCCGAGGTGGAGGGCGACGCCCATCGCCTGCAGCAAGTGCTCGGCAATCTGCTGTCGAACGCGCTCAAGTTCACGCCGGTGGGGGGATCGATCGAAGTTCGGCTCGAGCGCCACGGCGCCCGCGCGCGCATCGCCGTCCACGACACCGGCATCGGCATTCCGGACGACGTGCTGCCCTACATCTTCGACCGGTTCCGCCAGGCGGACAGCTCCAGTACCCGGGCCCACGGCGGCCTCGGGCTCGGGCTCGCGATCGTGCGCCATCTCGTGGAGCTCCACCACGGCGCCGTGCACGCCGAGAGCAGCGGCGCCGATCAGGGCGCGACGTTCGTCGTGGAACTTCCTCTGCTCCTGAAGGCCGAAGAGGGCGCCGACAACGGCGCGCGTCTCCACGACACGTCACGCGATCGTCTGTCGCTCGGCGGCGTCCGGCTGGTCGTCGTGGACGACGACGACGACACGAGAACGCTGCTCGCGATCGCGCTCCGGGACCACGGCGCGGAGGTTCGTACGGCCGCGTCGGCGCACGAAGCCATCGCCGCCGTCGTCGCCATGCCCGCCGACGTGCTGATCAGCGACATCTCGATGCCGGACGAAGATGGCTACGCCCTCATCGGCAAGCTGCGCGCGGGGAACGACGCGCCCAGCCGGATTCCGGCGATCGCGCTGACCGCGCTGGCCCGCGTCGAAGACCAGGAGCGAGCGCTGGCGGCGGGCTTCCAGCGCTATCTCGCCAAACCCGTCGATCCAGCCGAAATCGCGCGCATCATCCGCGCGCTGGTTTAGGTCGCGTGAAAACCTACCGGACGCGGTTGTACGCGTAGTCCTCCCGCTCACCGCTTCCGGCGCGGAGCTCCGGCCGCAGCGGCGGACGGGTCGCGGTGAGCTTGGCGTGCGCGTCCAGTGCGGCCTGATCGCTCCAGCGCTCCAGCAACGCCAGGCGATCCGGATTCACGGCGCTCTGAAAGACTTCGAACTGCTCGCATCCCGGCTCTTTCATGACCTCGGCGCATCGCGTTGTGTACGCCTGCGCGAGCTCTCCGCCCTTTCCTGCGACGGCCGTGATGGTGACGACGAGCCGAATCGCCATGGGGTCTCTCCTCTTCGATTGTTAGAGCTTCGCCACGCCGGCCCGCGCGCAATCCTCATCCTGCTGCGCGGTTCCGCCGCCGACGCCGCACGCTCCCTCGAGCACGCCGTTCTTGATGATCGGCACGGCGCCCTGGCTCGGGATCATGTGCCCGCCTTCCGCGGCGGCGATGCCCTGGATGATCGGACTGCCGGCGCGCTCGGCGAGCTCGCCGCTCGGGCGGGCAAACGCGGCCGACGCGATCGCCTTGCCCTGCGAGCCGTAGAGACTGCCCCAGATCGCTCCGTCCATCCGGTTGAAGGCGATCAGGCGTCCGCCCGCGTCGCATACCGCGACGCTGATGCGGATGTTCATCTGCTTCGCCTTGTCGATCGCTCCCTGCACGACCTGGTTCGCTTCTGCGAGGGTCAGCGCCATGATGATGGCCTCCGGATCGGTTAGGATGCCGCGAAGCGCGCTGCCGCGCGTGCGGTCGATCGAATGGTGGAGGAGCGAACGAGGCGTGTCAAGCCAACGCGAGGAGCGGTGCGTCGCCTGACGCACGACCAGAGGAGCCGACGATGTACGAGGGCTTTCGTCGTTTCGACATCGAGACCAGCGATCCCGGTGTCACGATCCACGGCGTGATCGGTGGCGACGGACCGCCGTTGCTGTTGCTGCACGGCAATCCCCTGACGCACATCCACTGGCGCCTGGTGGCGCCGCGGCTGGCGACGGAGTTCACGGTGGTCGCCACCGACCTCCGCGGGTACGGCGACAGCGGCAAGCCGCGCGGGCTGCCGGACCACAGCAACTACTCGTTCCGTCGCATGGCGCAGGACCAGGTGGATGTGATGGAGAAGCTCGGCTTCCCGCGATTCCTGGTCGCCGGCCACGACCGGGGCGCGCGCACCGCGGTGCGTATGGCGCTCGACCATCCCGCCGCCGTGCAGAAGCTCTGCGCGATCGACATCCTGCCGACGCACCACGTGTGGACGCACGTCACGCGACAGTGGGCGCTCAACTCGTATCACTGGCTCTTCCTGGCGCAGCCGTACGACTTTCCCGAGCGACTGCTCACGCCCCAGGCGGAGTACTACATCCGCCTGAAGCTCGGCTCGCACGGGCTCGGCAAGGGCGGCATCGCGGAGGAGGCCCTGCGGGAGTACGTGCGGTGCTGCACGCCCGAGCAGATCCACGGGGTGTGCGAGGACTATCGCGCGGCGGCGACGATCGACTTCGAGATGGACGCGAAGGACTTCGACGCCGGGCGAACGATCACCTGCCCGGTGCTGGTGATCGTCGGCGGCGAAAGCCACACCGCAAAATTCTTCAGCTACGACCAGGCGTGGTCGGCGTACGCGACCGACGTCGTCGGCTGCGTCGCGCTCGCGTGCGGACACTATCCCGCCGAGCAGGCGCCCGACGAGACGTACACCGAGCTGCGCAGGTTCTTCGGAGCGTCGTGATGGCGGACGGCATCGATTTCGGCATCAACCTCGCGACGTCGGCGGACTCGTGGAAGGTCGTGAGACGCGCGGAAGAGCTCGGCTACGCTCGCGCGTGGTTCTACGACACACAGCTCCTGAATGCGGACGTGTTCGTCGCGATGGCCGCGGCGGCGCTCCAGACGTCGACGATCCGCCTGGCGACGGGCGTGCTGATCCCGTCCAACCGCATCGCGCCGGTCGCCGCGAGCGCGCTGGCGTCCCTGAACGCGCTGGCGCCGGGCCGGATCGACTTCGGCATCTCGACCGGCTTCACCGCGCGACGCACGATGGGGCTCGGCCCGGTGAAGCTCGCCGACATGAAGGAATACATCCGCATCGTCCGCGGGCTGCTCGCGGGCGAGACGCTCGAATGGACCTTCGAGGGCCAGCGCCGCACGATCCGGTTCCTCTCCCCGGAGATCGGCGTCGTGAACATGACGGATCCGATTCCACTCCACGTCTCGGCGCTCGGTCCGCGCGGCCGCCGGCTCACGGCGGAGCTCGGCGCCGGCTTCATCTTCGCGACGGGAAACGTCGGCCACGCGCGGGCGGCGATCACCGACATGCACGCGGCATGGCGCGCGGCGGGCGTGGATCCCGCGACTCGCGTGGCCACGATGTTCACCGGGGGATGTGTGCTCCGCGACGGCGAACCGTACGACAGCGATCGGGCCCGCGCGCAGGCCGGGCCTCACGCGACCATCACGCTTCACAACCTGGTCGAGGTGGAGCAGTTCGGCAACATGGGGCGCAGCGTGCCTCCCGAGCTCGCGCCGCTGCTCGAACGATATCGCCAGATCTATCTCACATACGAGCCGGCGGAGGCGCGCTATCTCTCGAACCACCGGGGTCACCTGATGTTCTTGAGACCCGAGGAGTATCCGGTCTGCACCGCCGACCTGATCCGGAGCCTGACGTTCACGGCGACCCGGCCGGAGCTTCGAGATCGCATCCGCGGGGTGCGCGACGTGGGGTACACGCACTTCTCGATCCACATCCGACACGGTCATCCCGAGATGCTGGAGGAGTGGGCGGAGGTGTTCGCGGGCGTGTGACTGCGATACTGAGGGTGTGAAGGACGACCGGGCGCAGGCATCGGACCGGGCACGCCTCGCCAGACTGTCGTTCATCGCTCTCGGCGTCGTCTACGGCGACATCGGCACGAGCCCGCTCTACGCGTTTCGCGAAGCCTTCCACCCGGAGCACGGACTTCCCGTCACGCCTGACGCCGTGTACGGCGTGCTGTCGCTGATCGTCTGGTCATTGATCCTGATCGTCAGCGTCAAGTACATCGCGCTGGTGATGCGGCTCGACAATCGCGGCGAGGGCGGCATCCTCGCGCTGCTGGCCCTGCTTCCGCGCCAGCACAGCGGGCTCGTCATGCTCGGTCTCTTCGGCGCGGCGTTGCTCTATGGCGACGGCGTCATCACGCCCGCGATTTCGGTCCTGGGCGCCGCGGAAGGCCTGGAGGTCGTGACGCGTGCGTTCGTGCCGTACGTCGTCCCCTTCACCGTCGCGATCCTGATCGGGCTCGGCGTGCTGCAGCGGCGCGGCACCGCGGGCGTCGGGATCGTGTTCGGTCCCATCATGCTCGTCTGGTTCCTGACCATCGGCGTTCTGGGGGCGCTCGAAATCGCACGCACCGCGTCGATCGTGATGGCGCTCAATCCCTGGTACGCTGCGCAGTTCTTCGTGCGGCACGGCCGCGAGGGGTTTCACGTGCTCGGCGCGGTCGTGCTCGTGGTGACCGGCGCCGAAGCGCTCTATGCCGACATGGGCCACTTCGGCGCGAAGCCGATTCGCCTCGCGTGGTAACGCCGGAAGCGATCCAGAACCCGTTCTACTGGCTGGCGCCGCGGCCGTTCCTCTACCCGCTGATCGCCATCGCCACGCTCGCCGCCATCGTGGCGTCGCAGGCCTTGATCTCGGGCGCGTTCTCCCTCGCGCACCAAACGATCCAGCTCGGCTTTGGCCCGCGGCTGACGGTCATCCACACGTCGCGCTCGGAACTGGGTCAGGTCTACATCCCCGAAGTGAACGTCGCGCTCATGGTCGGCTGTCTCGTGCTCGTGCTGGGCTTCCGGTCGTCGAGTGCGCTCGCGGCCGCCTACGGCATCGCCGTGACCGGCACGATGGCGATCACCACCGTGCTCTTCTATGCGATCGCTCGCCGACGGTGGCGATGGTCAGCCGTCCGCGCGGGCTTCGTCGCGGGCGCGTTCTTGCTGATCGAGGGCGGGTTTCTCATCGCCAACGCGCTGAAGGTGATGCGAGGCGGCTGGGTCCCGATCGTCATCGCGTCCGGAATCTTCCTCCTGATGACGACGTGGTGGCGCGGCACGCGTCTCCTGGCCCGGGCCGCCGCCGGCCGATCGGTGCCGCTCGAACGGTTCTTCGCCGAGGTGGACCACGAGCAGCCGGCGCGCGTGAAGGGGACGGCCGTGTTCCTGACGGCGCACACCGAGGGCACGCCGGAGGTCCTGCTCCATCACCTGCGACGCAACAAGGCGCTGCACGAGAACGTCATCTTTCTCTCGCTCGTCGCCGACGAGGTGCCCGAGGTGCCGGAGCCGGAACGGCTCACGGTGGAGCCGCTCGGCCGCGGCTGCTTCCGGGTGATTGCGCGATACGGGTTCGTCGAGATGCCGAACGTCGAGCAGTTGATCGAGCGGTGTTGCCGCGAAGCCTTCGGCGGCACCCGTGAAGACGTGACCTACTACCTCGGCCGTCCGCAATTGCTCCCGACGCGCGCGGCGGGCATGGCCGCGTGGCGCAAAAGGCTGTTCGTGTTCATGGCGCGGAACGCGCGGTCGGCGACGCAGTTCTTCCACATTCCGCGCGAGCAGGTCGTGGAGCTCGGGATGCAGGTGGAGATTTGAGGCGGGCGCCGTCCGCCCGCCTCTCGTTGCTCTAGCGGACCGGAGGAGCGGGCGGGGCGGGCGGCGGCCCGGTCGGGACCCACACCCATTGCCAGGGCTGGCTCACGCCGTCGCCGTACAGCACGTACTTGCCGTGCGGGTAGACCACCTCACGCTGGACCGCCGCAGACTGGTACGCCGCGGCCGGCGCTTGATACGCGACGGGGGGCGGCGTGTACGTGACCGCAGGCTGCTGATAGACCACCGGCGGAGGCGCGTAGACAACTGGAGGCGCCGCATACACCGGAGCCGCCGCGGCCGCGTAGAACGGCCACGCGAGCGCGGCGCCGAGACCCAGCGCCACGCCTCCGGCGATCGCCGCGGGGCCCCACCAGCAGCACCCGAAGCCGCGGAAGCCACCATGGTGGAATCGGCCGCCGTGGCCCCAACTTCGCGCTTCGCTGGGCGCGACAGTGGCCACCACGATCACCAGGAGGACGAAGATCGCGACGAGTTTGCTCTTCATGACGCTCCCTCCGATCGAGGAGGATTCTCTCACACCCGCACCTTGACGGCATGCGGCTTTGGGCCGATCCTCGGCCGGTCGCGCAACGCGTCGAGTTGCGCGAGAGGGTTCGTCGGAACGAACCGAGGAGTGAGAGATGCAGAGCGTCGCATCCCGCAACGTCACCTTCGTGAGTCACTCCGACCAGGCCGGCCGCAGTGACGGCGTGCAGGTCATGGTCCATCGCGGCTACGCCTACCTCGGCCAGACGTTCAGCAACGGCATCACGATCCTCGACGTCCGCGATCCGAAGCATCCGCGCTTCGTCGACTTTCTTCCCTGCCCGCCCAACACGCGGTGCATTCATCTCCAGACGCACGAGGACCTCCTCGTCGCGACCAACATGCCGAGCGTCTGGCGCATGCAGGAGTTCGCGGACCAGCAGAAGTACTTCGCCGGCTCCCCCGCCGACCTGCTCCGCGCGCATGCGGGCAGCTTCACTGCCGGGATCCGCGTCTTCGACATCGCCAAGCCGGACAAGCCTCGCGAGCTCGGTTTCCTGCCGATCGACGGCATGGGGCCGCATCGCCTCTGGTACACCGGCGGCCGCTACGCGTATGCCTCGATCCACTTCGCGGACTTCACGGATCACGTCTTCACGGTCATCGACATGGCGGACCCGACGAAGCCGGCGATCGCCGGACGCTGGTGGATTCCCGGCATGTGGCGCGACGGAGGCGAGACGCCGACCTGGCCTTCCGGCAAACGATACGCGCTCCACCACGCGCTCGTCGCCGGCAACCTCGCGTTCGGCGCGTGGCGCGATGGCGGACTCACCATTCTCGACGTCGCGGATCCGGCGCAGCCGAAGCTGGTCGCGCATCGCAACTGGGATCCGCCGTTCGGCGGCGGGACACATTCGCCGCTGCCGCTCCCGGATCGCCACCTGCTCGTCATCGCCGACGAGGCGACGAGTCCGAACTGCCGGGACGGCCTCCGCTACGTCTGGGTGTTCGACGTCCGCGAGCCCGCGAACCCGATCAGCATCGCGACGTGTCCAAGCCCGTCCGAAGGGGATTACTGCGCCAAAGGCGGCAATTTCGGCCCCCACAACCTGCACGAGAACCGGCCCGGCGCGTTCCAGAGCTCACGGCTGATCTTCGCGACGTACTACAACGCCGGCGTGCGCGTCTTCGACATCCAGAACCCGTTCCAGCCGCGCGAGGTCGGCTACTACGTGCCGCCGAATCCCGAGCGCATGGTCGACCCGCGGCCCGGACGGCCGCAGGTGATCCAGTCGGCCGACTGCTACGTCGACCGGAACGGGCTCATGTACCTCACCGACACCAACGCCGGGCTCTATATCTTGCAGTTCGAGGGCGCGTGAGCGGTCCGCGCGCCGCCGACGCGGTAGAATCCTGACCAATCTACTTGATCGGGGGGCACGAGGCGCGGTCCCCGATCGCCCCCCGGCGCTCGCACACGCCCCGGGGGACCCGGGGCGTGGCTCGGAAACTCGACGCGTCCACGGGCATCACGTCATGGCAAGGGAGGATCGGTATGAGATACGGCCGCACGGTCTCGTCTCTGCTCGCGGTGGTGATGGCGTTCGGTCTCGTGGGGATCGCCACTGCGCAGTCGACCATCAAGGTTCCGATCGTGGTCGAGGTCACGGGAGGCGGAGCGAGCGTCGGGGCGATGTGGCGCGACGCGGTCACCATGGCCATCGAGGAGATCAACCGGAAGGGCGGCGTGCTCGGGGCGAAGCTGGAGACGAGCGTGCACGACACGCAGACCGATCCGCCGACGTCGGTGGCGGTCATGCGGCGCGTCCTCAACGACAAGCCGTTCGCGATCTTCGGC
>QHRT01000566.1 GCA_003220195.1 Candidatus Rokuibacteriota bacterium | reverse complement strand
TTCCAGTCGTTCAGCCAGGTCGACGCGTCGACGACACGCCGCTACGGCGGCACCGGCCTCGGGCTCGTGATCAGCCAGCGGCTCACCGAGCTGATGGGCGGCCGAATCACGGTCACGAGCGAGGTCGCCGCCGGCAGCGAGTTTCGCTTCACGATTCGCGGGGTCGCCGCCGATGCGCCGCGCACGACCCACCGTGACCTGAGCGGCGTGCAGCCGTCGCTCTCCGGCAAGCGCGTGCTGGTCGTCGACGACAACGCCACGAACCGTCGCATCCTCGGCGCGCATCTCGACGCGTGGGGGATGCAGTCGCAGGCCACGGGATCGCCCACCGAGGCACTCGGCTGGATCCACGCCGGCGAGCGCTACGACCTCGGCATCCTCGACATGCACATGCCCGAGATGGACGGTGTGACCCTCGCGCATGCGATCCGGGAGCATGCCGGGGACAAGACCTTGCCGTTGATCCTCTTCACCTCGCTCGGACGCCGCGAGGCGCGCGCGGAGAGCGAAGGCTTCGCCGCCTACCTCAACAAGCCGATCAAGCCGTCGCAGCTCTTCGACGCGCTGGTCTCGGTGTTGCCCGACCAGCCAGTGCTGGTTCCGCAGCGAGGCGTGACGAAGAGCGAGCTCGATCCGGACATGGCGAGTCGCCATCCGCTGCGTATTCTTCTGGCCGAGGACAACGTCGTGAACCAGAAGCTGGCGCTGCGGCTCCTGCAGCAGATGGGCTATCGTGCAGACCTGGCGGCGAACGGGCTGGAAGCCATCGAGGCGATCGAGCGCCAGCCGTACGACGTGGTGCTGATGGACGTGCAGATGCCGGAGCTGGACGGGTTCGAGGCCTCGCGCGCGATCACGCGGCGCTGGCTGGTCGGTGACCGCCCGCGCATCGTGGCGATGACCGCCAACGCGATGCAGGGTGACCGCGAGCTCTGCCTGGCGGCCGGGATGGACGACTACGTGAGCAAGCCGATCCGCGTGGAAGAGCTGATCGCGGCGCTCGCGCAGAGTCCGAGGCGGGTGGCGGTGGTGAGACAGCCCGGCGAGCATTCGAAACCCGACGACAGAGCGGGGACGATCGTGGCCGAGGAGGCGCCGATCGTCGACCCGGCGGCGCTCGAGCGGCTGCGCGCGACGATGGGCGCCGAGTTCCTGCGCGAGATGACCGCGACGTTTCTCGACGATACGCGCGAGCTGATCGGTACGATGCGCCGTGCTCTCGGCGAGCGGGACGTCGACTCGTGCCGGCGGGCGGCGCACTCGCTCAAGTCAAACGCGGCGAGCTTCGGCGCGATGACGCTGGCCACGCTGGCCGGCGAGCTCGAGACGCGCGCGAAGTCCGGCACGCTGGACGGAGCCGGTCCACACGTGGAGCGCCTGGCCGCCGAGTCCGCGCGGGTCGAGCGGGCGCTCGGGGAGGGAGTCGCGTGAGCGCCGATCGGAACGCCGAGAAGGGCGATCTCCTGGTGGTCGACGACAACCGGGTCAACCGCTTGCTCGTCGCGCGGACGCTCGAGCAGCTCGGCCACCGCGTGGCGTTCGCGGAGAACGGCCGGCAAGCGCTCGAGTCACTGCGCAACCGTCCCGTCGATCTCGTGCTGCTCGACATCGAGATGCCCGAGATGAACGGGTATCAAACGCTGGAGGCGCTGAGAGCCGAGCCGAAGCTGCGCGACATCCCCATCGTCATGATGTCGTCGGTCGACGAGGTTGACAGCGTCGCGCGGTGCATCGAGCTGGGCGCCGAGGACTATCTCTTCAAGCCGGTCAACGCGGTGCTGCTGCGGGCGCGCGTTGCCGCGAGCCTGGAGAAGAAGCGCCTGCGCGATCAGCAGCGCGATCTCTTCCGGAAGTTCGCGACCGACGAGGTGGCGGAGGATCTCTTGTCGACCGGGCTCGCGCTCGGCGGCAAGCACCTCGAAGCGACGGTGATGTTCTGCGACATCCGTGCGTTCACGCACATGGCGGAGTCGCTGTCGCCGGCGGAAACGATCCTACTACACGCTCATGTTCGACGCGATCGGGAGCCAGGGCGGCATCGTCAACCAGATCCAGGGCGACGGCCTGATGGCCCTGTTCGGCGCGCCGCTGCCCCGCGCGGATCACCGCGAGCGCGCGGTGCGAGCCGGGCTCGAAATGCTCGAGCTGATCGCAGGGTTCGACCGGGACCAGGAATCGAGAGGGAAGCCGGCGATCCGGATCGGCATCGGCGTCGCGTCGGGAGATGTCATCGCCGGGTACACCGGGACCCAGCAGCGTGTCACGTACACCTGCGTCGGGGACACGGTCGTCGTCGCCGCCCATCTGGAGGCGCACACGAAGGTCCTGGGCCGCCCGCTCCTGATCGACGAGCACACGCGGGCGGGACTGAGTGACGGCGTCCGGGTCGAGGACCACGGCCTGGTGCAGCTCAAGAGCCGGGTCCAGCCGGCGCGCGTCTATTCGGTCCCTCCGGGGCAGTGACGGGCGGCGCCCCGTCGGGTGCTCGGCGGTCGCGGCGCCGGGCGTTATACTT
>QHRT01000565.1 GCA_003220195.1 Candidatus Rokuibacteriota bacterium | reverse complement strand
GAAGAAGGCGCGGGTCGAGGATGCGCTCAACGCCACGCGCGCGGCCGTGGAGGAGGGCATCGTGCCCGGCGGCGGTGTCGCGCTACTCCGGGCGTCCGCGGTGCTGCACAGCCTGAAGCTCGAGGGCGACGAGGGCACCGGGGTCCGCATCGTGCGGCGTGCCCTCAAGGCGCCGCTTCGGCAGATCGTGGCGAACGCGGGACTCGAGGGCTCCGTGGTCGCCGCGAAGATCAAGGCGTCGAGACCAACGAGTATGTCGACATGATCGAGGCGGGGATCATCGACCCCACCAAGGTCGAGCGGATCGCGCTGGAGCATGCCGCGTCGATCGCATCGTTGCTCCTGACGACCGAGGTGCTCGTCACGGAGCTCCGCGACCGCGCCGACTGACAATCAGAGGGCGCTTCCGGCGTTTGCTGCGAACGGCCGTCGGCGGCCATCGATACACCGCGCGAAACGCGGCGTTGAATCGACGGACGCTCGCGAATCCCGCCGCGAACGCGATCGAGGACATCGGCATCGTCGTCTCGTCCACCAGCCTTTTCGCGCGCTGAACGCGTCGGGTTGTTGCGACGGCGGTGGGCGGCGCCCCGGCGTGTCGCGCGAACAGTCGGCGCAGATGTCGGGTCGTCATCCCGAGCGTATCGGCCAGATCATCGATGCGTTTGCCATCGTCCAGGAATCCGCGGTCGATGAGCCTGAGGGCGCGCGCGACCGTCGTTGCGGAACCGTGCCACGCCGGCGTCCCGGGCGCCGTTTCCGGTCGACAGCGCAAGCAGGGACGAAACCCCGCGCGCTCGGCGGCGGCCGCGGTGGGGAAGAACACGACGTTGCGCGACCTGGCGGGCTTCACCGGGCACGTGGGCCGGCAATAGATCCGTGTGGTCAAGACGCCGGTGAAGAACCGGCCGTCAAAGCGACGGTCTCGCGCCAGTCGCGCGCGATCGCATGTCCTGGCATCGAGCGCGAACGCCTTGCTCACGATAGCGCGAGGCTAGCACTGAACCCGTCGTCGACAACACCGCCCGGACGATGGCGTCCGAAAACGGCGAGACGCGGGCGCGCCACGCCGCTAGCGTCCAGACATGCGCGCTCGATACTTCTACGGCTGGAACGTCGTGGCCGCGACGTTCGTCATGGCGCTGTTCAGCTTCGGGCTCGGCTTCTACGGACTCAGCGTCTACGTCGCGATGCTCCAGCGGGTGCATGGATGGTCGGCGTCCGTCGTGTCCGTGCCGGTCACGGTCTATTACGTTGCCGGCGCTCTTCTGACGGCGCTGGCTGGGGACCTCTACGAGCGGTTCGGGCCTCGCGCCGTGGTGTCAGTTGGCAGCATCGCGATGGCCGCCGGCATCGCCGCGCTCGGTCTCGTCACCGCGCCGTGGCAGCTCTACCCGGTGTTTCTCGTGATGTCGGTCGGGTGGGGCTCGATGAGCGGCGCGGCGATCAACATCATCCTCGCGCCATGGTGGGAGCGCCGTCGCGGCCTCGCGGTGAGCGTCGCCTTCAACGGGGCCACGCTGGGCGGCGTCGTCATCACCCCCGCGCTCATTCCGCTCATCGAGTGGCTCGGCTTCACGCGCGCGCTCGAGATTGCCGCGCTGGTGTCATGCGTGGCGCTCGTTCCCGTCGCGATCGGTGTCATGCGGCGCGGCCCGGAGGAATTCGGCGTCGGCCCTGACGGCGATTCCCGTCGGCCCACACGCGCCGAAGCGTCCCGAAGCGGGGGCGACCGCTGGCGCGGCGATTCGGTGAGCACGTGGCGCTTCTGGAGCGTATCTGCACCGTTCGCGCTCGGCCTCGCGGCTCAGGTCGGCGTGCTCACGCATCTGGTCGCGCTCGTGACGCCGATGCTCGGGACAGGCGGGGCCGCACGGGTCGTGAGCACCGCAACGGCGTCGGCGCTGATCGGACGTTCGGCGACGGGCTTCGTCGTCGATGGTCGTCTACGCGGGCTGTGCGCTCTTCGGCCTGGGCGTCGGCAATCTCACGACCTTGCCCGGCCTCATCCTCGCCGTCGAGTGGCCGCGCGAGAGGTTCAGCACGCTCGTCAGCCTGGTAGTGGGAATCAATCAGTTCACGTTCGCCTTCGGACCGTCACTCGTCGGCGTGATCCGTGACTGGAGCGGCACCTACGTTCTGGCGCTCGGTGCGTGCATGGCGCTTCAGGCGATCGCCGCCGTCGTGATCATGCTCGGGCCGGGCCGTACGCCGGCCTCTCCTCTTCCGGGAACGGGGGCGACGCCCGACATCAGGCGCGCAGGAACGTCGTGATCTCGCGCGCGACTTCCTGCGGCATCTGTT
>QHRT01000564.1 GCA_003220195.1 Candidatus Rokuibacteriota bacterium | reverse complement strand
GCCTTGCTCCCGGCGAGATCCCGGCGTAGACCGCGGGCACCTCGACGTTCTCGGTGGCGCTCGCGGAAGCGATCAGGTTGTAGCTCTGGAACACGAACCCGAACTTTTCGCGCCGGAGCCGCGCCAGCTCGTCGCGCTCGAAGCCCGACACGTCTTCACCCATGAAGCGATACGTCCCGGTCGTCGGACGATCGAGGCAGCCGAGGATGTTCATCAGCGTCGACTTGCCCGAGCCCGAGGCGCCGACGATCGCGACGAACTCACCGGGATAGATCGCGAGGTCGATGCCGTGCAGCACCTCCACCGCGAGCTCGCCCGTGCGGTACGTCTTCGTCACGCCCGTCAGCTCGATGAGCGGCGTCGCGCGTTCGGTCTCGACGTCTCTCTGCGCGGTCATGACGCCTGTCTCCTTCACACGCGCGGCGGCATCATCGGCCGGGTGTTTCCGGTGGACGGTTTCGCCGCGGGCGCGGTCGTGCGCTGTCCGACGACGATCTCACCACGCCGACGCGCACGTCCCGGGCTTCGATCTCGCCGCCCGCCTTCGTCACGCGAACCACGGCCGGCCTGTTGGCGAAGCGAGCGCGCACGTCGACCGAGGCCCCGGCGTCGCCGGTTGTCGCCTGCGCGCGCGGTGCGGCAGCGCCGCCGCCGTCGCGAGTCGCGCTGCCGCGGTCACGCGAATCCGAGCCAGCCGGACGCAGCGCGCCCACCGGGACCAGCACCGCGTCCCTGGCCTCGGCCGTCACGAAGAACACCTGCGCGGTCATCTGCGTCATCAGCGCGCCGTCCGGATTCTTCACGTCGAACAGCGCGTCGTAGAGCACGACGCTGTTCACGGTCTCCGGCGTCGGATTGATCTGGCGGAGCGTGCCGTACCAGCGCTTCGAGGCATCCCCGAGCGTCGTGAAGTAGACGCGCATGCCCGGACGCAGGCTCGACACGTCGGCCTCGGACACCTGCGATTGCACGGTCATCGTCGAGAGATCCGCGATGCGGACGACGACCGGCGCCTGCTGGTTCGCGTTGAGCGTCTGGCCCTGCTTGGCGCTCTGCGCGACCACCGTTCCGGACATGGGCGCGTAGATCTTCGTGTAGCTCAGGTTCGCCTGATCGCCCCGCAACGTCGATTGCGTCTGCTCGAGCTGCGCCTTGAGGACGCCGATCTGCGCCGTCGCCGAGCGCAGCGCGGCTTCGGCCGTCTGGAGCTGCTCCTGCGTGGTCGCGTTCTCCTTCATGAGATTGACCTGACGCTCGTGCTGCTGCTCGGCGAGCGCCAGCTGCGCCTGCTTGTCTTGCAGCTGGGCCTGCTGCGTGCGCAGCTGGGCCTCGTCCGCGTCCACCCGCGAGCCATACACGGTGGGATCGATCTCGGCGATCAGCTGGCCGGCCTTGACCGGCGACCCGATCTCGACGTGCAGAGCCTTGAGCTGACCCGACACCTGGGTGCCCACGTCCACGTAATCGCGCGGCTGGAGAATGCCGGTCGAGGTCACCGTGTCCTCGAGATCCCCGCGCTGGACCGCGGCGCCGGTGTAGTTCCGGGCCGCGTCGTCACGACCCGTCAACGCGCGAGCGCCGTAGACGCCGCCGGCGGCGACCGCCAGCAGCGCCGCCACGGCCACCGCGCGCGTCCAGCGCCGGCGCGGCAGGAATCGCCGCACGCTCCTGATGCAATCCATTCGGCTCATCTCGCTCTCCGTGACTCCCTGATTCGATTTCACGTTCACGAGTGTGACGTTCGAAAGGCGCACGGAATGTGGAGAAATCGAGGAAGTTGCCCGTCCACGATTCTTCCTTGATCGGGCGCTACATTCTGACCGTGGACCTCGGACGGTTCGACCGGCTGCACGTCAAGCTGTTCCTCGCGATCGCCGGGGCAATCGCCGGGCTGACGCTGATCACCTACCTCGTCTTCACGTGGAGCTTCGAGCGCGGCTTCGTCCAGTACGTGAATCGCGCGGACGAAGCCCGGCTCGAGCTGATGGCCGATCGCCTCGCGGCGGGATATGCGGCCGCCGGCGGCTGGTCGTGGATCGCCGGTGATCGGGATCGCTGGATGGCGATGTCGCGCGACGCGCTCGGGTTGCCGGCCTCGGCCGAACCCGGCGAGCGTCGCGAGCTTCCGCTCACGATCGACCCGCGGCTCATGCTGTTCGACGACAACCGCGCGATGCTCATCGGCCGTCCACAAACGGCGGCGCGCGCGGTCTTGAAGCCGATCGTGGCGAACGGCCAGACCGTCGGGTATCTCGGCTACGTGCCGCTGGTCGAGCGGCTCCAGTCGCTGGAACGCGTCTTCCTGCGCCGCCAGCACCAGGCGTTCGCCGTGGTCACGCTCGGGATGCTGCTGGCGGCGTTCCTCCTCGCGGCCGGACTCGCCTACTGGCTCACTCGCCGCGTGCGCGCGCTGGTCCACACGACGAACGCGCTCATCAGGGGCGACTACACGGTGCGCCTGACGCCGCGCGGCGGCGACGAGCTGGCGCAGCTCGCGCGCGACTTCAACACGCTCGCCGCGACGCTCGCCGCCGCCCAGGAAGCGCGGCAGCACTGGATCGCGGACATCGCGCACGAGCTTCGCACCCCGCTCTCCGTGCTGCGGGCCGAGATCGAATCACTGCAAGACGGCGTTCGCCCGCTCAACCAGGTGGTCGAAGACCTGCACACGCTGTCGCTCTCCGATCTCGGCGCGCTCACGTATCATCGGGAGCCGGTGGATCTCGCCGACACGCTGAGAGACGCGGTGTCGGCGCAGCGCCGCGAGGCCGACGCGCGCGGCCTCCGCATCAAGCTCGACCTGGAGGAGGACACGGTGGTCCTCGCCGACGAGAGCCGTCTCGAGCAGGTCTTCGCCAACCTGCTGCAGAACAGCCTGCGCTACACCGATTCGCCCGGGGCGATCGCCGTCGCGCTGAAGCGCGAGGGCAACCGCGCGGTGGTCGAGTGGCACGACAGTGCGCCTGGCGTTCCCGATGAGGACGTGCCGCGCCTGACCGAGCGGCTGTACCGGGTCGAGAGTTCGCGCAATCGCGCGAGCGGAGGATCGGGGCTCGGGCTGGCGATCGCGCGCGCGATCGTCGAAGGCCACGGCGGCACGCTGACGGCTTCCCGGAGCCCGCTGGGCGGTATGGCGATCCGCCTCGTGTTCCCGCGCCTGAACGGAGGGTCGCGTGCCTGATCGCATCCTGATCGTCGAGGACGAGGAGAAGCTCGCCGCGCTGTTGCGTGACTACCTGGCGCAGGAAGGCTTCGCGGTCACGATGCTCCACCGCGGCGACGAGGTCGAGCCGTGGGTCAGCGCGCACGACGTCGATCTCGTCCTGCTCGACCTCATGCTGCCCGGCAAGAACGGACTGGAGGTGTGCAAGAAGCTCCGGGCCACCGCCGACCTCGCGATCATCATGGTCACCGCGCGCGTCGACGAGATCGACCGGCTGCTCGGGCTCGAGCTGGGCGCGGACGATTACATCTGCAAACCGTTCAGCCCGCGCGAAGTCGTCGCCCGCGTGAAGGCGGTCTTGCGTCGCGTGAAGCGCGCCGGGGGCGAAGCGGGCGCACCGGAGCGGGGCGAGGACGCCCGGGAAGACGGCGTAAAGCTCGACCCGGCGGGCTATCGCGCGACGATCGGCGGCCGGGACCTGGGCCTCACGGCGGTGGAGTTCCAGCTGCTCAAGGTCCTGGCGGATCATCCCGGCCGCATCTACACGCGCGAGCA
>QHRT01000026.1 GCA_003220195.1 Candidatus Rokuibacteriota bacterium | reverse complement strand
CCAGAAGCAGACGAAGCGCCGGCAGGTCATCGCGGAGGTGGACTGGTCGAGCGCGTTCGCCACGATCTACCCGAAAGCGATCTATCTGATCGAGGCGGAGCCCTACGAGGTCCAGGAGCTTCATTTCCGGGAGGACGAGGAGAAGGTCGCGTACGTGAAGCGCGTCGCCGTCGACTACTTCACCGATGCGGTCAGCGCGCGTGGCGTGTGGATCCTCCGGCGGTTGACCGAACGTCAGCATCCGACGTTTCTCCTGGAGCAAGGCGAGGTCCTGGTCGCCGAGAAGGTCGTCGGCTTCAAGAAGATCAAGATGGCGACGCTCGAGAACGTCGGCTCCGGCGAAGTCGAGCTGCCCCAGCAGGAGATGCAGACGACGAGCGTCTGGCTCACGGTCCCGCCTGAAGTGCTGGCGCGCGTGAGTCCGTCACGAGAGGAATCGATCGACGGGCTCAGAGGCGTGACGTACCTGCTCCATCACCTGGCGCCGCTCTTCGTGCTGTGCGACGTGCGCGACCTCGGCTCGTGGCTGGGCGATACGACCCCGGCCGAGACCGGCGCCGTGGCGACGCGCGAGTCCGCCCGAACGCGGTTGCTCCAGGCCGCCGAGTTCAAGCCGACCATCTACCTCTACGATGTGCACGCCGGCGGCATCGGCCTGGCCGAGCGTCTGTTCGAGGTCTTCCACGATCTGCTGCGCCACGGGCTCGCGACGCTCGAACGATGTCCGTGCCGCGCGGGATGCCCGTCGTGTGTGGGCCCGGTGAACGAGGTCGGCCGGCGCGCCAAGGCCACCGCGGCCGCCATTCTCACGCTCCTCGCGAACTGATTCGAGATGTCGACGCTCGACGATCTGCGACAGGTCATCCGGCGGATCGAACGTCGCCATGCGCCCCGTCCGGCGCCGGAGCCGCTCGAGACGATCGTCGGCGGCACGCTGCTGGAGACCGATCACGGCCGCGTGGTGCTCGTGCGCCACGACTATCCGCTCGCGCATCGTCACGGGCGCGAGAAGCTCGAGGACGCGTTTCTCCTCAGCGCCGACGCCATGACCCTCCTGGCGCGCGCCGGCGAGGAACTGGTGGATCCGCGGGGTCTGGTCTTCGTGGACGTCGAGACGACGGGACTGGCCGGCGGCACCGGAACCTATGCGTTCCTGGTGGGTGTCGGCGCGCTGGAGGCGGATCGCTTCGTCGTCACGCAGTATTTCATGCGGGACTTCGACGACGAACCGGCGCTGCTCGCGGCGCTGGAGCCGCGGCTGGCGCACGCGTCGGGAGTCGTGACCTTCAACGGGTCGAGCTTCGACTTGCCGCTGCTGGAGACGCGCTTCATCCTGGCGCGGCGACGCTGGCCGGTTCCGCTGCCGCACCTGGATCTCGTCACCCCCGCGCGCCGTGTCTGGGTCCGATGCTTCCCGGACTGTCGCCTCGCCACGCTGGAGCGTGAAGCGCTCGGGCTCGAACGCGCGGACGACGTCGCCGGGGCCTTCATCCCGGCGATCTACTTCCAGTTCCTGCGCACGCGTCATGCGCGTCCGCTGGCTCGCGTGTTCGCGCACAATCGCGACGACGTGCTGTCGCTGGTCGGCGTGCTCGCGTGGCTCGGTCGCGCGCTCGCCGCGGACTTTCCGGCATCGGCGACGCCACTGGAGTTGATCGGGATCGGCCGGTTGTGGGAGCGGCTCGATCCGGACCGCAGTGTCGCGTGTTATCGCGGCGCGCTCGACGGCGGACTGTCCGGATGGCCGTGGCTCTGGACGTGCCTCCGGCTCGCTCAGTGGGAGAAGCGCCGCGCCCGCTGGAACGATGCCTGCGAGCTCTGGCAGCGCGCGGTGCGCTCCGAGATCTTCGATCCCCGTCCGTGGGAGGAGCTCGCGAAGTACCACGAGCACCGCGGGCGAGACTTCGCGGCGGCGCGTGAGATCGTCTCGAGTGCGATCGCGCTCGCGCGGTCCACCGGGGCGGGGTCACCGGTGGTGGACCGCTTCGCCTATCGACTGGGTCGGCTGGAACGCCGTCTTTCCGCGCTCAGGCGCCCCGGGGGGTAGAGGCGGGCGCGGGGTCTCCCGGCGCCCGCCGAGCGTGTGGGGGTATCGGGGGCCATACGGGCGCGTCCGCGCGCCGCTCGGGGCCCCGGAGGTGGTCGATTCATACGGGCGTGATCGGCGGCTTGCCCTCGAGCACGGCGAGACAGTTCCGGACGGCGAGCGTCCCCATCGCGATGCGCGTGTCGACCGAGGCGCTGCCGATGTGCGGGGCGAGCACGACGTTCTTCGCCGACACGAGCCCCGCGTGGATCTTCGGCTCCTCCTCGAAGACGTCGAGTCCGGCGCCGGCGATCCAGCCCTCGCCGAGCGCGCGCGCCAGCGCCGCCTCGTCGACGATGGGGCCGCGGGCGGCATTCACGAGAATGGCGGTCCGTTTCATGCTGCGGAGCGCGGCTTCGTCGATCAGATGCCTTGTCGCCGGCAAGAGCGGGGTGTGCACGCTGACGAAATCGGCCTCGCGGAGAATAGTCTTCCGATCCGTGTAGGTGGCATGGAGGTCGCGCTCCGTCGCGGGATCGGCGCGGACCTCGTCGTGGTAGAGCACGCGCATTCCGAATCCGAGGGCACGTCGGGCGACCGCTCGTCCGATCCGACCGAAGCCCAGCACGCCCAGCGTCTTTCCATGAATGTCGCCGCCCCAGAGCAAGCTCCACTTCCATGACGTCCACTGTCCCGAGCGCGCGTACGCGTCCGCCTCGACGACCCGGCGCGCGGCCGCCATCAGGAGCGCCCACGCGAAGTCGGCCGTCGTCTCGGTGAGGACGTCGGGCGTGTTCGTGACGATGACGCCGTGCCGCCGGGCCGCCGCGACGTCGATGTTGTCGTAGCCGACCGCCACGTTCGCGACGATCTTCAACCCGGGCGCGCGCGCCAGCACGTCGTCGTCGATCTTGCTGATGATGTGGCAGATGAGGGCGTCCTTGCCCTGGAGGCGGCCCATCAACTCACCCTTCGCCAGAGGCAATTCGGAAGCGTGGTAATCGACGGTGATGTGAGCCGGAATCAACGCCCTGGCTTCGTCTGGCAACATATTGGAAATAAACAGGCTGCCCGGCATTTTTGCCCTCCCGATTTTCTCCTTGCTCGAGCTGAGCGGCGCGGCTATATTAGCACTCGCTCTTCCCGAGTGCTAATGCCGCGAGGTCAGTCAACACCCGCCGGGCGGCGGGTCCATCAGTCACTCACGAAGGAGGTAGGAAGCGATGAAGGTTCGTCCGCTCCACGATCGCATTCTGGTCAAGCGCGAGGAGGAGGATGAGGCGCGCGCTGGAAGCATCATCATCCCCGACACCGCGAAGGAAAAGCCGCAGCGTGGGCGCGTGGTGGCCGTGGGAAACGGCAAGGTCACCGAGGACGGCAAGCGCGTGCCGCTCGACGTCAAGAGCAACGACCGCATCCTCTTCGGAAAGTATTCCGGCTCCGAGGTCACGATCGACGGCGACGAGTACCTGATCCTGCGCGAGGACGACATCCTCGCGATTCTCGATTAGTGAGGAGGACATCCATCCATGCCGAAGCAGCTGAAGTTCGACGAGGAGGCCCGGAGCGCGCTGCTCAAGGGCGTCAACATCATGGCGTCGGCCGTCAAGGCCACGCTCGGACCGAAGGGCCGCAATGTCGTGATCGACAAGAAGTTCGGCAGCCCGACGATCACGAAGGACGGCGTCACCGTCGCGAAGGAAGTCGAGCTGAAGGATCCGTACGAGGACATGGGCGCCCAGATGCTGAAGGAGGTCGCGTCGAAGACCTCCGACATCGCGGGTGACGGCACGACGACCGCCACGGTGCTGGCGCAGGCGATCTTCCGTGAAGGGCTGAAGAACGTCACCGCCGGCGCCAATCCGATGGGTCTCAAGCGCGGGATCGAGACCGCGGTGGACGCGGTGGTCGAGGAGCTGAAGAAGCTGTCGAAGTCGACGAAGGACAAGAAGGAGATCTCGCAGGTCGCGTCGATCGCCTCGAACAACGACCGGACGATCGGCAACCTGATCGCCGAGGCGATGGAGAAGGTCGGCAAGGACGGCGTGATCACGGTCGAGGAGTCGAAGTCGGCCGACACGGTGCTGGACGTGGTCGAGGGCATGCAGTTCGACCGCGGGTATCTGTCGCCCTATTTCGTGACGGACGCCGAGCGGATGGAGGCGGTGCTGGAGGACGCGCTGATCCTGATTCACGAGAAGAAGGTCAGCGTGATGAAGGACATGCTGCCGCTGCTCGAGCAGGTGGCGCGCTCCGGGAAGCCGCTCCTGATCATCGCCGAGGACGTCGAGGGTGAGGCGCTGGCGACGCTCGTCGTCAACAAGCTGCGCGGCACGCTCAACACGTGCGCGGTGAAGGCGCCGGGCTTCGGCGATCGGCGCAAGGCGATGCTGGAAGACATCGCGACGCTGACGGGCGGCAAGGCGATCACGGAGGACCTCGGGATCAAGCTGGAGAACATCAAGCTGGAGGATCTCGGGAAGGCCAAGAAGGTGGTCGTCGACAAGGACAACACGACGATCGTCGAGGGCTCCGGCAAGACGAGCCAGATCGAGGGACGGATCAAGCAGATCCGGGCGCAGATCGAGGAGACGACGTCGGACTACGACCGGGAGAAGCTGCAAGAGCGGCTGGCGAAGCTGGCCGGCGGCGTGGCGGTGATCAAGGTCGGGGCGGCGACCGAGACGGCGATGAAGGAGAAGAAGGCGCGGGTCGAGGACGCGCTGAACGCGACGCGGGCGGCCGTCGAGGAAGGGATCGTGCCGGGCGGCGGCGTGGCGCTGCTGCGGGCGGCGAAGGCGATCGACAAGGTGAAGCTGGAGGGCGACGAGAAGGTGGGCGCGATGATCGTGCGGCGCGCGCTGGAAGAGCCCATCCGCCAGATCGTGGAGAACGCCGGGCTCGAGGGCTCGGTCATCGTCGAGAAGGTGAAGGCCGAGACGGTGGCGACCCGTGGGTACGACGCGGACTCGATGGACTTCGTGGACATGCTGCAGGCGGGGATCATCGACCCGACGAAGGTCGAGCGGGTCGCGCTGCAGAACGCGGCGTCGATCGCGTCGCTCTTGCTCACGACCGAGGCGCTGATCACCGATATCCCGGAGGAGAAGGGGCCGGCGGCTCCGCCGATGCCGCACGGAGATTTTTGATCAGGTTCGGAGGGGAGGCGCTGCCTCCCCTCCGAAACGTCCCCTTCGAAGCTGTGGGAGCGGGCCGCGCGGCCCGCTCCCTTTGCGTTCAGTTGGCGCGGGCGAAGCCCGCGCTCGAAACGGCCGGGCGGTGCCGTGCGGTCGTTGCGCGACTGGTTTGCATGAATGTGGACATGAATGTGGGTAGATGTGGATCCATGTGTATCCAATTCGAGGCGTTGACCTTGCGGGTAATGGCGATGTTTGCTAGCGTTAGCGCTCGACCCAGTTCCTTTTCGCGAATACTGAGAGGGAAGACCCGGGGAGGTGAGTGACCTGCGTTCATACGAGATTCTGGTGATCCTGGATCCACGCCCGACGGATGAGGAAGCGGCGGCGCTGCTCACGCAGCTCGGTGAAAACCTCACGTCTCTCGGCGCGGAAGTCGCCAAGGTCGACAACTGGGGGAAGCGCCGTCTCGCGTACGACATCGCGAAGCAGCGCGAGGGAACGTACGCCGTCTACGAGGCGTCTGCCGAGCCAGCCACGGTGAAGGAGTTCGAGCGGCAACTCGGTCTCAACGAGAACGTCCTGCGCTTCCTGTCCACTCGAGTCCCCGTCCGTCGCAAGGCCCGGCCGACGAAAGCCCAAGAACCCCCGACCGGGACAGTACCCCCTGCCGGGGAATCGCCTTCCACCGGAGAGCGAGCACTCGAGGAGATCGGCTGATGGCGAGCCTGAACAAGGTGTTCCTGATCGGTAACCTCACGCGGGCCCCGGAACTCCGTTACACCCCGAGCGGCACGGCCGTGGCGGACTTGCGGCTCGCGGTGAATCGCAACTACACGACCCAGACCGGGGAGAAGCGGGAAGAGACCTGCTTCCTGACGGTCGTGGTGTGGGGCAAGCAGGCGGAAAGCTGTCGCGAGTATCTCGACAAGGGACGGCCGGTTCTCGTCGAGGGAAGGCTGCAGACCCGGGACTGGGAAACCAAGGACGGCCAGAAGAGATCCGTGACGGAGGTCGTCGCCGAGCGCGTCCAGTTCATGGGCGGCCGCGGCGGCGCCGCCGCGCCGGTGCCGGTGCCGGCGGGCGAGTCCTTCGGCGAGGAGACGCCGGGGACCGGCGAAGACGACGTGCCGTTCTGATCGAGACGGCCCGTGAGGCGCGCGCTATACTTCGACGCTCAGGAGGATTGAGCCATTCCCACACCGCAGAAGCCCATGAAGAGGCGCCGCTTCGGGCGGCGCAAGGTCTGCAAGTTCTGCGCGGACCGGGTCGACCTGGTCGACTACAAGGACGTGCGCCGGCTCCGGACGTTCGTGACCGAGCGGGGCAAGATCATCCCGCGACGGATCTCCGGCAGCTGTGCGCGGCATCAGCGTCTCCTCACGCATGCGATCAAGCAGGCGCGCACGGTGGCGCTCCTGCCGTACGTGACGACCGAGTGAGAGTGAGATGAAGATCATCCTGCTGGACGACGTGCCGAAGCTCGGACGCCGCGGCGAAGTGCGGGACGTGTCCGATGGCTACGCCCGCAACTTCTTGATTCCGAAGAAGCTCGCGCTCACCGCGACGGCGGGCAACCTGAACAACCTCCAGCACATCCGTCGTCAGCAAGATGCGAAGGCCGACCGCATCAAGGGCGACGCCGACGCGCTCCGGGCGCGCGTCGAAGACCTGCTCTACGAGGATCGACGGCAGGCGTCGGAGGAGGGGCGGCTGTTCGGTTCGGTGACATCGCAGGACATCGTGGAGTTCCTGGACACGCGCGGCGTCAAGATCGAACGCCGCCGGGTGCTGCTGGACGAGCCGATCAAAGCGCTGGGGGAACACACGGTGGGCCTTCGACTGCATCCCGAGGTGACCGCACAGCTCCGCGTCAACGTCGTCAGAGAAGAAGCCGCAGAGTAGCAGCGCATCCGGGCCCACCACGCGTCTTTGGCCGCGGATCTCCCGTCCCGGATCCCACCACACAACCTCGACGCCGAGCGTGCCGTCCTCGGCGCCGTCCTGCTCGAGGGCCGTGAAACCCTGCCGCGCGTCATCGAGATCCTCCGGCCGTCCGACTTCTACACGGACGCGCATCGCACGACGTACGAGGCGATGCTGCGTCTCTTCGACCGCGGCGAGCCCGTCGACCTGATCACCCTCAACGAAGAGCTCCGGCGGAACGAGCGACTGGCGTCCGTCGGCGGACCGGCGGCGCTCGCGCTCCTGGTCGAGCAGGCGTCGATCGCCGCCTATCTCATGTCGTATGCGCAGATCGTCCGGGACATGGCGCTGCTGCGCGAGCTGATCCAGGTCTCGACGGAGGCGATCACCGACGCCTTCGACGCCAAGGAAGACGTCCAGAGCCTGGTGGACCAGGCCGAGCGGCGTATCTTCAGCCTGGCCGAGCGTCGGCTCGAAGGCAGCGCGGTCGCGGTCGGCAAGATCCTCAAGAACACGTTCGAGTACATCGAGCGGCTCTACGAGCGCAAGGAGCACGTCACCGGCGTCGCGACCGGGTTCGAGAAGCTCGATCTGGAGACGTCGGGATTCCAACCGTCGGACTTCATCATCATCGCGGGGCGCCCGAGCATGGGGAAAGCCCAGCCGGTCGACGCGATGGTGAAGACGCTGACCGGGTGGACCCGGATGGGGAATCTCCGTCCTGGCGACGCGCTCGCGTCCGTCGACGGGCGTCCCTCGATGGTGAGCGGAGTGTTTCCACAGGGGCCCAGGCAGGTCTATCGCGTGACGTTCTCGGACGGACGCTCCACCGAATGTTGCGCGGAGCATCTGTGGCGCGTCCACTCCCGGAGCTGGCGCGAGCCGCGGACGCTCAGCACCGCGCGTCTTGCCGCGATGCTCGCAATCACCCGGTACTCGCATCGGCTCTGGATCGACGTGCCGTCCGGCGACTACGGTCACTCGGATCCGTTGCCGCTCGATCCGTGGCTCCTCGGTGCGCTGCTCGGGGACGGCACGCTGTCCGGAAGCAGCCTGCGATTTTCGACGGCTGACCCGGAGATGCTGGCGCGGCTCGTCGAGCGGACGGGGGGAGCATTCGAGGCTCGCCCGGCCGGCGGCGATGACTGGCGCATCGTCCAGGCGGGCGGAGCACATCAGCCGGGTGTCCGTGGGGTCGCACCGAACGCGATCATGGACGCACTCCGGACGCTCGGCCTCTGGGACATCACGAGCGAAGCGAAGTTCGT
>QHRT01000120.1:12233-29525 GCA_003220195.1 Candidatus Rokuibacteriota bacterium | reverse complement strand
CATCAGACCGAAAGCCGGCCAGCCGAAGACCTGCGTGAGCCCGGTCAAGGACGCGTGGAGGAATTCAATCAACCAGGACGCTCCGGAGCTTCGCGACGAGGGCCGGCTCGAGCGTGAAGAGCCCGTGCACCGTGCGCTCGACGTCCTCGCCGCCGTCTAGCGATCATGCGCATCGCGCACGGCACGCCGTCGCGCGTCGAGCGCCCGCCACACGCGTTCCGGCGTCATCGGCAGATCGACGATGCGGACCCCGACGGCGCGGACGATCGCGTTCGCGATGGCCGGCGCCGTCGGCAAGAGGCCGCTCTCGCCGATCCCTTTCGCGCCGTACGGCCCCGGCCCGTCGCCGTTCTCGACGAGTACGCTCCGGAACTCGTCGGGGAGGTCGCTCATCACCGGCACGCGGTAGTCGATCAACGACGGGTTCAAGAGCTGGCCGCCGTCGTAGCGCAGCTCTTCGTAGAACGTGTGGCCGAGGCCCATCATCGCCGCGCCTTCTTCCTGGGCTTCGCACTCGCGCGGGTTGATCGCCTTGCCGATGTCGGCGATCGACACGTAACGCAGGACGCGCACGCGACCGGTGTCCTCGTCCACCTCGACCTCCGCGGCCGCCATGCCGACCTCCCAGAACGGCGCCTCGCCGCCAAGCGGCGCGCGGCCGCGCTCGCCGCGATAGGTCCCCCGCCCGATCAGCTCGCCGCCCGTGCCGAAGTGCGCGGCCAGCACCTCCGCGTACGTGCGCTCGCTCGACGGGGAGACGACACGACCGTCGCGGCATATGAGTGTCGCCGGCGCGCTTCCGAGCTGTCGCGCGCCGATCGTCAGGAGCTGCTCGCGGACGTCGCGCGCCGCGCGCATCACCGCGAGCCCCATCAGCGTCGTCGAGCGGCTCGCGCTGGTCGCCTGATCGTACGGGCTCATGCCGACGTCCGAGTGGGCGAAGCGCACGCGAGAGAGCGGCAGCGCGAGCTCCTCCGCCACGATCTGCGAGAGCGCCGTCCACGCGCCCTGGCCGCACTCGACCGTGCCCGACACGAGCGTGGCGCTGCCGTCGGCGTGCAAGCGAACCATCGCCGTCGAGACGGACGGCGCCAGCGGCGCCTTGATCGTGCACGCGATGCCCTTGCCGCGACGTGGCGTCGAGGGTCGCTCGTGCCAGCCGATCGCGGCCGCCGCTTTCTGGAGGCCGCCGGCGTAGTCGCAATCGACGGGCAGATCCCCGTCGATGAACGTCTCGCCCCGTTTCAGCACGTTGCGGAGACGGAGCTCGAGCGGATCGATCGAGAGCCGGTCCGCGATCTCGTCCATCTGCGACTCGTAGGCCCAGGACATCTGCGGGACCCCGTACCCGCGGAACGCGACGCTCACCACCGTGTTGGTGTACACGCCATACGCGTTGATCCGGAGGTGCGGGATGCGGTACGGCCCGGCCGACGTGTACGCGGACTTCTGGACGACGCGCGGTCCGACGTCCGCGTACGCGCCGAGCTGATAGTGGATCTCGGCGTCCCGCGCGACGAGCGTGCCGTCCTTTTTCACCGCCGTGCGGAGGTGATAGCGCACGCCGGCGCGGCGGACGGTGAGGAACGCTTCCTCCGCGGAGAGCGCGAGCCGCACCGGCCGGCCGACCCGCATCGCGAGCGCGATCGTGAGCGGCTCGAGCTTCGTGTACGACTTGTTACCATACGCGCCGCCGAGGTACGGGACGATCACGCGCACCCGGGCGAGCGGCAGCCCGAAGATCTCCGCCAGCTCCTTCCGGACCGGGAACGGATGCTGCGTCGACGCCCAGAGCGTGATGCCGTGCGCGTCCACGCGGGCGATCCCGCAGTGAGCTTCGAGCGACACGTGGTGGACCATCGGAAAGGTGTAGATCCGCCTCGGCGAATCCCTGGTCCACATCGCCTCGGCCGTAGCTCCAGTGATGGCAGATGTTGGTCCCGGGCACCGGTCGCAGCGATGCGAGATCGCGAAAGTGCGCGGCGGGGCGGGGCTTCTCGTGCAGCAGCGGCGCGCCTGGCGCCAGCGCTGCGTCGAGCGAGTCGACGGCCGGCAGCTCGTCGAAGTCAACCTCGACGAACGCGCGCGCCGCGTCCGCGTGCGCGAGCGTGTCGGCGACGATCGCGACGACCGGCTCGCCCGCATGACGAACGACGCCGTCGCCGAGCAGAGGCTGGTCCTTGAACGCGGGACCGTAGTAGAGGTCCTTGACCGGCAGATCGGCGGCGGTCACCACCGCGAGAACGCCGGGCGCCCGCGCGGCGCGAGACGTGTCGACGCGGAGGATCTTCGCGTGAGCGACCGGGCTGCGCCAGAGCTTCGCGTGCGCCATGCCCGGCACGACGACGTCGCTGATGAACCGCGCGCGGCCGGTCGCCTTGTCCGGCGTATCGACGCGCGCCGCGGCAACGCCGATCGAAGCCATGAGGGGCCTCGACGGGCCCCCCGAGCCCCCCGACGCCCGGGCCGCCCCGGTTCGGTTATCCGCGACGTGTGCCTCGCGCATCGCGCAGCGCGCGCCACACTCGCTCCGGCGTCATCGGCAGGTCTTTGATGCGCACGCCGGTCGCGCGCGCGACCGCGTTCGCGATGGCGGGCGCCGGACAGAACGTTCCCCCTTCGCCCACGCCCTTCGATCCGAACGGTCCCGGACCGTCGCGATTCTCGATCAGCACCGTCTCGAGCTCGCGCGGCAGATCGGCGAACGTCGGGACGCGATAGTCGATCAGTCCCGGATTCACCAGGTGCCCCGCCTCGCTCACGCGTGATTCGAAGAGGGCCGGGCCGATCGCCTGCATCGCCGCGCCCTCGTCTTGCGCCGCGCACTCGCGCGCATTGATCGCCTGCCCCACGTCCGCCACCGACACGTATTTCTCGACGCTGATCTCGCCGGTATCGGCGTCGACCTGGACTTCCGCCGCGCCCATGCCGACTTCCCAGAACAGCGTGGCGCCGCCGAGGCTGCCGCTCCAGGTGCCCGGCACGAACGTCCCGAGACCGGTCACTTCCCCGCCGACCAGGCCGAAGTGCCCGCTGACCACGTCGCCCACGGTCATCGTCCTCTCACCGCACGCGACGACTCCATCGTGGATCGCGAGCTTCTCTGGCTCTGTTCCGAAAAACTTGGCCGCAAGCTCGAGCAGCTGGCCGCGTGCATCGCGAGCCGCGGCCTCGACCGCGAGCCCCATCACCGTCGTCGATCGGCTGGCGCTCGTGCCGTGATCGTAGGGGGTGATCGACGTGTCCGGAGACTCGACGACGATCGCCGACAGCGGCACGCCGAGCGTCTCGGCGGCGATCTGCGCGAGCGCGGTGCGAGAGCCCTGGCCCATCTCGACGCTGCCGGTGAGAAGCGTCACGCTGCCATCGGCGTTGACCCGCACCGCCGCCGTCGAGACCGTGTGCGTCCCGCCGCCGTCCTTCATCGCGCACGCGAGCCCGACTCCGCGCCCGCGCTCTCGCGCGCGGCCCCAGTCGATCGCCGCTCCGGTCTGCGCGAGCGCGTCGGCCATGTCGCCGTCCATGGGCGTGTCGCCGGCGACGTATTCCTCGCCGCGCTTCAGGAGATTCTTCTCGCGGAACGCGAGCGGATCGAGACCGAGCCGTTCCGCGATCTGGTCCATCTGCGATTCCGACGCCCAGGTGACTTGCGGCACGCCGTAGCCGCGGTACGCGCCGGCCGGCACGTTGTTGGTGTAGACGCACCGCGCGTCGATGGAGAGACACGGAATCCGGTACGGTCCCGGCGCGCGATACCCGGCCTTCGTCGCCACGCGTGGCCCGATGTCGGCGTACGCGCCCGTGTCGAGGACGACGTCGCACTCGCGCGCCAGCAGCGTGCCGTCGCTTCTCACCGCCGTCCTGAGCCGGACCGTCACCGCGTGCCGCGTGATCGTGAGCGCGCTCCGCCGCACGCGCGCCGCCAGCGCCGCCGCGAGCGGCTCGATCTTCGTGTAGCACTTGCCGCCGAACGCGCCGCCGATCAACGGGACGATCACCTGCACCGCCGCGAGCGGAAGATCGAACACTTCCGCCAGCTCCTTCCTGACCGGGAACGGATGCTGCGTGCCCGTCCACACCGTGAGGCCGTCGCCGTCCACTCGCGCGACGGCGCAGTGCGCCTCGAGCGCGTGGTGCGACAGCGCCGGATAGTGATAGACGTCCTCGACCGTCAGATCCGCCTCGGCAAACGCACGGGCGACGTCGCCCCGGTCGTAGTGGTAGTGCTGGCACACGTTCGTGCCGGCGACTGGACGGAGCCCGCTGAGATCGCGAAAGTGGCCGGAGCGATCGAGCGCCGGATGCAGCACGGGGGCGCCTTGCGCCAGCGCCTCGGCGGCGCTGGTCACCGCTGGCAGCTCCCGGTAGCTCACGTCGATCAACGCGAGCGCTGCGGCCGCGTGCCTCTCCGTGTCGGCGACGACCGCGACGACGGGCTCGCCCGCGTAGCGGATGATCTCGTGGGCGAGGATCGGCTGGTCTTTGAACGCCGGGCCGTAGTGGAGTCTCTTCACGGGAAGATCGGTCGCGGTGCAAACCGCGACGACCCCGGGGGATCTCGCCGCGCGCGAACCATCGACGCCGAGCAGTCGCGCATGCGGCACCGGCGCGCGCCAGACCTTCGCGTGCAGCATCTCCGGCACGACGAGATCGCTGACGTAGCGCGCGGCGCCCGTCACCTTCTCGCGCGCGTCCAGGCGCTCGGCGGCGGTTCCGATGATCATCGCGTCTACGCAGGCGCTGGCGCGGCCGCCATGCGGCGCGACGCGTCCAGGATCGCGTCCAGGATGCGCTTGTACCCGGTGCACCGGCAGACGTTGCCGCGCATGTAGTGCTTCACCTCGTCGACGCTCGGCGACGGGTTCTCGCCGAGCAGCGCGACCGTCGCCATGATCATGCCGGGCGTGCAGAACCCGCACTGGAGCGCGCCGTGCTCGACGAACGCTGCCTGGATCGGATGAAGCTCGTCACCGCACGCGAGCCCCTCGATCGTGCGAACGGTCTTGCCCCGCGCCTCGAACGCCAGCACGGTGCACGCGCTGACGGGACGATCGTCGAGCAGCACGGTGCACGCGCCGCACACCTGCACGTCGCACGATTTCTTGGCGCCGAGCAGTCCCAGGCGCTCGCGCAGACACTCGATCAGGGTCTCGTGCGTCGGTACGGTGAGCTCGCGAGGCTCTCCGTTGACCGTGACGGTCATCGTGATCGCGTTCATGGAGCTCCACTCCCGTCGCTCGACGCCAGCGCCTGCTCGAACGCGCGACGCAGCAAGACGCCGACCAGATGCTCCTTGTAGTCGGCGGAGCCGTGCAGATCGGTGATCGCGTCGGACGCGCGCGCGGCGATGCGGCCCGCTTCGGCGAGCGTGTTCCGGCTTTCCGCGGCGGTCTGGCCCGCGAGCGCCGCCTCGGCCTCGCGCATCCGGCGCGGCACCGGGCCCACGCAGCCGACGGCAATGCGCGCCTCTCGGACGCGCCCGTCGTCCGTCGTCACCGCCACGCCCACGCCGACGGACGGACGCTCCAGGAATCCGAATTTCAGATACGCCGAGCCCGAGTGCACGGGCAGCGGCGGCACGACGATCTCCGTCAGGACTTCGTCAGGCTCGAGGCACGTCTCGAACGGTCCGACGAACAGCTGCTCGAGCGGGATCGTGCGCGCGCCGCCTTTCCGCTCGATGCGCACGGTTGCGTCGAACAGCATCAGCAGTGTCCCGGGGTCGGCGTGGGGCTCCGCGAAGCAGAGATTGCCGCCGAGCGTCCCGACCTCGCGCACGCGGACGTTCGCGACGTCGCTCTCCATCCGGGCGATGACGGGAAACCGTTCGCGCACCAGCGGATCTCGTTCGAGCGCCCGGTGAGACGTGGCGCCGCCGATGCGCAGCGTGCCGTCGTCGTTCACGCGGACGCCGGCGAGGCCGGGAATGGTCTTCACGTTCACCAGGTAGTCGTAGCGGATCAGGCCCTCTTTCATCGCCAGGATCAACTCGGTGCCTCCGGCATAGATGCGCGCGGCATCACCGTGGCGCGCGAGAACCTCCGACGCCTCGGCGACGGAGGTCGGCTCGACCAGGTCGAATTCGCCCAGCACGGACCTATCCTCCGCCTTCGAGCTCTCGGCGGATCGCCGAGCCGAACCGATCCACGATGTCGTTGCCCTTGCGGATGATCACGCTATGCCCGAGCGTGCCGAGCTTGCCGAGCACGTTGATGTCCACGGTCAGCGAGAGCGCGGTGCCACCGTCGCTTCCCCGCAACGCGACGTCGATCTCCACCTTCACGAGCCCGTCGACGGCCGCGTCGCGCCCCCCGGCGCGCGCGCGAAGTCGCTCCGGCGGGAGCGCTTCGAGCACCTCGATCGTGAGCGGGAACTGGACCTTGAAGGGGCCGACCTTCTCGGCGACGACCGCGCCGTACAGCTTACCGTCCTCGATCGTCCGCACGTCTTTCGCCCCCGGAATGCAGGCGGCGAGCCGCGGGACGTCCCAGAGAAAGCTCCACACTTTCTCGGGCGATGCCTGGATCGGGATCTCGCGCTCGACTTTCATCCGGTATTCTCGATGCGGCGCCTCATGCTAGGGTAGCGGCCCCGAAACCGTCAAGGAGTGGAGCCTCATGACCTCCGAGGAGATCCTCCACCGCAGCCGACCGAGCCGTGATTCCGCCATGACCGAGTTCGAGACCAGACGGCTTCCCGCCACGCGCGACGTCGTGGCGCCCGATGGATCCGACGTGCGGGTCTTGCTGGGACTCGGGGGCGGTGGCATGGCGCACTTCGAGCTGGCGCCCGGCCTGACGTCCTGCGCGATGGCGCATCGCACCGTCGAAGAGATCTGGTTCTTCGTTGGCGGCCATGGCGAGATGTGGCGCAAGTCCGACACCCGCGAAGAGGTGGTATCGGTCGAGGCGAACGTCTGCATCACGATTCCTTTGGGGATGCAGTTCCAGTTTCGCTCATGGGGCCCGGAGCCGCTCACCGCGATCGCGGTGACGATGCCTCCCTGGCCGGGCGCGACCGAAGCGTATCCGGTCACCGGCACATGGTCGCCGACCGCGCGTCACGGCGAAGGATCGTGACGCGTGTCGAAAAGCCGGCGTTCCGGACGTGCAGCGTGGGCCGCGCTCGCCCTCCTGGTCGGCGCGGCGCCGGGATGCGCGGGACCGTCGGGGTGGACGTACGAGAAGCCGCGCGCCACCCCCGCGCAGATCGATCACGACATGACGGCGTGCCGCAAGCTCGCCCCGTCGCCCAATCCGTTCAGGATCTTCCAGGAAGAGAAGGTGGACCGCGACGCGTACAACCGCTGCATGAAGAGTCGTGGCTACGACGTCAAACCACCGTCCTGAGTTCGTGGATGACCCCCACGCGTCTCCTGTGTAGCCTTGACAATAGGCGGACCGGAGCGCACATTCCGATCATCGGTCGATCGGCAAGGGGAGACATGAAGAGCAGCCCGCTCGTAGTTGCCACCGCCCTGATTCTCGTCGCGAGCGTCGCGCTCGTCCCGATCGCTTCGGCTGCCGGACCGCACGGCGGGGGTCACGTCGGCGGGGGTCACGTCGGAGGAGGCGTTCACTCTGGCGGAGGCTTTCACGGCGGCGGAGGTTTTCACGGTGGGCGGCCTGGCATCGGCACTCGACCGGGCTTCACCCCGCATCATCCAGGGTTCGCTGGAGGGCGGCCGCAGTTCGGACAGCAGCATCCGTTCGGTCATCGCCCGTTCGTCAATCGCCCCTTCGGTCATCGGCCGTTCTTCCGTCCGTTCGTTCCGTTCGGAGTGGTCGCGCCGCTGGTCGTGTATTCGACACCTCTCGGCTACGGCGCTCCCCTGACCTACTACGACTCGCCCGACACGTACGCCCCGTCGCCGGTGTACGTGCCCCCGCCGTCGTACTACTCTGCGCCAGCCGCCTACGGCCCGTCGGGAGGAACCATCACGGCGGTGCCGACGCCGCCACCGCCGCCGACACAGAATGTCGTCGAGTACCCGCACGGGCGGTACGAACTTCGCGGTGATGGGCTCTCCACGCCGTACACGTGGGTCTGGATCCCGAATCCCCCGGCGCCGCCGCCCGCGCCCCCCGGCACGGACTCGTCGTCACAGCACGAGCTCTATCGATGGACCGACGAGCAAGGGGTGGAACACTGGACGGATCGCCTGAACCCCGTCCCGCCGCAACTTCGTTCCCAGCTGAAGCGCCCTTCCTGAGTCGCGAGCTCGTCGAACCTCCCGTTCGCGAATCGGGATCACGGTCCTGATGAACGATCAGGAGATCTCCCGCATTCCCGCCGCGGTTGCGGCGATCCTTCGCGAAACACGGCAGCTGGGTTTCACGATGGCGTCGGAGCCGCGGACCGGCTCGTTGCTGCGGGTTCTCGCCGCCTCCAGGCCCGGCGGAAGATTTCTCGAGCTCGGGACCGGGACCGGGATGGGAACCGCCTGGCTGCTGGCCGGAATGGACGCCGGATCGCGGCTCGACACGGTGGACAGTGACCGAACCGTGCTGGACGTCGCGCAGCGTCACCTGGGACACGATCCGCGCGTCTCGTTTCACCTCGTCGACGGCGCGGAGTTCCTCGCCCGGGCGACGCCCGAAACGTTCGATCTGATCTATGCCGATGCGTGGCCCGGCAAGTTCACGCACCTGGATCTCGCGCTGTCCCTGCTGCGCGTCGGCGGGATCTACGTGATCGACGATCTGCTCCCGCAACCGTCATGGCCCGATCGGCACGCGCCGAGCGTCACGGAGCTGGTTGCCGACCTGGAGCGCCGTGACGAGTTCGTCGCGACCAGGCTCGGCTGGGCGAGCGGGCTCATGTTGCTGGTGCGAACGAACGGCGACCCAGCCGGCTCCGAGGAAGGACGATCGCATGGCAGAGGAGATCGGCCTGTTCGACGCGATGTACACGCAGCGCGCGCTCCGGTACATCAGCCCCGAGCCGATTCCGGACGCGTTGATCCGCAAAGTGCTGGACGCCGGGATCCGGGCGCCGAACGGCGGCAACCAGCAGCGATGGCGCTTCATCGTCATCAAGGATGAGGACACCAAACGCTGGATCCGGGAGCGCTATCAAACCACGGACCGTCCCGCGCACGCGGCGCCACGCACTGCCGCCGAATCGCGGAGCGCGGCGAGAAACGATGCGGCCGCGAACCATCTCGCCGACCATCTCCACGAAGTGCCCGTGCTCATCCTCTGCTGCGTCCAGCACGACGGCTCCCCGAGCGACATCAACCGCGGCGCGAGCATCTACCCGGCCGTGCAGAACATGCTGCTGGCGGCCCGCGGTCTCGGGCTCGCCAGCGTGCTGACGACGCGGCCGCGACGGGGATTCGAGCAAGAGATCAAGGCGAAGCTCCGCATTCCCGACAACGTGGACACCGCCGCGTTGCTGCCGCTCGGGTACATCGCTCCCGGTCATCGATACGGTCCCACGACCCGCCGGCCGGTCGAGGAAGTGACGTTCGACGAGACGTGGGGCCGCCCGTGGGAGGCCGGCAGATAGCTCGTCAGGGCGGCGGGCTCTCGATCGACACTCCGCCGTGGATCGACAGCGTCGTCGACTGGCAGCGACCGTACGTCGGGGACGACGACCGCGTCCGCCTCGCGATCTCGCTCGCGCGCGAGAACGTCCTCCGCGCGACGGGCGGGCCATTCGGCGCCGCGGTGTTCCAGGCCGCGACCGGGAGGCTGATTGCGGTCGGCGTGAACAGCGTCGTGCGGCTGCAGCAGAGCGCGCTCCACGGCGAGATGCTCGCGTTGATGCTGGCTCAGCGTCGGCTGAATTCGTTCACGCTGGGCGCCCACGGAGGGCCCGGGCACGAGCTCGTGAGCTCGTGTGATCCGTGCGCGATGTGTCTCGGCGCTCTGCTCTGGAGCGGCGTCAGACGCGTCGTCGCGAGCGCCTCACGGGACGACGCGATGGATCTCGGATTCGACGAGGGTCCGGTGTTCCCCGAGTCCTACCGGTATCTCGAGGAGCGCGGGATCGAGATCGTGCGGGGCGTTCTCCGCGAGGAGGCGCGCGCGGTGCTCGACCTCTATCGGAGCCGGGGCGGGCAGATCTACGGCGGGTGATCGTGCCGAGGGCGACGTCGCCCTCGGCACGTCTGAGACTTCAGGCGGCTTGCGGCAGCCAGACGAGCGAAGAAACCTCGCCGAACTCCCGCCAGAGCTTCCGCCACGACTCGCCCCCGTCGTCGCTGCGATAGAGATAGCCGTACCGGCTCGCGGCGAACATCAGCGACGGCTCGGCGGCGGGAATGGTGACGGTCCAGATCGCCGAGTTCGGCTGCACCGGAAGCCCGAGACTGTGCCACGTCGCGCCCGCGTCGTTCGACCTCATGATCGTGCCGACGCGACCCGGCGTGGAATCGCCGAGCGTCACGAACACCGTCTTCGGATCGTTCGGCTTCGCCGCGATCCATCGGGGGTAGCGCCACGGGAAGACCTCACGCGCGTGCGCGGCCTCCCACGTCTTGCCATCGTCCGTGCTGCGCCAGACGTCGTCGTTGACGACCGTGAACACGGTCTTCGGCGGCCCCGCGATGACGAGCACGCTGTGCACGTCGGGGTTCGGAATCTGGCCGGCGACCTTGGTCCACGTGTCGCCGCCGTCGGTGCTGTGCCGGACGCCGTCGACCTCGAGGCCGACCCACACGCTGCGCGGATTGGTCGGATCGATCGCGATGCCGGTCGGGCGCGGGATGCCGACGTTCGGACAGTTCTCGGAGATCTCGACGGGCAACTGCTCCCAGCTCTTGCCCGCGTTCTTCGAGCGGTGGATGGCGGGCTTGCTCGGCGTGCCGGTGCCCGCGAACATGACGTTCGCGTCGCTCGGGTCGATCGCGAGACTCCAGACCATGGACCCCGTCATCGGCGAGTCCAGGAGCCGCCACGCCGCGCCGCCATCGTCGCTCTGGTAGAGGCCCATGTCGGTGCCGGCGTAGACAGTGCTCGGGTGCCGCGCGTCCCCGAGCAACGCCTTGACGATGCAGTCGGAATGCATCCCCTGCCGGATGCTGGCGCGAGTCCACGTCTCGCCGTCGTCCGCGCTCGACATGACGCCCTGCCCGATCGTCCCGACGAGAATCGTTCCCTTCTTCGCCATGATCCCCTCCTGCCGCGATGGTTGACGACTACCGACCGTCCTGTCGACTGATCCCGCTTGCCGACGCGAAATCCACCTCCGATCCACCGACCTTGTTGCCGACCCGGAACAATGCGAGACCCACCCTGCGACGCATCGTACTCCCGTCGGCGAGCTCGAAATCTTCACGGCGTAGCGGACGAATACCGAGACGTCGCAGCACACGACCTGGAGCCAGCGAGGAGATCGCTCCGGAGTCGACACGAAATCGGATGCCTTCCCAGCGCCGGGGACGGCCCGGCGCCGCCAGCTCCGCGTCGATGAATGTGAGTCCCATCCGCCGTATCCTAGCAAGCCACCGCGCCTCCTGGAGGAACACCATGAACGCCATCGAGTTCTTTCTCGTTCAGCATGCGCAGGTCCACGTCGCCGAGGCAGGCGCGCGCCCCTCGTACTTCGATCGCACGCTCGCCGGGCTGACGAACGACCAGATGCGGGTCCGTCCCGGGAAGAACTTGAATCCGATCGTCTGGCTGCTCTGGCACATGGCGCGCACCGAGGACGTCGCCGTGAATCTCGTCGTCGCGAACGGCCCGCAAGTGCTCGACGACGAGTGGACGAAGCGGATGAGCGTGCGATGGCGCATCATCGGCACCGGCATGAGCGACGGCGAGGTGGACGAGATGAGCAAGAGCGCCGACGTCGGTGCGGTGCGCGCGTACCGCGCGGCCGTCGCACAGAGGACGCGCGACGTCGTCCGCACGTTGCGGGCGGACGCCTGGGACGAGATCATCGGCTTTGCCGACACGTCACGCGGCGCGGCCGCCGGCGCCTTCGCGCCGACGTCGGCATGGGTGGAGGGCGTCGGCTACACGCCGTGGCAGGGACAGTCCCGCGCGGCGCAGCTCGGAGCCTCGGCCATCCGGCACAACGCGCTTCACCTCGGCGAGGCGATCACGATCCGGAGCCTGGCGGGATTCCCGCTGGGCGTGTGAGTCGCGTCCTCTCGACAGGAGTCACGTGCGCGTGGTATGGGAGCGTCACACCGGCTCTCAACCTTCGACGCCGTCGCGGCCACGAAGACGACGGCGGAAAGGGCTAGCGTCATGAGCACGATCGACATCATCGACGCCGACGGTCACGTCACCGAATCCGGAGAGCAGCTCGCCCAGTTCATCGATCCCGCGTATCGTGATTACGGTCCATCGTCGGGCAGCCGCACGTATTACCCGACCGACGCGTGGGATCGCTCGGTGCGCGGGACGCTCGGCGAGAACGCCGGCACCGCGAAGGCGTGGCTGGAGGCGCTGGATCGCGGCGGCGTCGAGAGCGCCGTCCTCTATCCCACCGCCGGGCTCGGCATCGGGTGGATCCGCGAGCCCGATTTCGCCGTCGCGCTGTGTCGCGCGTACAACGACTTCTTCCGCCACGAGTTCACGTCATCGAGCCCGCGGCTCCGGGGCGTCGCGCTCTTGCCGCTCCAGGATCCGACCGCCGCGGTCGCGGAGCTCCGACGCGCGCGACAAGAGCTCGGGGTGGTCGGCGCGATGCTTCCCGCGATCGGTCTCAGGCAGCCGCTCGGCCATCGAGACTTCTGGCCGATCTACGCCGAGGCGGAGCGGCTCGACTGCATGGTCGCCGTGCACGCGACCGTCCGAGGCCCGCACGCGTTCGGCGCGGACCAGTTCGACAGCTTCATCGAGGTCCACACGCTGTCGCACGCGTTCGCGCAGATGAGTCAGATGACGAGCATGGTGCTGCAAGGCGTCTTCGAGGAATTTCCTCGATTGCGTGTGGGCTTCATGGAAGCCGGGTGCACGTGGGCGCCCTACTGGCTCGGCCGCCTGGACGAGGAGTGGGAGAAGCGTGGCGCGCTGGAGGCGCCGCGCTGCCGGCGCAAGCCGAGCGAGTACCTGACGAGCGATCACGTCTTCTATCCCGCCGAGGCAAGCGAGTGGCTGCTCGGTCCGGCGATGGAGAAGCTCGGGCACGCGGGCATCTTCTACGCGTCGGACTGGCCGCACTGGGACAACGAGTTCCCGAAGAACATCGCCGAGATGCAGCACCGGCGCGATCTCACCGACGAGATGAAACGGACCGTGCTCGCCGGGACGGCCCGGCGGCTGTACGGCCTCGAGGCGACCTCGCGATGAGCACGATCACTCGACGCCGCTTCCTCGAGGCCACGGGAGTCGCCGCGGCGAGCGTGCTCGCTTCTCCGGCGCTCGTCCGGGCGCAGGGCAAGGAGCTCGTGATGCTCGGCATCTGGCCCTTCACCGGCGCGTTCGCCGACGTGGGGCCGCTGCCCGACCGCGGCATGAAGCTCGCGATCGAGGAGTGGGGCAACAAGGTCATCGGCCGGCCGATCAAGTACATCACCCGGGACGACGAGACCAAGGCCAGCTCCGCCACGCGCCGCATGGAAGAAGCGATCGACTCCGAGAACGCCAAGGTCGTGATCGGCCCGTGGTCGAGCGGCATTGCGCTCGCGTGCACCGAGGTCGCAAAGCGCCGGAAGGTCTTCTACTACTTCTCGGGCGGCACGGAGGACATCGCGGGCAAGCGCTGCCATCGGTACGCGTTCAACTGGGCCGCGTCGCCGTACACCGCGATGCACGTGGTCGTCGACAACTACATGAAGCTCAATCCCTCGCACAAGCGCTGGTATCTCTTCGTCAACGACTACGCCTTCGGCTGGTCGGTGGAAAAGTACACGCGCGAGGCCGGTCAGCATCACGGCATCGAGTTCGTGGGCTCGGATCGGATGCCGCTCGGGACGCGGGAGTACTCGGGCTTCGTGAGCAAGGCCGCCGCCGCGAAGCCGGACGTCCTCTGCCTGCTCAACGCCGGTCAGGACGTGCTCGTGTCGATCCGTGAGGCGCACAACTTCGGCCTCGCGCCGAAGGTCGCCATCGTGAACAGCTGGGGGGTCGGCACCGAGGATTTCCTCCAGCTCGATCCGAAGACGCGCGAGAACTTCTGGGTCGGCACCAACGCGTACTACGGCGCCAACACGCCCGTCGCGAAGAAGATGGTGGAGCTGTACCAGGCGAAGTACAACGCGCCGCCCGGCTACGCGCCGTGCGCGGCGTACGGCATGACGCGGCTGACGCTGCGGGCGATCGAGAAAGCCGGAAGCGCCGAGCCCGCCGACATCGTGAAGGCGCTCGAAGGCTGGGAGACGCAGGACTGGCCGGGCAAGCTCTCGGTCAACGCGAAGACGCACCAGACCGTGCGCGACTACTTCCTCCTCCGCTGCAAGAAGCCGGACCAGATGAAGCACCAGTTCGACTTCGCGGACATCGTCGCCGTGTCGAGCCAGCCGCTGATGCCCGACAGCCTGAACGAGTGCAAGGACATCGGATCGTTGTAGAACTCCCGTGAACCTCTCGCTCCTGGCCGGCGCCATCTTGAACGGGCTGGTGACCGGGATGCTGTACGCGCTCATGGGGATCGGGCTCTCCCTCATCCTCGGTCTGCTGAACATTCCGAACTTCGCCCACGGCGTGCTCTACGCGCTCGGCGCCTACGTCATGGTCTCCGGCACGAAAGCGTTCGGGTTCGTCGGGGGCGCGCTCGCCGCGCTCGTCGCCGTCGCCGTCCTCGGAGCCGTCATCGAGACTCTCGGTGTCCGACGGCTCTCGCGGGTCCATCCCGATTACACCCTGCTGCTCACGTTCGGGCTCTCGCTGATCCTGACGGAAAGCATCATCCTCGTCTGGGGACCGGTCGGGATCACGTCGCAGCCGCCGGCGCTCCTGGCCGGGAGCGTCGATCTCGGCGTCACCCTCTATCCGAAGTACCGGCTCGTCGTGATGGTCGTCACGGCGGTGCTCGTGCTCGCGTCGTACCTCTTCGTCACGCGCACGCGCTACGGCGCCATCATCCGCGCCGGCATCGAGGACAAGGACATGGCCGCCGCGCTCGGGATCAACATCCGCCGGGTGTTCACGGTGACCTTCGCCGCGGGCGCGGGACTCGCTGCCCTCGGGGGCGCGCTCATGACGCCGGTGCGCGGACTCTTGCCGACGATGGGCCTCGACATCCTGCCGTTCGCCTTCGTGGTCGTCGTCCTCGGCGGCCTCGGCAGCCTGCCGGGCGCGATCCTGGCCGGCTTGCTGGTCGGCGTCGTGCAGTCGCTCATGACCGCGATCTGGCCGCCCGGCGCCGACGCGTCGGTGTTCGTGCTGATGACGCTCGGGATCATCGCGCGGCCGCAGGGGTTGCTCGGTCAGCGATGAGGCGCCCCGTGTCCAGCCCGAGGCGCGCCCCGGCTTTGCCGGGGTGCGTCCGAGCGTTGGGGGTCCGGGGGCCATTCGGGACCCCCAGGAAAATCGATTGAGGCGAGTCGCCCTCATCCGGTTTGTCCTGCTCGTCGCGGCGATCGTCGTGCTGCCGTTCTGCGTGCGTCCGGTCGTCGCGTCGGAGATCTGCATCTTCGCAATCGCGGCGATGGCGCTGAACCTGATCTTCGGCTACACGGGAATGCTGTCGTTCGGTCAGGCGACGTTCTTCGGGCTGGCGGCGTACACGGCGGGCCTCATGATGATCCACTGGCACGCGCCCCTGCTCGCCGTGCTGGCCGCGGGCACACTGGTCGGCGGCGTCGCCGCGGCGCTGATCGGCTACGTCTGCATCCAGCGCGTCGGCACGTACTTCATCATGCTGACGTTCGGCTTCAACCAGATGCTCTACTTCATCGCCTACAAGTGGACGGCGGTCACCGGCGGCGACGACGGCCTGCCCGGCATCCCGCGACCGCCGTTCGCGGTGGGGCCGCTCTCGATCTCGCTCGACTCGTCGCTCCGCTACTACGGCTTCGTCGCGGTGAGCTTCCTGCTCGCGTTCTACGCCATGAAACGCATCGTCGACTCGCCCCTCGGCGTGATCTTCCGGGCGATCCGCGAGAACCCGGGGCGCGCTGCCGCCGTCGGCTACGACGTCAAGCGTTACAAGTGGCTCGCCTTCACGATCGCCGGCGCCTTCACGGGCGGCGCGGGCGTGCTCTACTCGATGATGTTCGGCATCGTGCCGCTCGAGTCGATCAGCTGGATCATCTCGGGCGACATCGTGTTCATGGTGCTCATCGGCGGCATCGGGAACCTCTACGGTCCGTTGCTCGGGGCGGCCGCCTTCAAGTGGCTCTCCGAGGCGATCTCCGTCGTGTGGGAACGATGGCCGTTGATCCTGGGCGTGGCGCTGGTGCTCGTCGTGCTGTTCCTGCGCGGCGGGCTCGTCGAGGCGTTCACGCGCGTGCGTGACATCGTCGCCGGCGGCGGACCGCGGCCGGAACCGGATGAACCGGTGTCCGTTCCCGACGCCGCCGAAAGTCAGGCGCGACCGTGAGCGCGGACACGATCCTCCGGACGGACGGGCTCACGTGCGATTTCGGCGCCCTCCGCGCCGTCAACCACGTGAGCCTCGACGTCAAGGGCGGGACGCTCCACTCCGTCATCGGCCCGAACGGCTCCGGCAAGACGACGCTCTTCAACCTGATCTGTGGCGAGGTCCGCCCCAGCGCCGGGCGTGTGTACTTCGAAGGACGGGAGGTGACCGGCCGCGCGCCGCACGACCTGCCGCACCTCGGACTGGCCCGCTGCTTTCAACGGACGAACGTGTTCCCGAAGCTCTCCGTGTACGAGAACGTCTGGGCCGCCGTGTTCGCGCGCCGGACACCTGGCGTACTCGGATGCGTGAGACGCGCGGGCGAGTTCTCCGACGTGGACGCCGACGCGCGTCGCGTCCTCGCCGACGTCGGGCTCGCGGCGCGGAGCGAGGCCCGCGCCGAGACGCTGTCGCACGGCCAGCAGCGCGCGCTCGAGGTCGCCGTCGCGCTCGCGTCGTCGCCGCGGCTCCTCCTGCTGGACGAGCCGACACAAGGCCTGGCGCCCGAGGCGACCGTCCAGATGACGAAGCTCGTGCAGAGCCTGGTGGGGCGCTACACGATTCTGCTGATCGAGCACAAGATGCGGATCGTGATGTCGATCTCCGATCGCATCTCCGTCATGGCGTTCGGCGAGGTGATCGCCGAGGGGACGCCGGACGAGGTGCGGGACAACCGCGACGTGCAGCGGGCGTATCTCGGCGCGCGACGATGATCCTCCGGGTCGACGGCATCCATACCTATTACGGTCTGGTGCACATGCTGCACGGCGTCTCGCTCGAGATCGAGCGCGGTGAAGTCGTGGCCTTGCTCGG
>QHRT01000120.1:0-12198 GCA_003220195.1 Candidatus Rokuibacteriota bacterium | reverse complement strand
CGCGCCGTGGGATCGCCTACGTCCCCGCAGGGCGCGGGATCTTCTCGACGCTGACCGCGGTCGAGAACCTCGAGATCGTCCGCCGCCGCTCGGGCGCCGGGACGATCGACGCCGTCTTCCAGCGCTTCCCGAAGCTGGCCGAGCTCGGACGCCGGCCCGGTCGCTTTCTCTCGGGCGGTGAGCAGCAGATGCTCGCCATCGGCCGCGCGATCATGATGGAGCCGTCGCTGATGCTGCTCGACGAGCCGTCACAGGGACTCGCCCCGCTCGTGCTCGACGCGATCGTCGAGATGCTCCGCGATCTCAGACGTGATGGCCTCGCGATGCTCCTGGTGGAGCAGAACGTCGACACCGCCGTCGCGCTGGCCGACCGCGTCCTCATCCTCGACCAGGGCGCGAAGGTTTTCGAGGGCACGCCGGCCGAGCTGACGGCGGACGAGCAGACCGCGATCCGTTATCTTGGGGTCGCGGTATAGTCCGCCAGAGGAGACCGGGATCCATGACGACGACGTTGACCGACCGCTACGGCTCCGCGATCACGACCACGTCCTCCGCCGCGCGCGACGCCTACGTCGACGCGGTGGATCGGCTGCTGTCGACCCAGCCGGGCGCGGAGGCGGCGTTCGCGCGCGCGCTCGAGCTCGATCCCAGCCTCGGGGTGGCCGCGATCGGCCGCGCGCGGGCTCTCGCACTCCACGGCCGTGTGGCCGAGTCGCGTGACGCCGCCGCGCACGCGCGCGGGCTCGTCGCCGGTGTCAGCCGCCGCGAGCGCCAGCACGTCGAGACGATCGCGCTCTCGGTCGAAGGCCGTCTCGCGGACGCGCTCGCCGCGACCCGCACACACCTCGGCGAGTTCCCGCGCGACGCCATGGTGCTGGCGCCGGTCACGGGCGTGTTCGGGCTCATCGCCTTCAGCGGCGATCTCGCGCGCGACCAGCATCTCCTGTCGCTGCTCGATTCTATGGCCACGCACTACGGCGAGGACTGGTGGTTCCTCGGCCTTCACGCGTTCGCGTCGATCGAGGCGGGGCACGTCACCCTCGGACGAGAGCGCGTGGAGCGTGCGCTGGCGCTCAACCCCCGGAGCGGGAACGCCGCGCACGTCTTCGCGCATGCCTGCTACGAGGAGGGCGGCGACGACGAGGGAGCGAAATTTCTCCAGGGCTGGCTGCCGTCCTACCCCCGCGAAGGCACGCTCAACTGCCATCTCTGGTGGCACGCCGCGCTCTTCGCGATCGCACGCGGTGACGTGGACGCCGCGTGGGCGATCTACGGCGAACACATCGCGCCCGGCGCCTCGTGGGGGCCGCCAATGAACGCGCTGACGGACGGCGCGTCGCTCTTGTGGCGATGCGAGCTCGCGGGCGCGCCGCGCCGCGACGAGGCCTGGCGCGCGGTTCGCGACTACGCGCGGACGGCGTTCCCGCGCCCGGGGATTCCATTCGCCGATGCGCACGCGGCGCTGGCGTGCGCGGTGGCGGGTGATGGCGAGGCGCTCGCCGCGCTGGCGCGCGCGTTACGGGACGCGAGTGGCGTCGGCCGTCATCCCGCGGCGCCGGTCGTGAGCGCGCTCGCCGACGCCTTCGCCGCGTTCGCGCGTGGTGACTACGAGGCGACGATCACGCGGCTCGTGCCGGTGCTCGACGAGCACGTCCGGATCGGCGGCAGCCGCGCCCAGCGCGATCTCGTCGAACTGACGCTGCTCACGGCGTACCTGCGCGCGGGCCGCCGTGCCGACGCCGAGGCGATCGTCGCGCGACGGCCCGCGCGCCGACAGCGGGTGCCGGTCGCGGGGTTCGCGCCGCGCGCCGCTTGACCCGACGGCGCTCAACCGGACGCGATCCGCTGCGGCGTCGTGGCTGGTGGAGTGGTGGAGTTACCCCTGCGGCCGTGAATCGCCGCGGCGGTCGCGCGAAGGACGCACCGCGCGGTACCGGCCGTCGGGAATGCGCTCGACGCTGCCGGCCTGCTCCATCTCGTCGAGGAGCTCGGCGACCCGCTTCCTGACCGGCGCTCTCGCGCCGACCGTGAGCCCGGCGAACGCCAGCGCGTCGGCGAGCGCGGTGGCCGTTGCACCGACCTCGTAACCGGCGAGCAACGACAAGACCTTGCCCTCCGGCGACACCGCCTCACCCCGTCGGAGCGGCGCGAACATCTTGCGATCGTCCATCAGCGGACTCTCAGGTGCGACGTGCTGCGGATAAAGGGCGGTGCAAGGGGTGGCTTGTCCGGGATATCGATGTCGTGGAGACGTCGCCCGCCGGCGCGCACCGCGGCAGCGATCGACGGAAACGTCTCGTGCGACTCCTCGACCATCTCGCCCGCGTAGTTCACGATCCGCCAGCGCCAGTTCGGATGCGAAGGGGTCGATACCGCGACGACCTGCATGGGGCCTCTTTTCAGGCGCCGCGATCCGGCGCTCCAGAGTCCTGGACGTGTCGTTTTCCCGTGGCGCGCGCGCACGCGCCGGCCAGCCGGAGAGCGATGACTATACCACAGCTAAATTTTATATATGATATATCCCATATGAACATGAAGTGGCTCGTGGAGTTCGCCCACTCGCGCCGCGGCATGGTGGCGCGCTACGCGATCGATGCGCCGTCGCTGGCGGCCGCCGTCACGTCGGCCTGGGCCGCGGTGCACGCCGAGCATTCGTCGCCTCCGCGGCGGCGTCCCTTCAGTCTCTTCCAGCGGGCTCAGCGCACCGGCGGCCAGGACGCCAGCGGCTGGGTGCTCGACCGCATCGCCAGGACCGACCGACCGGGATCGCCGCCGGAAGCATAAGGCGAGCGGCGGGCTGGCGTTACGCTCGCGACGGCGCCGACAAGATCTGTAGACAGGAGCGACCATCCGGGATGCGCTCGACCGTCCCCGCCGCTTCCATCTCGGCGAGCAGATCAGCGACGCGCTTCCTGACCGGGGCGCGGGCTCCGGTGGCGAAACCCTCGAATGACGAGCCGGCACACGCCGCCGCGGTCGCCCCCGCCGCGTAGCCACCGAGCACTGCGGCGAGCGCGCCCTCCGGCGACATCGCGCTTCGTCCCCGGGGCGGCGAGAACATCTTCCGGTCGCCCGACGTCGTCATGTCGGCCTCTCGTTCCCGTTCCCGCATACGCGTGAGCAGGGCCTCCATCGATCGTGACGAGGCCGAGCCTGACCAGCGCCCGGATGACCAGCCACGAGGGATCGAATTCGGATCGCATGACGCTGAACTTCGGCGCGCGAGGGTGGGCGTGGTGGTTGTTGTGGAGGCTCTCGCCGCCGGTCACCCATGCGAGGACGCGCGAGTTGTACGCCGTGTTGTCGAAGTTCTGCCGGCCGTGCCAGTGTCCGATGCCGTTGATAAGCGGCGCCACGACGAACACGTACAGCAGGGCGTGGCCGCCGGCCACGGCGCCGCCGATCGCCGGCCCGAAGAGAACCATCAGCCCCGCGATGCCGAGGCCGAGTCCCACCCAGCCCCGCGAGAGCATCAGGCGGTCAAGCCGGTCCTCGAGCACATCGGGTGCGAAACGTCGGAGCGTCTCGGCGTTGCGCGCTTCGCGGGCATAGTACAGGACGTTGAACAACTGCACGCGCCACAGCCCGACCAGCTGGGGACTGTGCGGGTCGCCGTGCCGATCGGTGTACGCGTGGTGCTTCCGGTGAACCGCCACCCATTCGCGGCGGTGCTGTCCCGTGGTGAGCCACAGCACGAGACGGAGCACGACGTCCGCGGCGCGATGCACGCGGATGGCCCGATGCGCCAGGGCGCGATGGAGATACACCGAGGTCGCGATGGTCGCCGTCTGCGTGAGCAAGACGGCGAGGACCGCGATGATCCAGAGTTCGTGTCCGATGGTCGCGCCGATCAACATCGCTCGCTCACGCCCTTTCGTCTTCCGGCGCGCCCGTGTCCCACGCGCCGCTCGTCGCGCCGTGGCCCGGATGTCGCGCACCGCCTGCGCCCACCCCGGCAGATTTTTTGACTATATAGATTATATAAATTATTCGTGTTATACACCATTCACCCATCGGAGCTCGCCTCGCCGGCCCGGGCGGTCGGCGCGACGGAGGTGTCACATGAGCATGAACGTCCCCTGGCTCAAGCCCGCCCTCTGGGGCGCAGTACTCGGCGCCGTCGTCACGATGATCGTCGGATTCTCGTGGCTCGGCTGGGTCCTCGGATCGACGGCCGACCGGGTCGCACGGGAGCGGACCGACGCGGCGGTCGTCTCGGCGATGACTCCCGGATGCGTGGCGCGCTTCATGGCGCAGCCGAAAGCCGCCCAGCGGCTGGCTGACCTGCGGCAGACGGATTCATGGAAGCAGCGGGAGCTCGTCGAATCGGGCGGATGGGCGACGATCGGCGCGGAAACCTCCCCGAACTCGGCGCTCGCGGCGGCGTGCACCGAGCAGCTGCTCAAGACGAAAGCGTAGCCCGTGATGTCGCGCGTCGACGTCATCGACGGCCCGGTCGAGGCCGCGCGCAACCACCGCCGCCGGCCCCCGGCGCTCGCGCGCGATCGGAGCACGGCGTGAACGGACGACTTCAGCCGGGCCATGTGGTGGTCCGCCGGCATCGGCGGCTCAAAACCCTCGGTACGGTTGTCCGGTTCGACGGCAAGGACGAGAGCGGCGCGTCTCGCGCCTGGATCAGGTGGAGCCACCCCACGACGCTGCCGAACCCGAGCCTCGAGCCGGTCGATGACCTCGACCTGGTCGAGGACCAGGAGGCCCCGGAGGCGCGCGGCGACGGAACGCGGGCGAAGAGCTGAATCTGGTGTCGAAGCTCTTCCAGATCTGCGCGTCCGAGAACGACCTCTTCGGGCTCGTCGGGCTCATCACGAACATGGCCACGTCGGCGCCATACGAGAAGCGGCGACTCCGCTAGAAGCCCCTCCGTCTCATGCAGACGCGGTACGCCGCGCGGTAGGCTGCGTCCTTGGCGCCGGCGCGGTCCATCCCGTGGATCTGGGGATCCCGCGATTGCGTACCGATCGCTGTCGTACTCGGAGACGCCGCCGGGCGCTCGTCTTGCCGGCGCGCCGAATCGGCATCGGCCTCGTCCTTCGCGGTCGGCGAGATTGACCGGCCGCGGAGTCCCTCTTCGGCTTGCCGGTTACAGGTGACGAGGTCCTCGACGGTCGGAACATCGGCGCGGGCGACGGCGACCCCGGCACAGANGACGGTACGCGCCGCGGCGTGGCACCCGGCCTGTGACGACATGTCAGTCGCCGCGCGACGGTCCGCTCGACGGCGAGCCAGTGTCGTCCTCCGCGCGGTCGCCGTGCCGGCTGGCGGACTGGACCTCGGTGGGCGAGATCGCGCCGCGGTCACGTCGACCGAGTGATCGACGCCTTCGTCGACGTCGAGCCCGAAAAGATCGTTCTCGGAGGCGCAAATCTGGATGAGCTTCGACACCTGGTTCTCCGTCCTCCTCGGGACCGAGGCCGCGTCCGCGGACACCCCGTCCCGACCATTTCGAGGTCGTCCACGGCCAGGAGTGCGGACGCCACCCCCGGGTGACCTCCGAATCTCGTTGAAGACGAGCGCTACGCGTTCGTCTTCAGGAGTTGCTCGGCGCACGCCGTCGCGAGCGCGGAGTTCGCGGTGGCCGACTCGCCGATGGTCGCCCCGCCACCCCCTTCGATGATCTCCCGCTGCCTCCATGAATCCGTCTGCCGCAGCTCGGCGAGCTTCTGCGCGGCTTTCGGCTGCGCCATGAAGTGCGCCACGCAGGCGGGCGTCATCGCCAAGACGACGGCGGCGTCGGTCCGCTCCCGCGCCATCCGGTCGGCCGTCGACCCGAGGACCCAGCCGAGCCACGAGAACCCGACGACCATCGTGACGACCACGCCGAGCACCCCGCCCCAGAGAGCCGGCTTGAGCCAGGGGACTTTCGCGTCCATGTGACACCTCCGCCAGGCCGGCCGCCGCCGGCCGGTTCGATCGAGTGATGGTTTATAACATACATAAAGTATATAATCTATATAAAGCTGGCTCGGCGAAAGGACGTGCGCCATGAGCGAACGATGCTGATCGGCGTGGGGATCGCACCCGACATCTGGACCATCGCCGCCCTCGCCCTCCTCATCTCGCAGACGGCGACCATCGCGACGTCGGTGTATCTGCACCGGGCGCTCGCACATCGCTCGATCCGCGTGCATCCCGCCGCGGACGTCGGGTTTCGCATCGTGCTCTGGCTCACCACCGGGCAGCGCCGCCGCGAATGGGTCGCGGTTCACCGGAAGCACCATGCGTACACCGATCAGCACGGCGATCCGCACAGCCCCCGGCTGGTCGGGCTCTGGCGCGTGCAGCTCTTCAACGTCGTCTACTACATGCGCGAAGCGCGCAACGCCGAGACGCTCCGACGATTCGCGCCCGACGTGGTCGAGGACCGGCTCGATCGGCTGGTGTTCTGGTGGGGATGGGCGGGACTCGGCCTCGGCATCGCGATGCTGGTGGTCCTCTTCGGACCCGCCGTCGGCGGCGCCGCGGCCGTCGGCCACGCCGTGCTGTACGTGTTCGTCGTGGCGCCGCTCATCAACGGCGTCGGACACTGGCACGGACGCCAGAACTTCGACAACACGGCGTACAACTCGCGCGTCCTCGCATGGGTGACCGGCGGCGAGAGCCTCCACAACAATCACCATGCGCGCCCCCGCGCGCCGAAGTTCAGCGTGATGCGATCCGAGTTCGATCCGTCCTGGCTGGTGATCCGGATGCTGGTCGGGCTGGGCCTCGTCACGATCGACGCCAGCCCCGCCGACGCCCGACCCGGAACGAGAGGCTGACGTGGACGTGGAGACCGTCACCGCCCTCCTCTCGATCGCGGCCGCCGTCGGCGATGGCGCGTTCGCCGAGCGCCTTCTCGTCCGCGAGCTCTCAGCGGGAGCGCGCGGGATGGTCGAACGCACCCGTGATGGCCGGGATCGTGTCGTGCGAGTCCCCTGCCGCGGCCATCGCGATCGTCACGCCGATGTCGTGGCGTCGCGCGCGCGCGGCCCGGTCAGAGGCGCGTCCCGTTGACGCTCCCGACACGCGAGCCTGATCCGTCGAAGCGGCCCTTCCGTCGGCTGCCGCCACGCGCGCTCAAGCGCGTCGCCGGGGCCAACAGCGGTCGCGGTAACGCGTGGCCGGCGGGGCCGCGGACGATGGCCTGCCTCGCGTGCGATCGTCCGTTCGAAAGTTCCGGCCGCCACGAGAGGATGTGTCATGCGTGCCGGCGCCATGTCGCCTGACCCGTGCCCGATCGACGCGGTCGCGCTGGCGACGCGCATGGCCGCCGCGCCACGCGGGCAGGCCCGTTCGGCGTGAGCGGCGGGCGCGCGCCGTCACGCGTCCGGCCGCGCTCCCGGCTCGTCGATCCTTGCGATGCGGTGGAGCACCCAGCCGCTGGCGTCCTGACCGCCGGTCAGCTGCGCCCGAGCGAAGAGGCTCAACGGGCGACGCCGCGGAGACGGTGGGTGCTCGGCGCGCAGCGCCGTCCAGGCCGACTGGACCGCGGCCGCCGGCAACGCCGCGTCGACGCCATAGCCCGCGAGGATGCCGCGGCGCTCATGGTAAAACTCGACACGCCACTGCATCACATTTTAGATATAACATATAGAAGATATAAATGTAGTGTCGTTGTCATCAGTGCGCTGCCCGATCCGGGCGGCAAGGAGACACGATGGACATGAACAAGACGAAGGTCCTCCTCGCCCTCACGTCCGACGTGCTCGACCGGGCGCGCGTGCTCGCCGGACGCGCCACCATCGAGCTGATGCTCCCCGTGAGCCTCCAGATCGTGCTGCGGGTGCTGATCGAAGAGGGCCTGAAGCAGAGCAACTCACCCAAGCTGCTGGCGAACTTCGAGCGGCAGGCGACGGCAGTCCGCGACATCCGCCGGGCCGCGCCCGAGCGCGCGGGGGTCGAGCTGACACCCGCCCCGGCGCGTCGGCCGCCGTTCCGCCGCGAGGTGCCGCGGCGCGGGAACGCCAGCGCCACTGCGCGCGTGCAGCGAACGAACAGGCACGCCTGAAACCCCGTCGCGCCGGATCGCGGCGCCTCGAAACGAGGACATCCAGGTTCTCGTCGCCCCCCCGGGGGTACAGCAGCCTCGACTGCTAAAGACCCGGTGCGCATGGCGCGGGACACGCGGAGTAACGTTCAGGCCCGGCCTTCCGACCGACCGTGACGTCTTCTCGCACCGTGTCGATCGGCGCGAGAACGAGGCGTATGAGGTTCTTCCTCGACCGACGACCGTCGCGTCGTGGTTCCTTCGAGCTCGTCGAGTATCGCTCTGGCCTCGTTGAGATCGGCGGTGTCCAAGCCTTCCGTGAACCCGGCGTAGGCCTCGGCCGTCAGCGCACGCGCCTCGTGTGTCTTCCGCTGGCGCGTCCACAGGCGACTCAAGCTGATCGCCGCCCGGAGCTCGAACGACCTCGCGCGCTGTCGCCGGGCCACCGCCATCGCCTCGACGAAGGACGCCGCCTCCTTCTCGTTGCCGCTTCCAACTCCGCGCGGTTGACGCCGACCTTTTCGCCGGCGTCGAGGATCTTGTCTCAAGTCGTCACACACCTCGCTGAGGGCGCGAGAGCAGTTCCGTCTGACGGCAGAACACGGCGGCACCGCCACCACCGGACGGGATGGCGGCAGCGTGTTGAGCCGCGCCTCCTGCGCCCACCAATCGGCGTCCAGTGGTCGCAGCCGCAACCCGCGCGCGATCTTGGCGGGCGGAAGTGAGGCGATCGAGCGTCCGGCTACGGGACCTGGCCGCCTGGCGGCCGGGACTCATGAGCCCGGCGATGCCACTCCTCGAACATCGCCGGAACGCCGCTCCTCCACGCGCCGCGGTCGCCCGTACACCAGCTGTGCCAGAAGAGCCCACGCACCAGCGCCACGACGAGCACGAGCCCAAGGAGCGGGAACAGGAAGGCGAACGGACCGAGATACCAGAACGCGCCGTGATACAGCCAGGGTGCGGGGACGTTGCCGGCATCGGCTAGACCGCGAGCCAAGCCGGCGCGGTACGCGGTCGTCCCGATCACTCCCGCGAGCGCCAGCGCGACGAGCAGCAGAGCGACCGTCATCGCAATACGTCTGTTCATGGTATGTCTCCTCTCGGGCCGCCCGATCATCTGCGTTGGGCCCCGAGGACGAGGATGACGCCCGGGCGTGAAGCCGGTATGTGCGGAACGTGAAGAACTGTAAAGGCGGCAGGCGCTTCCGCGCTGTCGATGGTTTCGCGGATTACCGGGAGCATTGGGGAAAGAGCCGCACGACGTAATCGCCTTCGCTCCTTCCTTGGTTGTGCGAGATCTGCCTCGTGAAGAAGACTCTCCGGACTGGCGAGGTTCCGGGCCCATCACGCGTTGGTCTTCGCGGGGTTCGAGCACACGCCGGTCGCCGGGTTACAGGTGCCGGCCAGGTGGCACTGGTCCGACGCCGTGCAGACGACGGGATTCGCTCTCACCGAGCTTTACGTGGTGTCGGGACGAATCACGTTGGCCGCTTCGACGAACGCCCACTTGAGGTACCGGTTGACGTCCGGCCGCAGCGGGCCGATTGGGATATATCCAGGCATAATCACACGCAGGAGGTGACAGCATGCAGATCCGCCTCACCCGCGATCTGGAAGAGAAGCACCGCGCGCCGGCCGATCTGACCGTCGACGCCTTCCTTGCCCAGTTCCCCGAAGTGCCCCGCGACTTGCGCGGCGAGCCCGTGGTGGCGGAGTTCGTGCGCGTGTTCGGCCCGCAGCTCAAGGTGGCCGAGAAACCGTCACCGTGCGTAGCCCGCGACGGCGGTGGCGACGCCAAGCACTTCTTCTACACGCGCCTGGTCAACGACCTGGCGATCTACGGCATCGGCCTGGCGAAGCGCGAGCGCACGCTCCAGCTCCTCGAGAAGCTGCTCGGTGAGTATCGCGCACAGCCCGCGACGTTCGCGTGCACGCTGGTTCCGCGCAAGGCGCCCGACGCCCCGCCTCCGAAGTGCACGTAGCCCGCGCGTAGACACCCGTCGACCGAGTCCTTCGCCGCGGCGGATGGTCCTCGGCTGGTCAGCGGGCGATGAACTCGCGGCCAGCGTCGGTGAGCGTCGCCGTCATCGTCCCGTCGTCGTCGTCGACCAGGCTCTCGGCGACGAAGCTCTCCATCCTCCTCGAGAAGCCCGGATGCGTGATCAGGTATCGCTCCGAGCTGTGGGCGTGCATCTCGCTCAGCGTGGCGGACGCGCCGTCGCGCTTCGCGAGCCACGCGAGCACGCCCTTGCGCGCCTTCTCGAAAAACGCCTTCTGCCGCTCCTCGGACACCGGCTCTGGCATGGGTCACGCTCCTCCGGAATCAGTGTACGAGCGTGACCGCCGGACCCCAAGGGACTCTGGCCCGATGACGATGCCGCGGCGGCGGGCCTCCTCCAGAAAATCCTCCGGAAGCGGCGCCACCACGCGAAGCGGCTCGTTGGTCGAGGGATGCGTCAGCTCGATCTCGGCGGCGTGCAGCATCGGCCTCGGCGCGTTGCGTGTTCCATAGAGCCAGTCGCCGGCCAGCGGATGGCCGATGGCGGACAGATGCACACGTATCTGATGCGTCCGCCCAGTTTCGAGTCCGATGTCGAGCAGTGACCCGCAGGCCGTGGCGTGCAACGGGTGGACGTGGGTGATCGCGGGTCGCCCGCCCTCGCGGACCGCAAACGTGATCGCGCCCACGCGCGCGAGCGGCGCGTCGATGGTCTGCCGCTCCACGAGAGAGCCCTCGCAGATCGCGAGATACCGCTTCCGAATCCGCTTCCGCTCGAACTGCCGCGTGAGTCGCGCGTTCAGGTCCGCCCGCTTCGAAAAGAACATCACGCCACTGGTCCCCCGATCGAGCCGCTGCATGAGATACGCGGGGAAGGTGTGTCGCAGGACTTCGGCGTGCAGGTGCGGTTCCTCGGGATGATGCACCCGCTGCTGGACGACGACACCGGCGGGCTTGTTGATGAACAGGAGCGCGTCGTCCTCGAAGAGAATGTCGAGCATCAGGACGCTACTCGGACTCGACGGATGGGTGGGCGGATCTGGCACGGCCGCCACGAGCCACCGGCGGGCGGCCTCGACGTCTCGAGGACCAGGCCGAGCACGATGCCGCACGCGGGCGCGGCCGCCGGGGCCACATGCCCTGAACCGGCGGCGGCTCCGCGCGCCGTCCGAGCACTACCCGACGAGTGGGCGCACATCGCGCGCGAACCAGTCGAGGTCGGCGAGCGCCTCGGACATCGTGGCCGTCAGGGTAACCCATCAATACTCGGAGCAATACCTATGTCGGGTGCGGCCATGCAATCAGATAGGTTCACTCACCGCCGGGGAAAACTCACGCCCATGGCGAGCGCGAGCGCCAGGGAAACCACGATCGCGATGCGGACGTTGACGCACGCCGGTGCCGAATGACATCTCTTTCCTTCCCCGGGCTCAGCTCGTTTCCGAATGTCGCCGGATCCTACCGCGCAGGCAGAACCCGCGTCCGGGTGCGCGACCGATTGTTGCGGGGGTCGGGATCGGCGACGCTGCCCGCCACGAAGGCCGTGTTGATGATCTCGCCCGGCTTCGTCGGGCTAACGACGATCGTCACCGTCGCGGTCGTCGCTGGCAGGAGCTCGCCCAGACTGCACGTGACCACTGTCGTCCTCTCGGCCGGCCCGGTGCGGCAGCTGCCTTTACTCGAACGCGCTTCGCGCAGGGTCACGTGATCCGACAACGGGTCGGTGAGAAGCACGCTCGTGGCGGCCGGTCCGCTGTTCGTGACGGTGAGCGTGTAGACAAGAAGGTCGCCGACGCTGACCTCACTCGCGCTCGCCGCCTTGACGAGAACGAGATCGGCTGACGCTGCAGCGTCCGCTCGCTCGAAAGCGCCGATGTCGCAGGCCGCCCCCTGGGGCCGCGCGGTGCCGCGCTGATCCGTGGCCGGACAGCCGGCGTTATCGCCGGCATCGATGGCCGGGCTTCCGTCCTTGAGCGCATGCGTCTCGGTGGGCCCTCCGTTATTGGCCAGGGGGCCCAGCAGGGGATCGGCGCCGCTCAGGTCGCCGGAGCTCGACAACCCACAGGTGCTGTCGCTGTCCAGGTTGTGCCCGAGCGAAGTGACCGCCCCGGAAGCACCGCAGTCAGCCCCGAAGCTGTCGGCCACGATGGTGTTCTTGAGGGTGGCGCTGCCGCCGTTGCTGAAGAGACCTCCCACAGGGGACGAGCCC
>QHRT01000119.1:8355-8873 GCA_003220195.1 Candidatus Rokuibacteriota bacterium | reverse complement strand
ACGGACTCTTTCTCGGTCTGGCGACCGACCCTGAGGTTCGTCCGCGGCTTCGCGATCAACTGCTCTTCCTCGGCCTCATCGACGTGCAGGACACGGTGGCCGGCCGTAAGGCGCGCAACACCGGGCACAAGGCGTTGCGGGCGCGGGCGGTGACCGATCTCGCCGACGTGATCGGCTGGGATCGCGCGCACGGCGTCTACTACATTGGCGTGCCGGACCTGGCCGTCGGCCCGCTGTACTACTCGGTGTACGACGCGGCCTGCGTCACGGTGACGACCGAGTTCCCCGACAGCGGGAAGTCACTCAAGCAGACGAACCAGACGCCGCTCACGCCGGCCGAGGTGGAGGAGATGGTGCGTCGGCTCGTGGAGGCCGACGCATCGACCGTGTGGGATCTCCTCACCACGCATCTCAAGAACGGCAAGTCGATCAAGAGCCTCGGGGACACGATCCAGATCGGCGCGGCGGAGCTGATCCTCCGCACCACGGTCCCCCGTCAGTTCACCGACGGTCAGCAT
>QHRT01000119.1:0-8333 GCA_003220195.1 Candidatus Rokuibacteriota bacterium | reverse complement strand
CTATCTGATGGCGAACTTCGTGAACGACGTGGCACGCTCCGACAAGCTGTTCACGACGATGATCGAGCAGGAGTGCGCGGCATTCGCCGCGCACGGCCGCACTCCGGAGGCGTTGCTCAGAGAGCTGGACGAGGCGATCCTGGCCTACGACGTTCCCCGCACGACCGCGCTGGCGAAGGCCTATCTGGAGTCCGGCGCGGATCTCACACCGTATCGGCAGACGATCGCCGTGACGGCGTGCAAGTTCCAGGACGATCCGCACAACCAGAAAATCACGCACTCGAGCTTCGAGGAGTACGCCGCGAACTCGACGCATCTCAAGCACCGATTGCTGCTCGCGTCCGCGCGGCTCCTCGCCGGATGGCCGAAGATGCCCGGCGAGCGTGACTGCTACGGGCGATTCATGAAGGAGTGGAAGAACTGATCGGGTCGGGGCGTTCGGCGGGCGCCGGGGAACCCGACGCCCGCCTCTGTCACCCGGAGTGGTTCGTCCTCAGCGATCAGTGCTTGTCGTGGTGTCCGTGCCCGCCGCCTCGTTCCGGTCCCGCTGCGCGCTTCCAGTGTTCGCCGTGCTTCCAGTGCTCTTCGCGCTCACGCCATGCGCGCTCGTGTGGGGCTTCCCGCCACTCGCGCCCGTGCGGCGGCCCCCAGTGCGGCGGGGCATCGCGCCGCCATCCGCGCCACGGCGACGGCGGCACCGGGTAGTAGCGCACCGGAACACGAAGGATCGGCGCCGGCACGACTGCGGGCCCGACGACCCCCCACGGACCGTTCCACGACGGACCGGCGTACCACCCGCCGTTGTAGACCCAGTACTGGCCTCCGTAGAAGAACACGTTCGCGGGAGCGCGAGGCGCGTAGTACACGGGCGTGCCGGGAACCACCACGAACGACGGTGGACCCGGCAGGTGAATGCCGATGTCGATCCGCGGTTGCGCGTGCGCGACGCTCGCGCCGCCGACGATCAGAAGTACGGCTGCGCCGAGAATGCCCATGGTCGAAGTCTTCATCGTGATCTGACTCCCTTCCGATCGCCGATCTGGCGCATGACGCAAGAGCCAGGGATCGGCGTTTCGATGGCGCTCGTGCACCATCGTCAGATTGGACGGTCATTGAACGATGCATATTCGTCGCCGTGTCATGTCGACATCGGCGGCTCGCACCGTCAGCGAAAGCGCGGAATTACCTTCTCGGCGAAGAGATCGAGCGTTTCGAGACAGCGGTCACGGTCCAGAATCCCCTGTCCGAACAGGAGAAAAACTTCATTGAACGGGACGTGACGTGCGGCGTTCTCGATCATCCGCGTGACGGTGTCGGCATCGCCGATGAGCAGTGGCGGCCGATCCTGTCCGAACGGCGTCGACCACGAATCCCACATCCAGAGACAATCTTCCGCCCACGCCTCCGCCTCGCTCTTCGTCTCGGCGAGCACCAGGTAGCCGCCCCACGCAGCTTCTTCCCCGCGCGGCACGTGACGACCGTGCTCCTCGGCGACCTCGCGGTAGCGGCTCCACAGCATCTCGCAGAACGGCATCTCGCTGGCCATGACGATCGGCTTGCCGCCTTCTCGCGCCCAGTAGAGCGACGTCTGCAGGCTGTGCGTGAAGCCGGAGTACACGGGGATCGGATTCTGGAGCGGACGCGGCGCGATGCCAACCTCGCGAATCGTTCCGTCCGGATCGACGCCGCGCCCGTAACGGAGATAGACCGGGTGCTCGTGAGGCTGGCGCTGTCCCTCGGGCGGAAACGACCAGTATTTGCCTTTGAACGAGAACGTGTCGTGCGTCCACGCGGTCTTGATGATCGCGACACACTCCTCGAAGAGCTCGCGGTTTTCCACGTCCTGCTCGCTCTTGCGGTTCCACGGACCCGTGGCGCGCGCGCCCGGCACCGCAGCGTAGTTCTCGAACCACCGGGCCTGGTAGCCCCTGACGAACGCCACGTTGAGCCGTCCGCCCAGGAGGTGATCCAGCGTCGCGGCGTGCTCCGCCACGCGCAGCGGGTTGTGCGTCGGCAGCACGTACCCGAACTGATCGATGCGCAGCCGCGGCGCGTGCTGACCGAGGAACATCGCCATCAGCCCCGGATCCTGTCCGAGCTCGAACCCCTCGATCTGCAGGTGATGTTCCGGAATGCCGATGCCCGACCAGCCCGCCTGATCGCACGTGCGCGCGTACTCGGCGATCTCGTCGAGCATTCGCTGATACAGCACCGGATCCTTGCCGGCCATGCCGCGTTCGAGCTCGGCGCGCCGACCGATCGTGACGTACATGAACGCGTGAAAGTCCATTGCCCTCCGTCTATGCGGTCTCGCGCTCCGCGCGACGGAGCGCGCGGTATCGCTCGAACGCTGTTCGCTCGTCTTCGAGGCGCAGGAGCGAGCGCAGCGTGCTGCCTCGGAAGGTGTGACGCAGCATCGACAACCCGTGGCGAAGGCCGAATCGCGGGCTGTGCACGAGCGCGACCGGCAAGTGACGCAGCTTCATCCAGCGCTCGGCGCGCCACCGGAGAAACTCGATCTCGTCCGGGCGGAGATGCTCGCTCCGGACGACCGCGGTCGTGCCGTCGTATTCCGCGACGTCGTCTTCGACGATGAGGCTGCGCTCGCGGAAATCCTTCGTCATCGGCGTGCGCGGGTACGGCGTCGGGTGCTGGATGTAGGGGAAATCGACGTAGCGCCGCGCGAACGCGAGGTTCGCCTCGATCGATTCGCGCGTGTCGTCGGGGTTGCCGACGATCAGCCCGCCGACGACGTACATCTTGTGGCGATGCAGATGGCTGATCGCCTGCACGGTCGCGTTGACGCGGGCGCCCTGCTCGTCCCGCCACCGGTTCTTCGCGGTAGCGCGCAGGAAGGCGAGGTCCTGATCCAGGATGTTCTCGATCCCGAGGAAGACGTACCGGAACCCGGCGCGGCGCATCAGCGGCGCCAGCGTCGCGCCGTGCGTGGCGATCGCGGAGGTCATGGCCTGGACGGTGTACTCGAGATCGTCGAGGCGGGCGGCGACGATCGCCCGGCAGAGCTCGGCGAACCGCCTGACATTCAGCGTGATGTTATCGTCCACGAGGAAGATCGCCCGCGCGCCGTGGTCTCGCGCATCGCGGATGTCGGCGAGGACGCGATCGAAGGCATACGTGTGGAAGTTGCGGCCGCGCATCTCGATGATGGAGCAGAAGCTGCAGTCGAACGTGCAGCCGCGCGACGTCTCCACGACGTCGATCTGTCGGCCGATCAGCGTGTAGCCCGTGAGCACGCGCGCGCCGCGGTTCGGAAGCTTGATGTCGCCGCTCGCGAGACCGGTGACGGGGCGGTCGGGATTCTGGACGAAGCCGTCGCCGGAGCGATAGGACAGACCCGCGATGCCGTCCCCGCCCCGCCCGGCCTCGATCGCCCGCAACAGCTCGCGGAACGTGATCTCGCCTTCGCCTCGCACGATCACGTCGGGCGCCGAGTCCGGAGAGCTCGTGTACGCCTCGGGCGCCAGGCTCGGATCGTAGCCGCCCACGACGATGCACGCCTCCGGCCTCAGCTGGCGCACGAGACGGATCAGCGACAACGCCGTTCGTCGCTGGAACGTCATCACCGACAATCCGACCAGGTCCGGTTGATGGTCGCGGATCAGCTGTGTGACGGTCTGCCTCACCCGCCCCTGAACCAGGACCAGGTCGGCCACGGCCACGCGATGGTGCGCGTCGACGTTGCCCGCCAGCGACGTGAGGGCGCCGTTCGGCATGCGAATCGCGAGCGACGGCATGTGCTCGAAGGAGTCCGGCATCGACAGGAGCAAGATCCGCATGCCGTATCGTGTACCACGAGCCCGCGATGGATGCTCGCATCACGCGCCCTCGCGCACCTGAACGAGCTGGATGCGGACGTCCCGCTTGTCGTTTCCACGCGCGACGGTGAGCGTGACCGTGGCGCCGACGCCGAGCTGCTCGAAGATGTCGCGGATGTCGTCCTCGGAGCTCACGGGCTTGCCGTCGACGGCGACAATGCGATCGCCGAGCACCATCCGACGCGTCCGCGTGATCTGAACGCCGACCAGCCCCGCGCGCGCCGCCGGGCCATTCGACAGCACCTCGGCGACCGCGACCCCGCGGATGCCGAGCTGGTCCCTGTAGCTCTCCGGGATGAACGTGGCGCCGATGCCTGCCTGCACCGCGCGACCGCGCTCGATGAGCTGCGGCACCAGGCGGCTCACCGTATCGACCGGCACCGCGAAGCCGATGCCCGCGGACGCGCCGCTCGGACTGTAGATCGCCGCGTTCACGCCGATCAGCCGTCCCGCCGAGTCGAGGAGCGGGCCTCCGGAGTTGCCGGGGTTGATCGCGGCGTCGGTCTGGATCACGTCGCGGATGCGACGCCCGTTGGGCGACTGCAGCTCCCGACCCAGCGCGCTGACCACGCCGACGGTCAGCGAATGGTCGAGCCCGAACGGGTTACCGACGGCGAGCACGCGCTGCCCGACCAGGAGCCCGCGTGAGTTCCCCGGCGTCAGCGGGACGAGCCGATCCGCGGGCGTACCGATCTTCAACACCGCGAGGTCCTTTTCCGGAGCCACTCCCGCGACCTTCGCCTCCCACTCCGACTGGTCCGCGAGCGTGACGGAGAAGGCGTCGCCTTCCTGGATGACGTGGAAATTGGTCACGACGTGTCCGCGCCGGTCCCACACGAAGCCGCTCCCCGTCCCTTGCGGGATCTGCTGGACGTCGAACGAGAAGATGCTGCGCCGGAGCGCGATGCTCGTGATGTAGACCACCGAGGGCTGCGCGCGCCGGAACACCTCGATGTCGCGCTTCTCCTCGGCGCTCAGGCCCTCCGGCAACGGCGCGAGCGCGGTCGGCGGCACCGTCACGCCGCCGCCGGGCTCGGTCACGGATCGTCCCCGCTTGCCCAGCCCCTGTCCGGCCGCGAAGCCGGCGGCGAAGATCAGGATGATCGCGAGCACGTAACGCACTTTCATGTCCGCCCTCCTGCCACGGTCGATGTGGGCTCCAGCGATCCTTATGCGCCGCACGATCGCAATCAAGAGGCGCGATCACGGCCCGCCGCGAACGCCCGGCGTCGGGTCCTCGTCGTGTGGTAGCGTGGCCGCCGTCCAGCAACGGACGATGGCGGACCGACCGGATCTCGAGCTGATCGGCGTCACGAAGCGCTTCGGCGCCTTCACGGCCGTGCGCGACGTCTCGCTCGCCGTCGAGCACGGACAGTTCGTGTGCCTGCTCGGTCCGTCGGGCTGCGGCAAGACGACGACGCTCCGGATGATCGCCGGCCTCGAGGAAGTCGATGCCGGCGAGATTCGCATCGCGGGCGTGCGCGTCAACGAGCGGCCTCCATGGCAGCGCGACATCGCGATGATGTTCCAGGACTTCGCGCTCTTCCCGCACATGACGGTCGCGCGGCAGGTCGCGTTCGGCCTCGAGATGCTGCGGCGCCCCGCCGCCGAGATCCGGCGTCGCGTCGCCGAGACGCTCGGCGCGTTCGACATCGCAGCCTTCGCCGATCGCAAGCCCGACACGCTCTCCGGCGGCCAGAAGCAGCGCGTGGCGCTGGCGCGAGCGCTCATTACCGAGCCCCGAATCTTGTTGCTGGACGAGCCGATCGGGTCGCTCGACTTCAGCCTTCGCGAGGCCGTGATGCTCGAGCTGCGCGACGTCCAGCGCCGCCTCGGAATCTCGTTCGTCTGGGTCACCCACGACCAGAACGAAGCGTTCTCGCTCGGCGACCGCGTCGTCGTCATGACCCACGCGCGCATCGAGCAGGTCGGGACGCCGGAGGACATCGCCGAGCGCCCGCGCACGCGCTTCGTCGCGACGTTCGTGCAGGGCACGAACGTGTTCGACGGCACGGTGGAGCGCGCGGAGGGTGATCACGTCCGCGTGCGGACCGCGACGGGCAGCTTCGTCGTGCCGGCCCGGGACGGACGACCGCCCGACCCCGGCGAGGCCGTCTCGTTCTCGGTCCGAGCCGCACTCGTGACCGCGCAGCCCGGAGCCGAGCACGTGAATCAGGTCGGCGCGGTGTGCCACGCCGTTGAATACCTGGGGGCGATCCGGCGGTATGACTTCCGTCTCGTCGACGGGCGCTCGCTGAAGCTCGAGGAGTTCACCGGCCGCGGCCGGCGGATCGCCGAAGGTGAAGCGATCACGCTCGGCTGGCGCGTCGAGGACGGCGTCCTGCACGCGCCCGCGGAGGCGCCGGCGTGAGCCCGCTTCGCGAGCGGGCGGCGGTCAGCTACGTGCTCGCCGCTCCGGGCGGGCTCTGGATGCTCGTGGCGCTCGTCGCGCCGACGCTCTTTATCGCGTGGGTATCCTTCTGGGCGTCGCGCACGTTCGCGCTGTCGAACGCGTTGACGCTCGCCAACTACGTCAAGTTCTTCACGCGGCCGGCGTACGTCCGCGTGCTCGGCGATACCGTGGAGCAGGCGATCGTCATGATGCTGATCACCGGGGTGATCGGTTACGCGATCGCGTACTTCCTGGTCGTCCACGTCAGGCGGCCGGCTTTCCAGCTCGCGCTCTTCCTCTTGCTCGTCGTGCCGTTCTGGACGAGCGCGCTCATCCGCACGATCGCCTGGATTCCGTTCCTCGGCGTGAACGGCGTGATCAACCAGGCGCTGCTGCTGCTCGGCATCGTCGACCGGCCGGTGGAAGCGTTCCTGTTCACGCGCACGGGCATCACGCTCGCTCAGACGTCCTTCTACACGCTGCTCGCCACGGGCCCGGTCGTGTACACGTTGAGGAACATCCCGCGCTCGCTGCCGGAAGCGGCGCAGTGCCTGCACGCCACGCCGCTTCGCGTGTTCTGGCGCATCGTCTTCCCGCTCACGTTGCCGGGCGTGGTGATCGGCCAGATTCTCGTGTTCCTCAACGTCATGGCGGATTTCGCCACGGCGCAGGCGATCGGCGGTCACAAGCTCGCTTTTCTCGGGAACCTCGTGATCCTGCTCTACGAGTCGGGACAGCTGACGTTCGCCGCGGTCGTCGGCGTGCTGCTCATGATCGCGATGCTGCTCGGCGTCGCGGTGCTCCTGAAGGTCGTTGACATCCGGAGACTCGGCGCACCATGATCCCGTGGCGAGTGCGGCAACGGCTGGTCGCGGCGACGCTCGGCACGGTCGTGGGCCTGTTTCTCCTCTACCAGTGGCTGCCGCTCCTGATCATGGCGGTGCTCTCGTTCACGGGTCCGGAAGGTGGCACGACGTTTCCGATGCGTGGTGTCTCGCTCCACTGGTACGGGGAGCTCTTCCGTGTGCAGATGATCGACGACTTCAAGCCGCCGATGGCGCGGTCGGTGGCTCTCGCGCTGGCGTGCTCGATCACGACCGCCACGCTGTCGGTCGCGGCGGCCCAGGCCATGCGCGCGCGGTTCCGCGGCAGCGGTGTCTATTTCTATCTGATCCTGCTCGGGGTGATGGCGCCGGGACTGCTGGTCGGCTTCGGCGTTGCGCTGCTGGCGCGGATGTTCGGGCTGGGGCTCGCGTGGTACTCGTCGACGTTCGCCGTGCACATCGTGTGGACCTTGCCGTTCGGCTTCCTCACCATGCTGGCGGTGTTCAACCGCTTCGACCGGCGGCTCGAGGAAGCCGCGCTGACGTTGCGGGCGACCCGCTGGACGACGTTCTGGCGAATCACGTTCCCGCTCGTGCTGCCGGGCGTCATCGGCGCCGGGCTGTTCGGATTCACGCTCTCCTACGACGAGTTCGCGCGGAGTCTCTTCGCGACGGGCCCGGAGCAGACGCTGCCGCTCGTGATCTATGCGCAGTTCGACCGCCAATTGCAGCCGACGCTCTACGCGATCGGCACGATGACGACGATCGTGTCGCTCGGGGCCGTCACGGTGTTCGCGCTGCTCTTCCGGCTCGTCAAGCGACGAAACAGGATCTGAGACACAGGAGGAAGTGACCATGACCACGACACGTCGCGACTTCGTGAGGGGTGGCGCGATGGCCGCCGCCGCAGTGGCGCTGGGATCCCCGACGGCGCACGCCCAGGGCAAAGAGCTGAACGTCGTCGGCGCGACGTTCAACCTTCGTGATCCCATCTTGCAGGAGTTCACGAAGCGCACCGGCGTCACGGTGAAGCCGTGGCTCAACCCGTCGGCGCAGGCCCGGGCGGATCGACTGCGTGTCGCGCCCGTCGACAACCTCGAATCGGGAGCAGATTTCGTGAAGTACGCGTGGGACGAAAAGCTCATTCAGCCGATCGACCTGAGCCGCGTGCCGAACTGGAAAAAGGCGACGCGCCTGTTCGTGGAGGGCCAGGCGACGCCGCAGTCGGCGGTCGGTTATGGCGACAATCCGGGCCGCATGATGTACGTCGACCGCGAGAAG
>QHRT01000118.1:2515-18954 GCA_003220195.1 Candidatus Rokuibacteriota bacterium | reverse complement strand
CCTGGATCGGCGTCGGGCTCGTGGCGCTGGTGATCGTCCGGCCGCGCGTCCCCGTTGCCGTCCGGCCTCACCCACCTTCCTAGCCCGTCCGGCCCCCCTGGCAGGCGGCTGAAAAAGGTCCAGATGCGAGGTGGCGCCCGACGGCCGCACGCGAGGCGTACTCTCTGTACGTCGAGCGTGCGGCCGAGGGGTGCGAGGACGCACCCGCGGGCGCCAACGACGCAGATGGGCCTTTTTCAGCCGCCTGCCGCGAACGTCCATAGTCGGTTGCAGGTGAACGTCCAGCAGAACACGAGTCCCGTGGCGATGACCTGCGCGAGCAGATAGTAGATCCCGATCGCCGTCGCGGTGGCCATCACGGCGGAGTTCAGCAGGAGCGCCACGACCCCGACGCTCAGAAATCTTCTGAACGCCTCGTGGTGCGGCCGCGCGCTCCGGAAGGTGAAACGATAGTTGAGGCTGTAGTTCACGATCCACGAGGCGCCGTAGCCGATCACCGAGGCGAGGATCGGGTTCACGCGGGCGAACTCCACCAGCAACACGAGCGTGAGATAGTGCGTCGCCGTCGCCGCCGTCCCGGCGCCGGCGAATTTGAGGAGCTGCGCCGGCGGAATGCCGAACGGCAGCTTCACGCGCGCTCGAAAGCGAAGGTCACCAGCCGACAGTAGTCGGCGCTGCGCACGCGTGTCAACGAAGCCGCGGCGTCCGCGTGCGGAGCCCCGTGCTACGCTGGGCAGCCCATGCCGGTCCGAGCTTCTCGCCCTCTGAACGCGCCCGCACACGGACGCGACGAGATCTCCGTTGACGTCGGGCGCCGGCTCGCCGCGCTCGACTGGGCCGAGATCGAACGCTCGCTGTGGGAGGTCGGCTCCGCGAAGACTCCGCCGATCCTGACGCCGGCGGAATGCGCCGGCTTGATCGAGCTCTACGACCACGAGTCACGATTTCGCAGCCAGATCGACATGGCGCGCTATCGCTTCGGAGTCGGAGACTACAAGTACTTCGCGCACCCCCTGCCGCCGATCGTCTCCGCGCTTCGCACTGAGGCGTACGAGCGGCTGGCGCCGATCGCCAACGGCTGGGCGCAGGCCCTCGGCACGTCGGTTCGTTTTCCACCGACGCTCGGAGCGCTCCAGGCCGTGTGCGCCCGGCATGGTCAGACGAAACCGACGCCCCTCTTGCTGCACTACGAGGTCGGCGGATACAACTGCCTGCACCAGGACCTGTACGGCGAGATCGCGTTCCCGTTGCAGCTCACGGTGTTTCTCTCCCGCCGCGGCGCCGAGTACCAAGGCGGCGAATTCCTCCTCCTGGAGCAGCGGCCGCGCGCGCAATCGCGGGCCGACGTGCTGACGACCGAGCAGGGAGAGATCGTGATCTTCACCACGCGCTACCGTCCGGCCCGTGGCGCCCACGGCTACCATCGCGTCACGATGCGCCACGGCGTGAGCCGCGTCACCGCGGGCCGGCGCTACACGCTCGGCGTCATCTTCCACGACGCGAAATGACGCGACGTCGGCGCTCACGGATCGGTGCGGTGGCGCCGGGATTGCCAGGCCCGGATGCGTCCGCTATGGTCTCGACATGAGCGCGACCGCACGTCTCGCCGAGTTCGTCGTCAAGACCTCGCTCCACGATGTCCCGCCCGAGGCTCTCGCGTGCGTGCGGCGCGCGGCGCTCGATACGCTGGGCGTGATGCTGGCGGGCGCGAGCGAGCCAGCGGCCGCGATCGTGCGACGTACGATCCGCGTCGAAGGCGGCGTGCCGCTCTCGACGGTCATCGGCTCGACGCTCCGCACGGCGCCGACGTGGGCCGCGCTCGCCAACGGCGTCGCGGGACACGCGCACGACTTCGACGACACGAACTTCGCGTTGATGGGTCACCCGAGCGTGCCGCTGTTCGCCGCCGCGCTGGCCGCCGGCGAAGCGGAGATGGCGGACGGCCGCGCGCTCGCGCTCGCGTACGTGCTCGGCTTCGAGATCGACGCCGCCATCGGCAGCGCGCTCAACCCCGATCACTACGTCCGCGGCTGGCACGCGACGGCGTCGATCGGCACGCTCGGCTGCGCCGCGGCGGCCAGTCGTCTGCTCCTGCTCGACGCCGAGGCGACGCGGCACGCGCTCGGGATCGCGGCGTCGCTCTCCTCCGGGCTCAAGGAGAACTTCGGCTCGATGACGAAGCCGTATCACGCGGGCCACGCGGCGCGGAACGGCGTGTGGGCGGCGATGCTCGCGCGCGAGGGCTTCACCGCGTCCGACTCCGTGCTGGAGGGCGCGCAGGGCTATGTTCGCGCGTTCGGCGCGCCCGCCGCCCTCGACGAGACGCTCGCCACCCTCGGACGCACGTGGCACGTGACGACCTCACGGGTGGCCGTCAAGCCCTACCCCTCGTGCGCGCTGACGCATGCCGCGATCGACGCGCTGATCCGGTTGCGCACCGAGCACCAGGTCGATCCCGAGCGGATCCTCGACGTGGAGATCGGCGTGCATCGCGTCACGCCCGACGTGCTGCAGCACGCGCGGCCGGCGACGGCGCTCGAGCGGAAATTCTCGATGCCGTTCTGCGCGGCGACGGCGCTGGTGGACGGGCGCGTCGACATCGGCTCGTTCGCGGACGGCGAGATCGCGAATCCGGCGACGCGCCGGCTGATGCCCCGCGTCCGCATGGTGGTCGACGACGCGATCCCCGACGCGCTCGAGCGCCAGGCCTGGAGCCGGGTGACCGTGCGCTTCGCCGACGGCCGGACGATCGCCATGCCGCCGGCGGGCGCCCGGGGTCATCCCGACGATCCGTTGTCCGATGTCGCCCTGCGCGAGAAGTTCCTCGGCTGCGCGGCGCCCGTCCTTTCGGGGGACGAGGCGGAAGGCGTCGCGGACCAGATCGCGCGCATCGACGAAGTACCTGACGTGAGGGCGCTCACGTCCCGGCTGCGCGGAAATCTCGAGTAAGGAGACCCTCTGATGGGCGTGCTCGACGGCATCAAGATCCTCGAACTGGCGCGCGTGGCGCCTGGCGAGCTCTGCACGATGCTGCTCGCCGACATGGGCGCGGACGTGCTGAAGATCGAGACCCCGGATCCCAAGGGGCCGCCGGGCGCCGAGGAGGCCCGGCGCGCGGCGTTCGCGTTCGTGAACCGCAACAAGCGCAGCATGACGCTGAACTTGAAGTCGCCCGATGGCCAGGCGATTTTCACGACGCTCGCGCGCACGGCGGACATCATCGTGGAGGGTTTCCGCCCGGGCGTGATGAAGAGACTCGGCGGAGATTACGAAACGATCCGCGCGCTGAATCCGCGTATCGTGTACTGCTCCCTCTCGGGCTTCGGCCAGGACGGTCCGTACCGTGACTATCCCGCGCACGACATGAACTACCTCTCGATGGCCGGCGTGCTCGGGTTGATCGGCGAGGCCGACCGGAAGCCGGCGATCCCGCTCAACATCATCGCGGACTATGCCGGCGCGTCCCTCCACGGCGCCCTCGGCATCGTGCTGGCGCTCTACGGCCGCGAGCGGACGGGCCGGGGCCAGCACGTCGACGTCTCGTACCTCGACACGTCGCTCTCGCTGCTCGCGGCAACGCCGAACATGCGCTTCTTCTTCTCCGACGGGCAGGCGCCCCGACGCGGCGCCGGGTTCCTCGGAGGCTCCTATCCCTACTACGCGATCTACGAGACGAAGGACGCCAAGCTGCTCACGATCGGCTGCACCGAGCCGTGGTTGTGGGAGAACTTCTGCAAGGCGATCGGCCGTCCCGACTTCGTGCGCTTCGCCCGCAAGCCCGATCAGTTCGTGCGCGCCGCGAACGCCGAGGAGGATGCGGCGCGACGCGAGATCGAATCGATCATGCGGACGCGGACGCGCGACGAATGGTACGACTTTCTCGTCAAGGCCGACGTCTGCGCCGGCAAGGTGTACGACGTGGCCGAAGTCCCCACGGATCCCCAGGTCCAGCACCGGCAGATGATCGTCGAGGTCCAGCATCCGACCCACGGGCGGATCAAGCAGGTCGGCATCGCGATCAAGCTGTCCGAGACGCCCGGCTCGATCCGGCGCGCGGCGCCGGCCAGCGGCGAGCACACCGAGGACGTGTTGAAGGATCTCGGCCTCTCGGCCGCGGAGATCGCGAAGCTTCGCCAGCAGACGGTGATCTAAGCAGCGGCGGCGATCGGCGTGACGCAGAGCCGACGCACGAGCGGCGCGCCCTCCTGCGCGAGCCACTCCTTCGTCGACGTGTAGCCGTGGCGCAGCGCCAGCCGGTGGAGCAGGAAGAACTGCGTGCGCGGGAACTTCATGCCGAGGACGGCCAGCCCGAGCTGGAGCAGGTTCTGTGAGTAGATCCGGCTCGCCTGCTCCATGATCGTGTACATCCCGCGTCCGCGCATCGAGCAGCTGTCGTCGGCGAGCGTGGGCACGAGCGGGTTGATGACGACGACGGTCTCGGCGCCCGCTTCGGCGGCGAGATCGGCGTGCCCGCTGAACCCCACGCCGCCGTCGACGTAGTCCCGGCCCGCGATCGTGTACGGCTCGAAGAACCCGGGGATCGCCGACGACGCGGCCACGGCATGGCTGATGGGAACGTCGCGCAGCTCCCCCTGGCCGAACACGACCCGCTCGGCGGTGTTGAGATCGATCGCGGGGATCATCAGCGTGCGGTCGAGCGCCGGGAACGCGTTCGACAGGCCGCGCGCCGCGTACCCGGCGGCGATGTAGCGCTCGAGCGCGGCCAGCGAGAAGAACCCGGCGGGCATGTCTCGCTCCGCCCGCGCCAGCATGTCGGGAACCGAGTCGCGGATGCCGACCATCGCCTTCTTGCCGACCGCCCACACGAGCCGGCCGAACTGCCGGAATGCGCCGCGAAACGCGTCCGGCGCATAGACCGCGCCGCGGCGGAAGTTGAGCGGATCGTCGAGGTCCTGGTCCAGGATGCGATAGAGCTCGCTCGCGCGGATTCCGTTGGCGAGGAGCGATGCCACGACCGCGCCCGCGCTGCAGCCCACGTAGATATCGAACCCGCGCCCGGAGCCGTTCAGCTGCTCTTCCAGGGCGGCCAGCGCGCCCACCTCCCACATCCCGCCGATCACCCCGCCGCCGGCCAGCGCCAGTGCATACCGTTGCCGCGGACGCGGCCGCCACCGGTCGAGGATGCGATCGAGGGGGCTCATTGCACACGTTCGAGTAGCAAGAAACCTGCCGCAGCGAGACAGCCGTTGCCCGAGTACTTTGCACGCGGTGGCAACCGCCACGGTGTTCAGCTTTTCCCGAAAGTCGTGCCCAACCATGTCGCCGCCTGTTTGCTTTCCTGTCGAGACAACGCGAGAGTCACCCGGGAAGTTCGCCGACCGCTGCTCACGTTTCCACAGTTGCGACGCGAGCCTCGGGCACGATGATTCGTCGCCTTCTCGAGAGCCCGGCGATCGGGCGCTTTGCCCGGGTTACTGCCAGCGGGTCACGGACGCGTTGCGGGCGGAAGGGCGGCCAGGTAGCGCGCGAGGATTTCGATGTCGGCGTCGGTGAGCGGCTGCGCCGCCGACGTCATGGTTCCGTCGAGATCGCCGCGCGTTTGCGCCTTGAAGCCGCGAAGCTGCTTCAGGATGTACTCGTACGACTGCCCGGTGATGTTCGGCGCATAGCGCTGCCCGGCCTGATCCGGCGCATGGCACGACGAGCAGTGATAGGCCTGCGAGACGCGACGGCCGTTCGTCATCGTGTCCCCGTCACCCCGCGCCGCCGGTTTCGCCGCCGGCTTCTGCGACGCGTAGTACTCGCGGTCAACGGCGTCATCTGGGGATCGCGGCGCCGGTTGTCGCGGAACAGCATGAGTTGCCAGTGGAGGTAGACCTCCGGCTGCCCGGCGATCGCTGGCACCGTCGGGACCGTCGAGTTGCCTTCGGGCCCGTGACACGCCGCGCACGTCTCGGCCTTGCGCCGGCCCGCGTCGGCATCGCCTGCCGACGCCGCGTGCGGGATGATCACCGAGGTGAGGAGCGCCGTACCGATGAGAAACGCGGATCGGCGAGCGAGACCGGGGCCGCCTCGCCTCGTCTGAGCGAAGCGGCCCCCGATCGATGCGCCCCGTGGCTCGTGGAGTCGATCGAGCGTCACGCTCGAAGGTCCCACGAGCCCAGGCTCAGCGCTGGTACGAGATCCGATAGATCGCGCCGGCGTAGTCGTCGGACACCAGCAGCGCGCCATCGGGCATCTGGAAGAGGTACGCGGGGCGCCCCCACGGCTGGTTGTTCTCGAGCCATCCCGAGGCGAAGCCCTCCTGCACCGGCGCCTTGCCGAGGCCGACCGTCACGGTCGTCAGGCCGTAGCCGAGCTTCTCCGAGCGGTTCCACGAGCCCCGCTGCGCGACGAAGATGCGGTTCTTGTACTGCGCCGGGAACATGCTGCCGGTGTAGAAGATCATGCCGATCGGCGCCACGTGCGGGCCGAGCTTCAGGAGCGGCGGGTTGAACTCGCTGCAGGAGTGGCCCTGGCCGAAGTCGGGATCGAGCACGTCGCCCTGGTGGCAGTAGGGGTATGTCGTTGGGCAGGTCCTCTCCGAGCCAGTCGCGCCCGTGGTTGGTGAAGTAGAGCTCCTTCGTCATCGGGTGCCAGTCGAAGCCGACGCTGTTGCGCACGCCGCGCGCCACGTACTCGAAGCCGGTGCCGTCGGCGTTGATCCGCGAGATGTTCGCGTTCGTCTCCGGCGGCACGCAGATGTTGCAGGGCGCGCCGATGTTGAAGTAGAGCTTGCCGTCGGGCCCGAACGCAATGTACTTCCAACCGTGCGGGGTGTGCTTCGGCAAGGACTCAATCACGACCACCGGCTCCCCGGGATTGTCGAGCTTGTCCTCGATGCCGTCCCACTTGAGGATGCGATTCTGCGCCGCCACGTAGAGCGTCCCGTTGCGGAACGTGACGCCGTTCGGCATGTCGAGGCCCTTGGCAAGCGTCTTCAGCTCTTTCTTGCCACCCTTGTCCGTGAGCGCGTACACGTTGCCGGCGACGCGGCTCGAGACGAAGAGCGTGCCCTTGCTCCCGAGCGTCATGGCCCGCGCGTTGTTGATGCCGGACGCATAGAGCTCGACCTTGAACCCCGGCGGCACCTTGATCTTGCTGAGCGGGATCTTCTCTGCCGCGAGCGGAGCCGGGGGCTGCGGCACCGGCGCGAGCGGCGAGGTCGCGAGCTCCGCGGGCTGTCCCTGTTTCCACGTCGGCGGCGGCGCGGGCGCTTGCGCGCCCGGAGCGGGCGCTTGCGCGCGTACGACCGTCGCCGTGCCCGCGATCAGCACCGCGAGGGCGGCGGCGAGAGCGATTCGACCGACCGACCGAGACATCGTCCACCTCCGGGGGTTGAAGGGTTTTTCCGCGTGTTCAGGGGCTTTGCGCTGACGTAATACGCGCGCCGGCGAGCGGTGTCAATAGCGCGCGGCTTCTCACCCGAGACCCCGCCGCACGGCATCGGGTCGTTGACGGTCGCGGACGCGATGTGTAGCATCCGCTCCCACGATGGCGCGCCTCGTCGCCCTGGCGCTCGTCCTCCTGTCCCTCGTCACCGGGAACCTCGCCGCGCGCGCCGAGGACCGCGACGACGCGATCCGCGCCGCGACGCGGGTCGTCATGAGTCAGCTCGAAGCGTTCCGACGGGATGACTTCGGTGCGGCCTACGGATTCGCCTCGGCCATGATCCGGGACCTCTTCGATCGTGAACGGTTCGAAGTGATGGTACGCGGGGGCTATCCCGAGATCGCGCGCTCGGTGAGCGCCTTCGTGTCGCGGGCCAACGTCGCGACGACCGATACCGTGTACCTCACGCTCACTATCCGGGGCGCGAACGGCAACACCGTCGAAGCCAGGTACGAGCTGGTGCGCGAGGCGGGCGACTGGCGCATCAACGGCGTGGTCACGCGGGAGGCGCCGGGAACGGTGGCGGCGCCTTCCGGTACCGCTCGCGTCGACGTCGATCAGCGACGATCGACCCGGGCCACGTCGGTGCCCCCGAATCGCGCGCGCTCGTAATCCGCGGTCAGAAGCTCGAGCGGCTCCGCCCACGCCGGCACCGCGCCCGACGCTCGCTGCATGAACTCGCGCGCCGTCTCCCCCGGCGACGGTCTGAACCCGCGGCGCGCGAGTGCGCGAAGAGCCCGCGCGTAGAACCGCGGCGGCGTGCGGGCAGCGGTCGGTCGCTGGGGCGGTCGCGCGCGCCCCCAGTACACGGCGGCGGCGGCGCCGGCCGCGAGCACGGCGACGGCGATCCAGGATCGCGGCACGTTCACCGGCCCCGCGAGCCACGCACGCGAGGGCTTCCATGCCATCGCGGTCTGCCGAGCCTTGCCCGCCACCCGGATCTGATCGTAGAGACTCCAGTTCACGACGTAGCGGTACCAGCGCAGCCGGAGCGCGTCGAGGTAGAAGCTGATCGGGAGGTTCCCCGAGAACGTGAGCGGCGCCCCGCGCGGCGACGGATCGAACGTGACCCATCCGGTCCCCTCGATCCACGCCTCGACCCAGGAGTGCGCGTCGAGCAGCCGCACCATGAAGTAGCCGCCGTACGGATTCCACTGCCCTCGCTGGAAGCCCGTCACGACACGCGCCGGGATGTCGAGGGTCCGCAGCATCACGGCAAGCGCCGCGGCGAAGTACTCACAGTTGCCCGAGCGGCGCGCGAACAGGAACTCCTCGACGGGCGGCAGGTCGGTCGTGCGCGCCAGCACCGTCGTGTAGCGATACTTCGTCGCGAGGTGGTCCGTGAGGCGCGCGGCCGCCTCGTAGTCGTCACGGCTGCCCGCGGCGATCTCGCGGCCGAGCGCCGCCACCCGCGGCGCGACCGAGGGAAGCTGGAGGTAACGATCCCGCTCGACCGGATCCAGCCACACGCGAAATGGCGGGCCGCGCCGCGGGCCCGGAGGCTCGAGCTCGGACTCCACGGTGTACTGCGCGCTCGTCAGGCCCGGCGGCGCCCAGATCGCCGCCGCGCCGTCGACGATGAGCGTGTCGGTCTTGATGGTCATGCTGAGCGCGCGCGGCGCGGCGAACAGCACCGAGGTGCCGAGCGCTTCCAGATAGATTTCCTGGCGCAGGAACCGGCCGGTCCCGCGCGGGCGCGCGATCTGGAATGTGCCGTTGTGCGGACGCCGCACGGCGCCCAGCTTCCGGTCCTCGCGGGTCCACGTGGTCCCGTCGAAGTGGTCGAGGGCGATGCCGCGCCATCGCAGGTCGGGGATCCGCTCGCCGTCGATCGGCTCGTCGGGCAAGCGCACACGCATGGCGACCGAGTTGTCCAGCTCGATCTCCCCGAACGAGCCGAGCGCAACGGTTTCCGAAAATCCCGAGATCATGCGTCCGGTCTTGCCGCGCAGCGGCAGCGCGGCCTGGCCGACCCGCGGGATTACGAAGAAGAGCAGCGCCGTGATGACGAGCGTGGCCGCCGTGCCGGCGAGACTCAACGTCATCACGTCACGCGGCCGCAGCCGGTCGATCGCGGCGGCGTGGAGCAGGCCGCCCGCCTGGGACTCGACCAGCAGATGACGCAGGATCAGGAACGCGGTGGCGGTGAACATGAACAGGATGAACACGAACAGGAACGAGACGTCCAGCGTGCCCGGCGCCGCGGCGACCAGCATGAAGAAGCAGAGAAAGCCGATGTCGCGCGCGTCGCGGAGCGTGACGCGCGTGAAGAGCTTGTAGAGGAGGATGAAGAGCATCAGGTGCACGAGACCGTCCAGCACGGTGGCGGCGAAGTACAGGAGATCGATCGCCGACAACCCGGCCGCCAGGATCGCCGGGACCGAGGTGTGTCGGCCCAGCTTTTCGCGCACGCGGGCTTGCCAGAGGCTGCCGACGATCCCCACGCTGACGAGCGTCGCGGCGACGACGCCGAGCATCCCGCCGAGATAGAGCGCGACCAGACCGTCGACGACGAGCACGTACAGCGCGATCAGCAGCCAGCGATTCGCGCGGGCCGTCATCAAATCTGCACCCGGATCTCACGGAGACCGGCGCGGCGCGGCGCGGGCTCCGCCGCCACGCCGGCCGCCGCGGCGGGATCGTAGAGCGCGAGCGCGGTCAGCACGCGGCGGCGATCCTCCCGTCCCTGCCCGGGCGGCACGTGGACGCCGGGCCCGCGAAGCTCGACGCGCGCGCCCGCGCGGAACAGGTGCACGGCCAGCGACGCCGCTTCGGAGATCCCGCGCTCCAGCTGGTCACGGTCAGCGCCCGTGCCCTCGAGCACGATGCGCGTGTCGATCGCCGTTTCGGCCTCGAGCTCGCGGACCACGAGCGCGCCGCTCTTCGCGCTGCTGCGCCAGTGGATCATGCGCGGCTCGTCGCCCGGCCGGTACTCGCGGAGATTGTGGAGGTCGCTCCCGCGGCCGCGACGGCGCGCCGACGCCGTGCCGCTCGCCAGGTCGCGCACGAGGGCCTGGCCGATCGAGACGAGGCGCGGGTAGACGACGACGTTCCCCGTCACATCGATGTGTCCGGCCTTCACGAAGAGCCCGAACGGAAACCGCGTGCTGACGCGCAGCCGCGGAAACGGATGCGCGCCGCGCAGCGGAAACGTCGTCTCCCAGGTCACGAACTGCTCCTCGCCGGGCGCGAGCCGTGCGACGTACGCCGAGCGCCGCGCGTCCATGGCCCCGAGCACGTCGATGGTGATGGAGTATGAGACGCGCCAGCGTTTGCCGTTCGCGACGCGCACCCCGACCAGCGCCGGCCGTCCGGCCCACGCCTCTCCCGGCACGACCGGGACGAACTCGAGGCCGCGGAGCGACTGCTCGGAGAGGAGGCCGGACGCGATGATCAGCCCGCAGAGCATCGCGACCAGCAGGTAGAGCAGGTTGTTGCCGGTGTTCATCGCCGCGAATCCGAGACCGATCGAGGCGCCGAGGCACCACCATCCGTCGCGCGTCGGTCGAAGCCGCCGGCGCGGCCAGCCGACCCAGCGCGAGTGTTGCGGCGAGTTCACCGGGGCACGGGAATGTCCTGGACGATCGCGGCCACCACCGCTTCGGCGTCCGTGGCGTCCGGTCCCGCGGCGCCACCGACGCGGTGCGCGCCGTCATTCCCGAACCCCCGCGCGCGCACCAGCACCCGGTGCGCGAGCGCCGGGACGGCCAGACGCTTGACGTCGTCCGGCACGAGGAAGTCCCGCCCGTCGGCCAGCGCGTGCGCCCGCGCCGCGCGCAGCAACGCGAGCGAGCCGCGCGGGCTCACGCCCAGCGTGAGCATCGGTGACGTGCGCGTGGCGGCCACGAGCCGCATCACGTAATCGAGGACGGACTCGTCGGCGCGCACCCGCTCGGCGAGACCTTGAAGGTGCAGCACGTCCTCCACGCTCACCACCGGCGCCACCCCGTCTGACGGCATGGTCATGCCACTGCGAAGAATGGCCTTCTCGTCGTCGGCGCCCGGATAGCCGATCCGGATGCGCAAGAGGAACCGGTCGAGCTGCGACTCCGGCAACGGATGCGTGCCTTCGTACTCGAGCGGATTCTGCGTCGCCAGCACCATGAAGGGCCGCGGCAGCGGATAGGTCGAGTGATCCAGCGAGACCTGCGTCTCGTTCATGGCCTCGAGCAGGCTCGACTGGGTCTTCGGCGTCGTCCGGTTGATCTCGTCGGCCAGCACGATGTTCGTGAAGAGCGGTCCCGGCTTGAACACGAAGTCGTGCTTCTCGGGATCCCAGATCGACACGCCGAGAATGTCCGAGGGCAGCATGTCCGACGTGAACTGGATGCGCTGGAAGGCGGCGCCGATCGAGCGGGCCAGTGCCGCGGCCAGCGTGGTCTTGCCCACGCCGGGCACGTCCTCGATGAGGAGATGACCGCGCGCCAGGAGGCCCACGACAGCGAGCCTGACGACCGCCGGCTTGCCGACGAGGGCCGAGGCGACAGACTTCTCCAGCCGCCCGATCAACTCGGTGGTCGCGGAAGGCATCATTCCATAACTAACATTTCTGCCTTTTTGGTGAAAGGCGGCAACGCGCGGGGTCAGCGAGCCGCGGCCAGCCGCTCTGGGTGGACCGGCAACGCGGTGATCGCGACGCCGAACTCACGCACGGCGTCGGCGACCGCGTTGGCGATCGCGGCCGGAGAACCTATCGTTCCTCCTTCACCCATGCCCTTCACGCCGCCCGGGACCCGCGGCGACGGCGTCTCGAGATGGCTGATGAGCGGCGGCGGAACGTCCTCGGCGCGCGGCAGCGCGTAGTCCATCAGCGTCCCCGTCAGCAGCTGACCGGCCTCGTCGTGCACCACCGACTCCAGCAGCGCCTCGCCGATCCCCTGCGCGACGGCGCCGTGGATCTGCCCCTCGACCAGGAGCGGGTTCAGCACGGGGCCGCAGTCTTCGACGAGCGCGTAGCGGCGGAGCGCGACGCGGCCGGTGTCGCGGTCGATCTCGACGACGGCGACGTGCACCGCGCCGGAGAACGTGGCGCCGCCCGGGTCGAAGTACACGGTCGCGTGGAGACCGGGGGCGAGATCCGCGGGCAGACCGCCGGGCGGCGGCGAGTACGCGATTCGCGCCAGGTCGGCGAACGCGATCGAGCGATCGGGCAGACCGCGGACGTGAGCGCGGCCGTTCGCCAGCACGACGTCGGCGGGACTCGCTTCCAGGAGGTGCGCGGCGAGCATCCGCGCCGTGGCGGCGACGCGCTCCGCCGACGGCCCCACGGTGCCGCTCATCGACACCGCGCCGCGGCTGCCGAAGGTGCCGCTGCCGAGCGGCGCCACGAACGTGTCGACGGGCTCGAGCTTCACCGATTCGAGCGGCACGCCGAGACGGTCGGCGACGATCTGCGCCACTGCCGTCGCGTGTCCCTGGCCTTGTGACGGAAAGCTCACGGCGACCCGGATGCTGCCGTCGGGATCGACGGTCACGCTCGCGGCTTCGGTGCCGGGGACGTCGTCCATCCCACGGAGCCGGAACACCTCCGCGCCCATGCCCGTGTACTCCGTGTAGCACGCGATGCCGATGCCGAGCGCGCGGCCGCTCGCGCGCGCGCGTGTCTGCTCGTCGCGAAGCTGCGCGTAGCCCACGCGATCGAGCGCCTGCTCGAGCGCCTTCGGGAAGTCGCCGCTGTCGTACGTCATCCCGGCGGGCGAGGTGAACGGATAACCGTCGCGCGGGATCAAATTCCGGCGACGGATCTCGGCGGGATCGAGGCCGAGCCGCGCGGCGACGAGATCGATCGCGCGCTCCATCACGAACGCGCCCATGGTCATGCCGACGCCCCGGTACGCGCCGAGCGGCGGCTTGTTGGTCCGCACCGCGATCGCCTCGTACGCGTATGCGGGCGTCACGTAGGGCCCGGGAAGGATCGACGCGGAGCCGAGCGGCTCGAGCGCCTGCGTCAGCGGGTAGATGTGGTAGGCGCCGGCGTCCGAAACGAATCGGGCACGCAACGCGAGCAGAGCGCCGTCGGCGTCCGCCGCGACCTCGAGGTCGCAGCGCTGGCCGCGCGCCTGCGAGGCCGCCGCGAGATGCTCGCTCCGCGATTCGATCCACTTCACGGGACGGTCGACGAGCTGCGCGATGGCCGCGACCGCCAGGTCCTCGGGAAAGACGTGTGTCTTGACGCCGAATCCACCGCCGACGTCGGGCACGATCAGGCGCACGCGCGATTGGGGGATGCCGAGCGAGCCGGCGAGCGCCGAACGCATGACGGTCGGGCTCTGCGCGGTGGCCCAGGCGGTCAGCATGTCTCCGTCCCAGTGCGCGATGAAGCCACGCGGCTCCATCGGGGACGCCGCGCAGCGCCCATGCGTGAACGTCTCTCGCAGCACGACCGCGGCGCGCGCGAATTGCCCATCGACGTCGCCGTCGCGATGCTCGCGACGAAAGAGCACGTCGCCCGCGGCCAGCGCCTGGTCGAGCGAGACGGTGGCCGGCAACGGCTCGTAGTCGGCGAAGACGAGATCTCGCGCGTCGGCCGCGACGTACGGACTGTCCGCGACGATGGCCGCCACGGCCTCGCCGCAGAACCTCACGCGCCCGGTCGCGAGAGGATGGACCTCCGTCGGCGTGAGGCCTCCGCCGCGCAGCCTGGGCGCGAGTGGCCGGACGCGGCCGGCCAGATCCGCGGCCGTCACGATGGCGAGCACACCGGGCAGCTTCGCCGCGGCCGACGTGTCGATCGTCCGGACCAGCGCGTGCGCGTGCGGGCTTCTCACGAAGGCGAGATGCGCCAGCCGCGGGAGCGTCAGGTCGTCGATGAATCGCCCGCGCCCGCGAAGGAGTCGCGGGTCCTCGAGCCGTTTGACCCGGGCGCCCGTGTACCGGATCGCCGGCGCGTCGCCGGTCACGACATGTCGATGTCGGCCGACGTGATCCTCTTCACGCCGGCGCCAGTCATGTCCTTCCACGCCTTGCCCAGTGAGCCCCCGGTATCGATGCCGCGCGTCGCGTCTTCGATGACGTACGCGGTGAAGCCCGACTTCACGGCGTCGAGCGCCGACCACGCCACGCAGAAGTCGGTGGCGAGGCCGACGAAGAAGGTTTGCTTCAGCCCTCTCTCTTTGAGATACCCGGTGAGCCCGGTGGCGGTCTTGCCATCGGCTTCGAAGAACGCGGAATACGAATCGATGTGCCGCCGGTAGCCCTTGCGAATCACGAGCTGCGCGTGCGGGATCCGGAGGCCCGGAACGAGCTCGGCGTCCTTCGTCCCCTGCACGCAATGGTCCGGCCACAAGACCTGCGTGCCGTAGGGCAGCATCACCGTCTCGAACGGCTTCTTGCCCGTGTGGCTCGACGCGAACGAGATGTGACCGGGCGTGTGCCAGTCCATCGTCAGCACGACGTTCTCGAAGGCGCGGCCCAGCCGGTTCACGAGTGGGACGATCTCGTCGCCGCCGCCCACCGGGAGCGTCCCGCCGGGCACGAAGCAGTTCTGGACGTCCGTGACGATCAGGACGTCGCTCGGGCCGGGAGTGATCTTGCGTTGCGCGAACGCCGCGCCGGCACGGCCCAAGGCTGCCAGCACGACGCCCGTCGCGGTCGTGTCGAGAAACCCGCGTCGCGTGATCATGGTGGTCCTCCTCTTCTTCATCGCGGCAAGAGATGGAACACGAGCCCGTCGAGGAGCTTCGGGTAGAAGTGCGTCGATTTCTGTGGCAGGAGCTCGCCGCCGCGAACGATCTCTTGCAGCTCTTGCGGCGTCGTCGACGCGATCAGAAACGCGGCCTGGTAGCGTCCGGCCCGCGCGAGCTCGACCGCTTCCGCCTGGTCCGCGGTGTAGTCGACGTGGGTCTTCGCGTCCAGCATCTCGTCCGTGATCCCGAGGACCGGCCGCAAGAGTCCCTCGTGCAGGATCGCGACCGCGAGGCGACGCCACGCCGTCGACGTTCCGGCGGGCCAATCGATCGTTCCGCCGCAGGAAGCGTCGGCGCGCTCCTGAGCCGGGCCCGCGCCGAGCTGTTCGGGCCGCTCGCGCAGCGTGAAGATCGCCGACCCGGACGCCGTCACCACGCCGATCGAATTCGACGTCGGCCGGAAACGCAGCGGATCGGCGAGCTCGGCGATCTCGAAGAACCGTCTGGCGCCGTCGACGAGCCGGCGGAAGTCGAAGCCGCGGACGTTGTGGACGAGCCGATGATTCGGAAAGATCGTCACCCCCGGCGCCTCCGGAGCGAAGAACGCGATCATCTTGTGGCGCGCGTCGGGCCGTCGGCGCGCGTACTCGATCGCCGTCTCGTAGCGATGGTGGCCGTCGGCGATGATCGCCTGTCGGGAGGCCATCAGCGACTGGACGTGTGCGACCGCCGCCCCCTCGGTGATTCGCCAGAGCCGGTGAAGCTCACCCCTGAGATCCCGCGCCTCGGCGATCGGTTGGCCCGTCGGACGGGTCGCCTCGCGGAGATCGCCCGCCGGATCGGAGACCAGCATGAAGAGCAGGCCGGTGTCGGCGTCGGTCGTCTCCATCAGCTCGAGCCGGTCCTTCTTCGGTCCGGCGTGCGTGCGCTCGTGCGGCAGCACGACGCGCTTCCCGTAGTCCGTCACCTCGCCGAGCGCGATGAAGCCCGTCCGCGTCACCGTCTCACTCGCCACCGTGTACGTCTGGCTATAGGGATAGATCGCCGGCCGGTCGTCCCGAGCGAACACCCCGTCCGCGACGAAGCGATCGAGCGTCCGTCGCGCGGCTCCGTACCGATCCGGCTCGTCCCGCGGCAGCGTCACGCGCACGATGTTGTGCGGACTCATTGCGTAGAGCCGGTCCTGCGTCTCGGGCGAGATCTGATCGTAGGGCGGCGCGACGACGGCGGAGAGCTCACCGCCGCCGGCGTATCGGTATCCCCGGAACGGAAGGATGTTCACGCGAACCACTCACGCACGATCGAGCGTCGACATGCCGACGGCCGATTCTGGCAAATCGACCCTCGGCAGGCAACCGCGCGATCCACCACTGCCGCGGTCCCGCGCGGACCCGGTGCAGGACGAACGCGAGAGGCATCATG
>QHRT01000118.1:0-2493 GCA_003220195.1 Candidatus Rokuibacteriota bacterium | reverse complement strand
GTAGTACAGAAGGTAGCCGCTCACGACGAGCCAGACGACGAGGCCGACGAGGAGGCTTCCGGACCGGCGGCGCCGCTTCGCCGACCATCCTCGAACGATGTGCGCGCGGGCAAGCCAGCCGAACGTCCACGTGCCGCCGACCGCGAAGGCTCCGTGCAGCGCGAGGCACCATGGCTCGAGTGGATGCCGCGCCAGACCGAATTCGTCGTGATGCCCGACACCCGAGTGGAAGAGCAGCCACAGCACGCCCGAGGCCCAGAGCCCGACACCAACCGTGTAGAGGATCAGGCGCTGCGGCGGTGAAAGACGAATCGCCGACATGACGTCACGCACCGAGGGTTCGCCAGCCCTGGCGCGCGGTCGCGACGTACGCGGTCGCCTGGTAGTGGCGCAAGACCCGCTCGCTGCTCCGGCCGCGTGACAGCACGATCTTGGTCAGCGCGTCGGCGACGATACAACGATCCGCCACGACGCACGAGAAAAGCTGGCTCGGGGCCGGTCGCTATCGAGCGGGGTCGACGTGCCCTTCCGCTGCTCGCGATGCTTGCGTTTTCCACGTCGACGACCGGCACGACGCCACGGACACGCGATCCCGTCCGCAATCGGACGCGCTCGGCCGCCGGGCCGAACACGCGAAGATCACCGCCGGCGTTCACACAGCCTTGTGGAACACCGGACGCGCGCAGAAGCTCGACCGCGCGATCGACGGCATACCCCTTCGCGATCCCGCCGAGGTCGATCCACGTCGGGCGATGAAACCGGACGGCGCCATCCCGCCGGAGCTCGATGTCGCGCCATGAGGCCCGAGGATCGGGGTCGTACGCGGACCTCGGGCGCGGCAGCACCCCCCACGCCACCAGATGTCTCGCCACCGTGACGTCGAACCACCCGTGTGATGCTTCGGCGATCTGTTGCGCCCATCGCAGGACCTCGTACGTGCGCGGGTGCACCTGCACCGCGTGGCGAAGGGCGTTCTCGTTCAGTCGGCTCACGTCGCTCTCGGCCTCGTGAAAGCTCATGCGGTGATGGACCAGCGCGATTTGGTCGAATGCGGCATCGATAGCCCCATGGGCGCAAGACTCCGGCACGCCGCTCACGCGAATGGCGACATACGTGCCGAGCAGCGGCCGCGCACGCTCAACGATCGACGGCAGCGAGGACGAGCGCATACGTGGCGAGCAGACGCTTCACCCCATCCGTCACGTGGCGACACGACAGGGTTGCGCCCGAGATGTTCTTGACGTCCTCCGTCAGCCGGAGCGTGGCGCCGTGGCGTTTGCCGAGGAACTGCGCACGCCACGCCGGGAGGCGGACCTCCCCGCCATAGGCTTCGTGATACTCGAGGATCTCGACGTCCTTGACGGCGCCGTCCAGATCGAGTGCCAGCGCGAACGGAATGAACTCGTGCTTGCCCACCACCTGGTCGACCAGGAACCACCCGCCCGTGGAGGCCCGCCACGCCTTCACCGTCCGACCTTCCACGCGCACTCCCGACACCTTCTCGATCGCTCTCACCTGCTCCCTGTCAAGCATCCGGAAATCTTGCACAAACGTCGCACCGGGAAACATGAGCGCCTGGGCTTTTTCGACCGTGAGATACGTCGCGGCGAACGCGGGGACGGTGGCCACGATCGACGCGACGGGGATGAGGAGCAATCGCGATCGCATCGCTCAGAAGGCCCAGCCGAAGCGGAAGCGGACCTCGACCTGTTCCCCCTCGTCGCCGAAGATCTTGCCGCCCACCCGCACGGCGCGTTGATCGGCCGTATACGCGGCGGCAATCGGCAGCTGCGGCAAGACGGACAGCGTCGCCCACACCGGTCCCCGGGCGTAGTGGACGGTCGGCCCGAGGAAGAACGACGAATTCTCGGGGTGGGCCAGGCTGTGCCCCTCGAACTCGTTCACGTTCCGGAACTCGAGCCCGACGAACCAGTTCTGCGCGACGCGGTACGCGAGGCCGGTCGTGAACTCGACCTCGATCGACTTGTCCCAGCGGCTTCTCGACTCCGGATCGTCCGCCTCGAGCGACGGGTTGCCGGTCGTGCGCCGCCATTCCGGCGCGAACGTCAGATTCGCGGCCCACACCAGACGATCGGCGAGGAAGTTCTTCTGGACGATGATCTTCGCCTCGAGCTCACGGACGTCGGGGCCGATCGTCGGCTCGAAGTACAGCGCGAGGCCGAACGGATCCTTGTAGGGACTCAGCAGGCGGTAGAGGCCTTCGAGCGAGACCGAGTCGAACTTCGTCGCGCTGTACCGGCGGAACGGATCGGCGTCTTCCGGGACGAGCGGCCCGCTGGTCGTGCCGTCGACGCCGTCCCTTTTCGCCGTCACGTGGAACCAGTTGACGTAGAACGCGAGCTGGAAGTTGTCCGTGACGCCGTACTCGAGTTCCTCGCGCATGAAGAAGCGCTTGTAGTCGCCCTCCGACTTCCCGATCGACGCGGTCGCCCACTGCTCGAATTCCCAGGTACCGCGCGGGTGGAGATCGGT
>QHRT01000562.1 GCA_003220195.1 Candidatus Rokuibacteriota bacterium | reverse complement strand
GGCGAGCTCCGGGGACAGGGCCGACGATTGAGCGACAGCATTCGCCGCCGGGACGGCCAGCAGGGCCGCGAAGACGAGAACGAGAACGTGACGACTAACGTTCATGGCTACTCCTTCGAGTCGTTTCGAGGCTCGGCATCGTCACGCAAGTCCCGAGGGATGTCAAGACCGCTGATGTCACCTAAAGATTCTTAAATCGAGCTTGCGGGCGGCCGGATCGAGGCCGCTCGCCAGGGCGCCGCGCCCTGGATACACTGAGGCTTCGTCGAACCGCCAGTCCCGCGGAGGAGCCCAGCATGGCGCAGCCACCCGTGTTTCGAACCGAGCTCACCCCGGTGAGCTTTCTCGAGCGCAGCGCGTACGTGTTTCCCGACAAGCCCGCGGTCGTTCACGGCGCGCGGCGCTACAGCTACCGGCAATTCCAGGGCATGCAGAAGCAGGACCGCGTCGCCTTTCTCTGTCCGAACATCCCCGCGATGCTGGAGGCGCATTTCGGCGTTCCGGCGGCGGGCGGCGTGCTGGTCGCGATCAACATCCGCCTGAGCGGGGACGAGATCGACTACATCCTGAAGCACTCCGGCTCGCGATTGCTCTTCGTCGACCATGAATTCGAGCCGCTCGTGAAGCCCCTCGACCTCGGGACGATGAAGGTCGTGCGCGTCGACCACACGGGCTCCGCCGGTGATCCGTACGAGGACTTCCTCGCCACCGGCGCGCCGGGGCCCGTCGAGAGCTGGCTCGAACACGAAGAAGAGATGCTGGCCATCAACTACACCTCGGGCACGACGGGACGGCCGAAGGGCGTGATCTACACGCACCGCGGCGCGTACATCAATGCGATCGGCGAGGTCACCGAGACCGCGATGACGTTCGACGCGAAGTATCTCTGGACCTTGCCGATGTTCCACTGCAACGGCTGGTGCTTCACGTGGGGCGTGACGTCGGTCGCCGGCACGCACTACTGCCTCCGGCGCGTGGATCCGGAGAAGATCTGGGAGCTGATCGACTCGGAAGGCATCACGCACTACAACGGCGCGCCGACCGTGCAGATCGGCGTCGTGAATCATCCGACGGCGCACACGCTCGCGCAGCCGGTCACCGTGACGGTGGCTGGCGCTCCGCCGTCACCGACGCTCCTCGGGCGGTTGAAGGAGCTCGGGTTCCGTCCCGTGCACGTCTACGGGCTCACCGAGACCTACGGTCCGCACACGGTGTGCGCGTGGCACCAGGAATGGGATCAGCTGCCGCCGGACGAGCAGGCGAGGCTCGCGGCGCGCCAGGGACAGGGCTACGCGCTGTTCGATCTCGTGCGCGTGGTCGACGCCGAGATGACCGACGTGCCGCGCGACGGCGAGACGCTGGGCGAGGTCGTGATGCGCGGCAACAACGTGATGAAGGGATACTTCGACCAGCCGGACGCGACGGTGGAGGCGTTCCGCGGCGGCTGGTTCCACTCGGGCGACATCGCGGTGTGGCACCCCGACGGCTACATCGAGCTGCGCGACCGGAAGAAGGACATCATCATCTCCGGCGGCGAGAACATCTCGACGATAGAAGTGGAGCAGTGCGTGGCCCGCCATCCCTCTGTGCTCGAGTGCGCCGTGGTGGCGATCCCCGACGAGAAGTGGGGCGAAAGGCCGAAAGCGTTCGTGACGCTGAAGACCGGCGCCCGGGCGACCGAGGCCGACATCATCGAGTTCTGCAAGCGGCACATCGCGCACTTCAAGGCGCCGGCGGCCGTGGAGTTCGGCGAATTGCCGAAGACCTCGACGGGCAAGGTGCAGAAGTTCGTGCTGCGCGACAAGGAGTGGGCGGGCCGCGCCAAGCGCATCAATTGAGTCTGGCCAGGAGCTCCTCGACCGAGGTGGCCAGCGCCGTCAGGCCCTGCTCGATCGTCAAATTGATGCGCTCCTCCGCCGTGACGGTGCGAGGATCGGTGCGCAGTCCGTAGACCGGCACGCCGCGCGCGTACGCGAACCCGATCTCCCACGCGGTGCCGTCGTCGACCGCCGCGCCATCGCAGATCGCGATCACCGCCTGAGCCTGTTCGAGCGCGTCCAGGTTCGCTCGAAAGACCCGTGCGGGGTAGCCCGCGCCGCGTGCTGCCGGAGCGTCGCGCTGCGGGAGATAGACGTCGTGGCCCGCCGCGGTGAGCCGGTCGCACAGCGCAGAATTGAACCGTCGCTCGGCTTCGGTGAACAGCGGCCCGGCGAGGTAGATCCGCGTCACCGCGGCGTCGTCAGCGGGGCCAGTTGGTGTTCCAGAGCCGGAAGTAGTCGGCGGCGTTTCGCGCCATGTCGTCCAGCTCGTCCTGGCTCATCTTCCGGACGGGCTTCGCGGGCACGCCCATCACGAGCCAGCCTCCCGGAACCGTCTTGCCCGGCGGCACCACGCTGCCCGCGGCAACCTGCGCCCACTCTTCGATGACCGCGCCGTTCAGGACGACCGCCGCGATCCCGATGCGACAGTGGTCCATCACCCGACAGGCGTGGACGACCGCGCGGTGTCCGATCGTCACGTTGTCGCCGATGACGAGAGG
>QHRT01000563.1 GCA_003220195.1 Candidatus Rokuibacteriota bacterium | reverse complement strand
CCAGAAGCTCGGCATCGACACGCCCAGCAGCGCGCCCACCATCGACAGCACGTTGATCCAGGAGTTGCGCGACACCGCGGCCGCGAGACCGAGCGGCACCCCGATCGCGATCGCCACCGCCATGCTCGCGACGGCGAGCGCGCCGGTGCTGGCCAGGTTCTCCTCGATCTCCTGCGTCACCGGCCGCCGGCTGCGGATCGACGTGCCGAGATCGCCCCGCAGCGCGTTCCACACGAAGCGCCCGTACTGCATCACGACGGGCTCGTCCAGGTGGAGCTGCGCGCGCATCTGCGCGATCTGATCCGGCGTGGTGACGAACTCCGCCAGCATCATCTTCACGGGATCGCCGGGGAGCAGGAACAGCATGCTGAAGACGGCGAGCGTCACGCCGAAGAGCACCGGAACGACGGCGAGGACGCGCCGGGCGAGATACGTCGTCACGCTTCGAGCGAAGAGACCCTGGCGGCGCCGCGAATCTCGAGGGCGCGGTCGGCGCCGCCCGGAAGAGCGAGGCCCGGGATCAGCGGACCGGCGTGAACGACGCCGGCATGCGCTTGATGCCGTGAATGAAGTTCGAGCGCAGCTTCTCGGGCTTGCCGCTCACGTGGATATCGGGCAGGCGGCGCAAGAGCTCGGTGAGCATGACGATCAGCTCGCGACGCGCCAGGTGTGCCCCGAGGCAGAAGTGCGCGCCACCCGTCCCGAAGGCTCCCTGCTCGTTCGGCTCCCGCGTGACGTCGAACCGGTACGGATCCGTGAACTGCTTTTCGTCACGGTTCGCCGCGATGTACCACATCGCAATCTTGTCGCCCTTGCGCATCCGGACGCCCGCGAACTCGGTGTCGCGCGTCACCGTCCGCCGCATGTGCATGACCGGCGTCGCCCAGCGCACGATCTCCTCGGCCGCCGTGACCGCGCGACCGTCGAGGTCCTCGAGCCAGCGACGCCTCTCGTCGGGAAACTCGGTCAGCGTCAGCAGGCCGTGGCTGATCGCGGTGCGAGTCGTCTCGTTCCCCGCCGCGATCAGGAGCAAGATGAACGGGCCGAGATCCTCGGGCGGCAGCGCGTCGCCGTCGATCTCGGCGTGCACGAGCGTCGTGGCCATGTCGTCTTTGGGTTCCGCGAGACGACTCTTCGCGAGCCAGAGCCCGTACTCGCGCAGCTCGGCGCCGGCGCGCGCGATCGACTCCTTGTTGCCGCCGTACTCCTGATCGCCGCCGCCGAGCAAGCGGTTCGTGAGGTCCAGCATGCGCGGCCGGTCCGGTTCCGGCACGCCAACCATGTCGCAGATGATCGCGACGGGCAGCACCGAGGAGACTTCGCTCACGAACTCGACCTCGCCCTTCGGCGCGATGGCATCCACGATCTCGCGCGCGCGCAGGCGCACCGACGCCTCCGCCTTCGCCACCGCGCGCGGCGTGAATCCCCGGTTCACGAGCGACCGCAGTCGCGTGTGCTTCGGAGGATCGGTCGCGATCATCGACCGGATCTGGAAGCGGTCGGTGTCCTCGACCTCGGTCATCACCTGGATGCCGCCCGCGGAGCTGAACGTCTCCCAGTCCCGGGTCGCCGCGGCTCGTGCCACGCGACCGGTCGCTCCTGACGCAGCTTCGCCAGCGCCCCGTGGAGGTCGTCCCGCAGCCAGAAATCGAAGCTCCCGGGGTTGATCTCGTCGAGGCCGAGGGTCGTGGTGGGCGTCGGGACTGTCGGCATGGTGCTCCTCCGCGGGACCGGCGACGTGCGATTCGCGAAGATCGAGTACCGCAGCGCTACACTCGGGTCAAGGACTATTGTCGGGGACGGAGGACCGTCATGCGAGTCGTCGTCGATCGAATCCTCTGCGAGAGCAACGCCGTCTGCATGCGCCTGGTCCCGGAAGTGTTCGAAGTGCGCGACGACGACCGGCTCTACCTCCTCACGGAGCGGCCGCCCGAGCCGCTCCGTCCGCGGCTCGCCGAGGCGGTCCGGCGCTGTCCGAAGCAAGCGCTGTCGCTCGCGGAGGATTGATCCGGTCCTCACTTCTTCACGAACGCGTCGCCCAGCACCGGGTACGCGTT
>QHRT01000117.1 GCA_003220195.1 Candidatus Rokuibacteriota bacterium | reverse complement strand
TGCTCGTGATCCTCGGTCTCGGTGTCGGCGGCGTGCTCGGGCTCGCGGCGATCCTTAGCGTCACGACGGCCACGACGTTGGTGCTGCACGCGCGCCGCGACGAGGCCGAGATCATGCGGCTCTGCGGCGCGCCGGAGATCGCGATCCGGATGCCGCTTCTGCTGCAGGGGATGCTGCAAGGCCTCTTCGGCTCGGCGATGGCGGTGCTGTGTCTGACGGCGGCCCATCGTCTGGCCGCGCCCCTTCTCGATCCCCTCGTGGGTTTCGTGCTCGGTCTGCCACGCGTGGCGTTTCTGCCGCCCGTAGGGCTCGCGGCACTCGTCGGCGCGGGGGCGATGCTCGGCGCGCTCGGGGGTGTCATGGCGCCGGCGGGACGCCCGCGATAACGCAGGTGTCCCCTCTGACGAGAACCGGCCTGCTCGTGTTGTTGTCGGTCGTCGTCCTCGCGGCGCCCGCGTTTGCCCAACCGGCGAAGAAAGACGACTTGCAAGTGGAGCAACGCCGGCTCCGGGATACCCAGAAGCAGCTTCGGGAACAGCGAGAGAAGGCGGCCGCGGCTCGCAAGCGCGAGGTTTCCGTGGTGGCCGAGCTCGAGGACTGCGAGCGCCGGCTCGCCGACAAGCAGCGGGACGTGCGCCAGCTCGACCAGCGGGTCAAGCAGAAGCTCGGCGACCTGGCGGCTCTTCGCGGCGAGATCGAGACGCTCGGGAGAGAGCGTGCGGCGCGCGAGGAGGACCTCGCCCGACGGCTCCGCGCAATTTACAAAGTCCATGCCCAGGGCGCAGCGTTGCCGTTGATCCTGAGCGGAGACGATCCCGTTGCTCGGGCGGTGACTGTCCGGCACCTGGCCCGCATGGCGACCCTGGACGCCCGTCTCATTCAAGAGTATCGTGGAGTTTCGGAGACACTCGAGGATCGGAGCGCCCGGGAGGAAGCTCGCCAGCGGGAACTGTCGCAGCTTCGTGCGGAGGCGCGACGCAGCGAGCTCGAGGTAGACCGCGAAGCCGCGCGGCGACGTGTGCTCCTGGCGAAGGTGCGCGACGAGCGGGCGTACCACGAGCGGATGGTCGGCGAGCTCAGCGAGTCGGCCCGACGGCTCGAGGCGTTCATCCAGGAGCTGCAGGCCCGGCAACGGCGCCTGGCCAAGGTTCCGCCGCCGAAGGGCGGCGTCGAGACACCGCGAACCGGGTTCGGAACCCTGCGCGGCCGGTTGCCCTGGCCAACCGATGGTCGCATCGTCGCGACATTCGGGGCTCAGGTGCACCCCCGCTTCGGGACACGGACATTCCGAAACGGTGTCGACATCGAGGCGGGCGAGGGCACGGACGTCGCGTCCGTATACCCGGGGCACGTGGTCTACACCGGGTGGTTCAAAGGGTACGGCAACCTGATCATCCTGGATCATGGGCACGACTACTACACGCTGTACGCGCATGTCGCGGACATCCTCGTCAAGGAGGGCGACGACGTGAAGCAAGGACAGCGGATCGGCACCGTCGGAGACACCGGCTCGCTCACCGGTGCCCGGCTCTACTTCGAGGTGCGATTCCAGGGCAAGCCGCAGGATCCGGCGGAGTGGCTCCGCCAGAAGAGCTAGCACCGTGAACGATTACGGAGACATCTCATGAAGAAGGCGTTGGTGATCGGGTCGCTGCTCGTCGTGCTCACGTTGTCGCTCGGGGGCTCGGCGGCCAGCAAGGCGGCAGGCAACGGCGCGACGTACGAGCAGCTCCGGTTGTTCACGGAGGTGCTCTCGATCGTCCAGAACCAGTACGTGGACGAGGTGCCATCGAAGGACCTGATCTATAGCGCCATCAAGGGCACCTTGCGCGGGCTCGATCCGCACAGCGCGTTCCTTGACCCCGACAGCTACAAGGAGATGCAGGTCGAGACGTCCGGGAGCTTCGGCGGTCTCGGCATCGAGATCACGCTGAAGGACGACATCCTCACCGTCGTGTCGCCGATCGAGGGCACGCCCGCGTACCGTGCCGGGCTGCAGACCGGGGACCGCATCATCAAGATCGACGGGCTCAGCACGAAGGACATGCAGTTGCCGGATGCCGTGAAGCGCATGCGGGGTAAGCCGGGCACCAAGGTCACGATCACCGTCGTGCGCGAGGGCATGACCGAGCCGAAGGACTACGAGATCACCCGGGAGCAGATCCGCGTGCAGTCGGTGCGCAGCCACGAGCTGGGCGACGGCATCATGTACATCAAGCTCCGACAGTTCCAGGAGCAGAGCCCGCACGATCTCGACACCGCGCTCGACAAGTTCGCCAAGAACGGCATGAAGGCCCTCATCCTGGATCTCCGGAACAATCCCGGTGGCCTCCTCACCGCGGCGGTCGAGGTGTCCGAGAAATTCGTGGAGGACGGCAAGCTCGTCGTCTACACGGAAGGGCGCATCCGCAACCAGAACATGCGCTTCTCGGCGCATGCGAAGAAGGCGTACACGCAGATCCCGATGGTCGTCCTGGTCAACCAGGGGAGCGCCTCCGCATCCGAGATCGTCGCCGGCGCGCTCCAGGACTATCAGCGCGCGATGATCGTCGGGACGCAGACGTTCGGCAAGGGCTCGGTACAGACGATCATCCCGCTCTCGGACGGCTCCGGCCTCCGTCTCACCACGGCGAAGTACTTCACGCCCAAGGGGCGGTCGATTCACGGTAAGGGAATCGCTCCGGACATCGTCGTCGAAGCGCCGAAGGAGCCGGCGGGCAAGGACCGGCCGTTGCCGAACCCGGACCCGCTCGAGGAGCTGAAGAAGGACGTCCAGTTGCAGCGGGCGCTCGACGTGATCAAGACGATGCGCGTCATGGAGCAGCAGCAACGGTCGAGCGCTCAGTCGTCGCAAGGACCGCAAACCCAAAGCCGCCAGTGACCCCGGAGGGGGGCCTCGGCCCCCTTCGCGCGTGATCGTTCTCGGGATCGAAACCTCTTGCGACGAGACCGCGGCGGCCGTGCTGGCTGACGGGCGCCGGGTCCTGTCGAGCGTCGTCGCGTCGCAGGATGCCGTGCATGCGCCCTACGGTGGGGTCGTTCCCGAGCTCGCATCGCGACGCCATCTCGAGGTCATGGTCCCCGTCATCGAGAAGGCGATGGGCGACGCCGGCGTGCCGCTTCACGATCTGGATGGAATCGCGGTCACGCAGGGCCCCGGACTGGTCGGCTCGCTGCTAGTGGGATGTTCGGTCGCCAAGGCCATGGCGTATGCGAGGCGCCTGCCGCTCGTCGGCGTGAACCACCTCGAGGGTCACGTGTACGCCGCGTTCCTGACCGACGATCCCCCCGAGTACCCTTTCCTCGCGCTGGTCGTGTCGGGCGGCCACACCGCGCTCTATCAGGCCACCGCGCCTCGACAGTATGCGCTGCTGGGCCAGACCCGTGACGACGCCGCCGGTGAGGCCTTCGACAAGGTCGCCAAGCTGCTGCTGCTCGGATTTCCCGGCGGACCGATCATCCAGCGCGTCGCCGAGCGCGGTGATCCGCGCGCCATCGTGTTTCCGCTCGCGCAGATGACGGACCAGGCGCCCGATTTCTCGTTCAGCGGCCTCAAGACCTCCGTCGCGCTCCACGTGAAGCGCCGCGGCCCGCTCGGCGAGAGCGACGTCGCCGACGTGGCCGCATCGTTCCAGGCCGCGGTGGTCAAGATGCTCGTGCGGAAGACGGTGAAAGCGGTGCTGCACACCGGCGTCAAGCGCGTGGTACTGAGCGGTGGCGTCGCCGCCAACGGGCCGCTGCGCGCGGCGCTCGCTGCCTCGGCAATCGAGCACGGCTTTCACCTCCACGTGCCGCCGCCGCGGTTGTGCACGGACAACGCCGCGATGATCGCCGCAGCGGGAACGGTCCGCCTCGAAGCCGGCGAGCGCGCCGATCTCGCGATGAACGCCATCCCCGACTGGGCGCTGGCGGCCTGACGTCATGAATTACGAGGCGGTCCTGGCGGGCCTTCCGGACGCGGTCATCGCGGTCGATGCCGAGGGCCGCGTGGTGTTCTGGAACGCCGCGGCCGAACAACTGACGGGCCGATCGTTGCGCCGGGCGTCCGGCCGCGTCCTGAAGGAGCTCCTGCCGCGCGACGTCTCGGTGGTGCGCCGTCTCGAGGAGACACTGGCCACGGGCGAGAGCCGGTCGGAAGCCGAATCGACGATCGAGACGACGGACAACCGGACGATTCCCGTCAGCGTGGTGACCGCGCCATTGTTCGCGCGCGACGGCACGGTCGAGGCGGCCGTGGCCGTCCTCCGCGACGTGTCGAGAATCCGTCAGCTCGAGACGGAAGTCCGGCGCGGTGAGACCCTCGCCGCGGCCGGGCGCATGGCGGTCGGGCTCGCGCACGAGATCAAGAACCCACTCGGTGCGATCCGCGGCGCGGTCCAGCTCCTGGCGCGCGAGCTCGGCGCCTCGTCGCCGCTCCGCGACTACACGGACGTGCTGCGCACGGAAGTGGATCGCGTGAACCGGATCATCGAGCAGCTGATGGACCTGGCGCGTCCGGTCGAGATCCGGCCGGTGCCGCTGAACCTTCACCAGCTGCTCGAGCGCGTCGCGCGGCTCGTGGAGGAAGAGGCGCGATCGCGAGAGATCACGATCGTGCGCCGCTACGACCCGAGTCTCCCGCCGATCCTGGGCGACGAGGACCGCATGCTGCAGGTCTTCCACAATCTGGTGCGGAACGCGCTCGAGGCGATGCCGCAGAGCGGAACGCTGACCCTGGTGACGCGGGTGAGCCTGAATCCGCTCTTCGGCAAGATGGATCTCGGCGCCGGTCAGCGAACGATGGTGGAGGCCCAGGTCATCGACGAAGGCGCCGGCATCCCCGCGACGGCGCGCGCGCGGATCTTCGATCCGTTCTTCACGACCAAGGCGAGCGGTCTTGGACTCGGCCTCGCGATCTGCCACCGGATCATCGAGGAGCACCGCGGCACGATCCAGGTCGAGCCCGGGCCCGGCCGGGGCACGGCGGTGACGTGCTTCCTCCCGATCGCCAAGAGCTCGTGACGCGGTGGAGCACGGCGCGATCGTGACGACGCGCGCGCGCATCCTGATCGCGGACGACGAGGACGGACTGCGCTGGGTGCTCGTGAAGGCGCTCGAGCAGGCCGGCTACGACGTCACCGCGGTGAAGGACGGCGACAGCGCGCTCCGCGCGGCCACGACCGAGCCGTTCGATCTCGTCTTCCTCGACATTCGCATGCCCGGCATGGACGGGCTGACGGTGCTCGCGCGGCTCCGCGGAGAAGCGCCGGACGCCCAGGTCATCATCATGACGGCGCATGGCACCATGGACACCGCCATCCAGGCCATGCAGCGCGGCGCCTACGATTACCTGGCGAAGCCCTTCGATCTCGACGAAGCGGTGCTGCTGGCCGAGCGCGCGCTCACCGCGCGACGGCTCACGCAGGAAGTGGCGCGGCTCAGGACGGGACTCACCGAGGTCTGGGAGTTCGGGGCGCTCATCGGGCGGCACCCGCGCATGCAGGACGTCTACAAGACGATCGGCCGCATCGCGGGCAGCGACGTCACGGTGCTGCTGCGCGGAGAATCGGGCACCGGCAAGGAGCTCGTGGCGCGCGCGGTCCATCACTACAGCCGGCGCGCGGGGCGACCGTTCGTCGCCGTCTCGTGCGCCGCGATCCCGGGCACGCTCCTGGAGAGCGAGCTGTTCGGCCACGAGAGGGGCGCGTTCACCGACGCGAAGGAGCGCAAGCTCGGCAAGATGGAGCTCGCCCACGGCGGCACGTTCTACCTGGACGAGGTCGGCGACATGCCGGTCGAGCTCCAGTCGAAGCTCCTCCGCGCGCTCCAGGAGCGGACGATCGAGCGCGTTGGCGGCCAGGAACTAATCCGCATCGACGTGCGCGTGCTGGCCGCGACCAATCGCGACCTCGAATCGTTGATGCGCGAGGGCCGCTTCCGCGAAGACCTCTACTACCGCCTCAACGTGGTGACGGTGAACCTCCCGCCGCTCCGGGAGCGCCGGCGCGACGTGCCGCTCCTGGTCGAGCACTTCCTCGCCAAGCACGGGGCGGAGCTCGGCGAGCGCGGAATCGCGCCGGACGCGCTCGATCGCCTGGTCGGCTACGACTGGCCGGGGAACGTGCGGGAGCTGGAGAACGTGATCCTGCGCGCGATGGTGATGGCGACGAGCGCCGTGATTCTGCCCGAGCACCTGCCCATCGGCCCCGTGTCCGCCGCGGCGTCGGTCGCCGTCGACGCGAGCCTCGAGGAGATCATCGAGAAGAAGCTGCTCGACTGCGTGCGAGGGCTCCGGCACCACGCGAGCGCGAACCTCTACGAGCTCATCGTCGGGCTCGTCGAGAAACCGCTGCTCCGCGCGGTGCTGCGTGAGACCCGCGGCAACCAGCTGCGCGCCGCGCAGATCCTCGGGATCAACCGCAACACGCTCCGCAAGAAACTGACGGAGCACGGGATCGATCCCGAGGAGGTGGAGGGCTGAGCGGGCCGATCGGCCTACGCGGCCTTCTTGCGCCGGCTCGACTTGATCGAGGACGGGACCTTCTTGTACTGACGCGAGCGCTTCTTGCTCTTCACTCCGCGTGGTGGCAGACGACTCTCCTTGCCAAGGTCACACGCGGAAGACCGACAAGAGCGGTGCCAGCGACTCCTCTTCGACCACGCTCAGCGGCGTTCGGGCGAGAGCGCGCGGGCGATTCCCTCGGGCGCGATCGGGAGCGCGGTAAAGCGCTGACCCGTCGCATCCGCGATGGCGTTCGCGATGGCCGCGGCGGCGCCCACCACGGGTGGTTCCCCGACACCCTTGGCGCCGAACGGCCCATGGTCAGATGGCACCTCGACCAGCGTCGTCGTCACCGCCGGCACGGCTTCCACGCCCGGCAGCGCGTAATCCATCAACGTCGCGGACACGAGCCGGCCCTCGGCGTCGTACGCCATGCGCTCGAGCAATGCCCAGCCGATTCCCTGCGCCACGGCGCCGCTGATCTGCCCGTTGATCGCGGCGGGATTGATCGCGCGTCCCACGTCCTGCACGACGACGTGATCGCTCACGCGGACGCGGCCGGTCTCCGTCTCGACGTCGACGTCCGCGAGATGCACGGCGAACGCGGGCGATCGAGCGGTCGTCGCCACCGAGCCGCGGCCGAACACGGGCTCGTACTTCGCGCCGAATTCCATGGAGAGCGTCGCGAGCTTGCGGATCGGGATCGCGCGATCGGGCATGCCGCGCACGCGGACCGCGCGATCGACCAGCTCCAGGTCCTCGACGGCCGCCTCGAGCTCACGTGCCGCGATCTGGAACAGCTGGCGACGTGCGTCCTCCGCCGCCCTTTTCACCGCGGCGCCAACGGTGTAGGTGATCTTGCTGCCGCCGCTCGATCCGGCGTACGGCGCGGAGTCGGTATCCGGGTTGGCGACCTGGACGTCTCCGACGGGCACGCCGAACGCTTCGGCGGCGATCTGGGCGAAGGCGGTGTTCGTTCCCGACAGATCCACCGAGCCGACGATCACGCTCACGCTGCCGTCCTTGTTGAGCCGGCACACCGCGCTCGACGGCTCGATGCCGCCGAGCCAGCCGCCGACGGCGATCCCCGTTCCGTGGCGCACGCCGTCGCGCGGCGCGGCACGCTGGCGCCGTCTCCCGCGCTCCTCACGGAGCCGCTCCAGGCATTGCCGCAAGCCGATCTTCGGCCACCGTTGTCCGTTCGGCATCGGATCGCCCTCGGCCACGGCGTTCTTGAGACGGAATTCGAGCGCATCCATCCCGATCGCGCGCGCCATCTCGTCCATCTGCGACTCGATGGCGAAGCTCGCCTGCACCGCGCCCGGCGCGCGATAGGCCCCGACGCCGGGCTTGTGCGTGAGGACGTCGTAGCCACGCACCTCGAAATTCTGGAAGCGGTAGTAGCCGGCCAGCAGCAAGCACGCGATCCCGACCGGGCCGCCGCCGGATGCCCCACCGTCGAAGATCACGCGCGCGTCGAGCGCGGTGAGCGTGCCGTCCCGACGCACGCCCGTTTTGAGCTCGAGGACCGCCTGTGGCGCCGGCGTCGTGGCCAGGAATTCTTCGGTCCGCGACATCACGACGGCGACCGGACGTCGCAGCCGGACGGCCAGCGCCGCCGCGAGCGGCTCGAGCAGCACGAACTTTCCACCGAAGCCTCCGCCGACCGGCATCGCGACGACGCGGACCCGGTGCTCCGGCATGCCGAGCGCGGCGGCGACTTCCGCACGCGCGAAGAACAGGGCTTGCACGCTGGTCCATACGGTGACGTCTCCGAGCGGATCCACGCTGGCGACTGCCGCCCTCGGCTCGAGATATCCCTGATGCACCATCGACGTCTGCTCCGGCATGCCGAGCGCGGCGGCGACTTCCGCACGCGCGAAGAACAGGGCTTGCACGCTGGTCCATACGGTGACGTCTCCGAGCGGATCCACGCTGGCGACTGCCGACCGGCGAATCCGCTCGCATCGCCTGGATCGGGTCCACCACCGCGGGCAACACGTCGTAGTCGACTTCGACGAGCTGCGCGGCGTCCTCGGCGATCGCTTCGGTCTCCGCGACCACCGCGACCACGGGATGCCCGTTGAAGCGCGCTTCGTCGATCGCGAGCGGCGCGCGCGATCGCTCACCACCGTCGGCGCCGTGTAACTGGAGCTCCTTGCCGGTGAACACGCGGACGACGCCGGGCACCGCTGTCGCGGCGCCGGTGTCGATGCGGGTCAGCCGCGCATGAGCGTGCGGGCTGACGATCAGCCGCGCATGCAGCATTCCGGGAAGCTGAACATCCCCGGCAAACCGGGTGAGTCCGGACACTTTGGGAAGCCCGTCGACGCGCGGAAGCGACTGACCGATGACGCTGGTGCTGGAGCCAGTGGAACTGCTTGAAGTACTCATACGGCCATTGTAGGCAGGCTCGCAAGCGTCAATCGGCGCCTCGCAAGGGACGCCCAGCCGCGCGCAGGCTTATGACCGACGGCACAAGCGCACGGCGGGCGGCGCGCAAGCGCATGATCGGCGGCGCGAAGGCGCATGATCGGCAGCCCGCAAGCGCACGACCGGCGGCCCGCGGCGGTGGGTGTGGGACGGTACGGGTTCACGCCGACATCCACAGGTGGATGAGCCGAAGGCTCATCACACCGAGGACCCGAGGCGCGACCCGTACCGTCCCACAGCCGCCGACACGGGTCGCCGCCTCACGCGAACGATCGAGGCAGAGCTACACGGGCTTGTAGATCTCGCCGCCGCTCTGTTTGAACTCTTCCGCCTTCTCGCGAAGGCCCGCGACAACCGCCGCGGTCTCCTCGGCGATACCGTGCGTCGCCGCGTACTCGCGCACTTCCTGCGTGATCTTCATCGAGCAGAACTTCGGCCCGCACATCGAGCAGAAGTGCGCGAGCTTGGCGCCGTCGGCGGGCAGGGTCTCGTCGTGGAACTCGCGCGCCGTCTCGGGATCGAGCGAGAGGTTGAACTGATCCTCCCACCGGAACTCGAAGCGTGCCTTGGACAGCGCGTCGTCCCAGTCGCGCGCGCCCGGGTGCCCCTTCGCGAGGTCGGCGGCGTGGGCGGCGATCTTGTACGCGATGACGCCGTCCTTCACGTCCTTCCGGTTCGGGAGCCCGAGGTGCTCCTTCGGTGTGACGTAACAGAGCATGGCCGTGCCGAACCAGCCGATCATCGCCGCGCCGATCGCGGAGGTGATGTGGTCGTAGCCGGGCGCGACGTCGGTCGTGAGCGGCCCCAGCGTGTAGAACGGCGCCTCGTGGCAGACCGCGAGCTGCCGGTCCATGTTCTCCTTGATCAGGTGCATCGGGACGTGACCGGGGCCCTCGATCATGACCTGCGCGTCGTATTCCCAGGCGATCTTCGTCAATTCACCGAGCGTGTCGAGCTCGGCGAACTGCGACTCGTCGTTCGCGTCGGCCGTGCAGCCGGGACGCAGCCCGTCGCCGAGCGAGAACGCGACGTCGTAGGCGGCCATGATCTCGCAGATTTCGCGGAAGTGCGTGTACAGGAAACTCTCTTGATGATGCGCCAGGCACCACTTCGCCATGATCGACCCGCCGCGCGAGACGATCCCGGTCACGCGCTTCGCCGTGAGCGGGATGTAGCGCAGCAGCACGCCCGCGTGGATCGTGAAGTAGTCGACGCCCTGGCGCGCCTGGTGCTCGAGTCCCTCGAGCACGGCGCGAGCGTCGAGGTCCTCGATGCGTCGGCCGACGATCATCGAGTAGATCGGCACCGTGCCGATCGGCACGCGCGCGTTCTTCACGATCGCCTCGCGCGTCGCGTCGAGGTCGCCGCCCGTAGAGAGGTCCATCACCGTGTCGGCGCCCCAGCGCTCGGCCCAGCGCAGCTTCTCCACCTCTTCGTCGGTGCCGCTCGACACCGGCGACGCGCCCATGTTCGCGTTGATCTTGGTCGTGCTCGCGCGGCCGATGCACATCGGGTCGAGGCCGCAGGCGAGGTGCACCTTGTTCGCGGGGATCACCATGCGCCCCGCGGCCACCTCGTCGCGCACCATCTCGGGCGTGAGGTGGGGCTCGCGCTGGGCGACGCGCTCCATCTCCGGAGTGATCGCGCCGAGCCGCGCGTGCTCGAGCTGCGTGACCGGCACGGTGCCGTCGGGTGCACGCCAGGTTCCATCGGCATTCCGCGACCAATCGGGCGGCATGAAGTCCCAGGCGGTGCGCGGCGACGGCGGCGGCATGCCCGGCGTGTCGGGCGAGCTGAACGCGAGCGGCCGTCCCAACTCGGGCGGGTTCGCGAAGCTGCCGGGAGTCGTGCCCTGGCGGCGGCTCGACGGGTTTGCACCGCCTTGGGGCAGCGCGTAGGACGGATCGCGTCGCGGGGGGGTGCTCATGCTGCGACCCTGCAACGTACCGCAAACGGCGGTTCGCTACCGTCGCGCGCGTGCGCCGCCGCCTCGCCATGGTCTGTTTGGTGCTCGCGGTCGCCGCGTGCGATCGGAAGATCGAGCCGTTCGACCCGAACGAGAAGCCGCGCGAGCCGGATCTCTCGAAGATCTTCCCCGAAGGCGCCGAGAGCGCGGAGCCCGCGGAGCCCGCGCTGCCGCCGCCGCCGGGCGAGCGGCGCGGCGCTCCGCCGGCGCCGAGCGAGGTCGCGGCGGGGAGCTCCGACGAGCCCGTCACCGGCACCGTCGTGCTCGCGCCCGAGTTCGAGGGGCGCACCCCCGCAAACGCGGTGCTGTTCATCATCGCGCGGCGCGGCGGCGGACCTCCGCTCGCGGTCAAGCGCGTCCCCGAGCCGCATTTTCCCCACGAGTTCTCGATCGGACCCGAAGACCGCATGATCCAGGCGATGCCGTTCGCCGGTCCGATCGAGCTCTCCGCGCGCATCGACAGCGACGGCAACGCCACGAGCCGATCGCCCGGCGACGTGATGGGCACCGCGCAGGGAGGTCCGGTCCAGCCCGGCGCGAAAGGCGTCGTGATCGTGCTCGACACGCCGCTCTAGAACGGAGACTGACGGGAATGGTCGAGATCCGCGCCCGCGAGACGCTGTGCGGCGCCGACGCCGACGCGCTCGCGCGCTGCGCGCGCGACGAAGCTGCGTGGCGGGCGCTGCCCAAGCTCGGCGAGGCGCGCCGTTCGAGCGTCGCGCGGCTGCTCCTCTCGGCGGGGCCCGTCGTCGTGAAGCGGTACAGCGATCCGGCCGCGTTCCGGCTGCTGACGTTCGCGCGGCGCAGCCGCGCCGAGCGCGAGGCGCGCGCACTCGACCTGGTCGGCGCGGCGCTGCCGGAGCACGCGGTACGCGCGCTCGCTTGGATGGAGGAGCGGCGCTTCGGATTCGTCTCGCGGTCGTGGCTCGTGACCGCGGAGCTCGAGCACAGCTTCGACCTGCGCCGGATCAAGGCGCTCGGCGCGCGCGAACGCGCCGATGCGATTGCGCACGTGCTCGAGCAGCTCCCGCACCTGGTCGCGCGGCTGCACGCCCAGCGCGTGTTCGCGGCGACACTCCGGGGAAAGAACGTGCTGCTCCAGCCGGCCACCGGCCGGATCGCGCTGATCGATCTCCCATACGCGCGCGCGGTCGCGCGGCTCGGCATGCGCCACTGCGTCCGCGACCTGGCGATCCTGTCGCTCGAGCTGCGCAAATTCCTCGACGACGGCGCGTGGAGTCGATTCCTCGCGCGCTATCGCGCCGCCGCGGGGGAGCTCGGCGCCGCGGACGTCGAGCGTGTGAGCCCAGACCGCGTCGCTCGCGCGGCCGCCCGCGCGGGCCACCGCACTCCGCTCTCGGCTGCCGTGAAGCGCGCGAAGCGGAGCTTCCGCCATAGCCGGGTCGGGGAATGGGTGACCGGTCACCGCTATCCGGAAACGCGCTGACGTGCCGCTCTCCGATCGACAGCTCGAGATGTACGCGGGTGCGCGCCGGCACGAGGAGCGCGCCGAGAGCTATGCCACTAAATACGATCGCGAGCTGCACAAGCGGGTCTCGAGCCATTTCGAGCGGCGCGCGATCCGCCGGGCGCTCGCGATCACGGGCGCCCGCTCCGCGACCGTGCTCGACGTGCCGTGCGGCGCGGGCCGCATCACGCCGCTCTTGCTGCCCGTTTCGTCGCGGCTCGTGTCGTGCGACTACTCGCCCGCGATGCTGCGCGTATTCCGCCGCATGCACGGCAAGCCGTGCTTCGTCGGCAGCGCGTTCGATCTGCCGTTCGCGGACCGCGCGTTCGACGTCGTGTTCTCGGCGCGCCTGTCGCACCACATCGAGTCGGACGCGCGCCGCGCGGACTACCTGCGCGAGATCATGCGGATCGCCGCGGGCTGGGTGATCGTCACGATCTTCGACCGCAACTCGCTCAAGAACCGCCTGCGCGAGATCTCGCGGCGATGGAGCGGGAAGCGCAGCAAGCACGCGTTCGCGCGCGCCGATCTGGAGCGGATCGCCCGCGAGGCCGGCTTCTCGGTCGCCGCGGGTCTTCCGCTGTCGCGGCTCGCGTCGGGCCAGGTGTTCTACGTGCTGCGGCGCGCCGCGGCCTGACGGAGACGCGCATGACGGGACCGCGGCCGTGGACCACGCTCGAGGACGAGGCGATCCAGGATTGCCGCGTGTTCTCGGTGCGGCGCATCCGCGCGCGCTCGCCGCGCACGGGTGACGAACACGATTTCTTCGCGATCGATTCGTCCGACTGGGTGAACGTCGTGGCGATCACACCCGACGGCTGCGTGGTGATGGTGCGCCAGTACCGCCACGGCGCCGGGCACGTCACGCTCGAGACCCCGGGCGGCCTGGTCGACCCGGGCGAGACGCCCGCCGAAGCGGCGGCGCGCGAGCTGCTCGAAGAGACGGGTTATGCGGCCGCCGAGATCGTTCCGCTCGGTGCGGTGAATCCCAATCCCGCGCTGTTCAGCAATCGCCTGCACGGCTTTCTCGCGCGCGGCGCCACGCGCGTGCGCGAGGTGCGCAACGAGAGCACCGAGGAGACCCACGTCGAGCTGCTGCCGTTCGCGGCGCTGCGCGAGGAGGTGCGCGCGGGGCGCGTGAACCACGCACTCGTGATCGCGGTCGCCTATCTCTACGAGCTCGACGCGGAATCAATCGACGGCGCGGTGCGGCGCGGGTAGCCACCACGGCAAGAGGGCGGCCACGACCAGCGCGGCGATCCCGCCTGCGCGATAGGGCGCGTCCGGACCCGCGGCGTCGAGCAGGAGGCCGGCGCCGAGGTTCGAGAGCAGGCCGCCCGCGGAGAGTCCGATCATCGCGAGCAGGTTCTGGCCCGTCGCGCGCAGCTGCTCGGGGACGACGGCCTCGACGTAGAGCGGGCTGCCGATCACGAGCCCCGCCACCACCACCCCGTGCAGTACCTGCGCCGGCATCATCCAGCGCGAATCCGGTGCGAACCCGCAGATCAGCCAGCGCACGCCGCCCGCGACGAGGCCCGCCGCGAGCAGTCCGCGCGCTCCCACGCGCTGGAGGCTCGCGCCCGACAGTGCGATCAGCGGCAGCTCGAGCGACAACATCAGCAGCCAGAGGTGGCTCACCGTGTCGAGGCTGCCTCCGTGCGCGCGCACGAAGATCGCGAACATCCCCATCGGGCCCTGGAGCGCCACGTAGCCGAGGGACGCAACGCCTAACAGTCGGACGTAGGGCGGGTGAGCGAGCAGACGCCGCCAGCCGCCGCGCGCGGAGCGCGGCTCGAGCGCGCTCGAGCGCGGCAGTGCGAGCGCGATCACCCCGGCCGCGAGCGTCACCGCCGCGATGACCGGGAACATCGCCCGGAGCGAGGGCTCGGAGGGCCCGCCCGCGACGGCCGTCACGCCGCGCGCGGCATCGAGCCGATCGAGCAGGAACGGAAAGCCGAGCACGAGGGCGCCGTAGCCGACCGTGCCCCACGCGCGGTAGCGCCCGAACGCGTGCGCGGTGACGTTCGGCGCGAGCGCGAACGTGACGGCCACCGCGGTCGGCACGAGGGGGCTGGCGAAGCAGCACAGGAACGACGTGAGCGCGAGCAGCGAGGCGAAGCCGGTGCCGAGTGCGAGCGACGCATAACCGGCGGCCGCTCCGAAAGCGAGCACGGCGAGCACGCGCGCGCGCGATCCGGTGCGATCCGCGAACACGCCCCAGGCCGGCTGCGCCACGATCGCGATGATCGGCCCCACCGCGAGCAGCGTTCCCACCTGCCAGCCCGCGAGACCGATATTCTCGCGCAGGTACAGGCTGAAGAACGGGAAGAAGATGCCCAGCGCGCCGAGGCTGCAGAACCAGAACGCCGACATCGCCAAGCCGGCGCGGGTCACCTCGGATCAGACCGCGGCGTCGGCGCGCGCGAGCAGCACGTCGACGAGGCGCTCGTCGAACCCCAGCGGCGCAGCCACGCGCACGGTCAGCGCGGGATGGGCCGTGCGCGCCTGCGCGACGAGCTGCGGGATGTCGCGGCTCGTGTGGCGGCCGGGCGAGAGGAAGTAGGGGCACACCACCACCTCGCTCGCCCCGCGCGCGGCGCAGCGCTCGAGCGCCGCCGCGAGCGACGGCTCGGCGAGCTCCATGTGCGCCACCTCGACGATCGCGCCGGCGAGCCGCGCGCGAACCGCGTCGGCGATCCGATCGAGCAGGTGGTTGGCGTCGGGGAGCTGGCTACCGTGATCGACGAGCAGAATCGCGCGGCTCACCAGTAGGGCGCCGCGACGGCGAGATCGGTGCGCACCGAGATCCGACACGCGAGCCGCAGGTGCGGATCGATCCGGTTGCGCTGCTTGGTGCGCGTCTCTTCGGGCGTTTCCGCGTCGAGGCCGGCGCCTCCAGCGAGGACCGCGACGCCGCAGCGCCCGCACAGCCCGTCGCTGCGGCACGCGCTCGCGATCGGCAGGTTCGCGGCGCGCACTGCGTCGATCAGCAGCGTACCCGCCGGCACGCACACGCTGCGCGCCTGCGCCGGAAAGCGGACCTGGACGTCCATCGCCGGGCAGCGTAGGGCGGTGCCCAACGCGCCGCAAAACCGGGGTAGGCACGAGCCGCTGTCCCGTATACTCGCCCCATGCCCACCGCCGGCATCCTCGTGATCGGCAACGAGATCCTCTCGGGAAAGGTGGTCGACACCAACTCTCCCTATCTCTGCCGGGAGCTCCGCACGCTCGGCGTCGACGTCGAGCGCATCATCACGATCCCCGATGACATCGCGGTCATCGCCGAACACGTTCGCATGCTGCACAAGGC
>QHRT01000561.1 GCA_003220195.1 Candidatus Rokuibacteriota bacterium | reverse complement strand
CTCGACCGGAGCGGGAGTATCCGGACAACTGGAAGATCTGGGAGCGGGAAATTCTGGCTCCATTCCTCGTCGATCCCCCGGATTCGATTCGCTTCACGACGTATGAGGAGGAGTTGTCCGAGATTGCCGGCGACGCCGAGACGTAGCGAGGCGGGTGAGTGTCGCGGGACATCGCCGGGTCTTGTCGCCCATCGAGTTCCTCCGCGTGGACGCGCGCGCTGGTCCATGAAATACCCGGGCCTCCGGAGATGCGAAATGATGCGCGTGCGGACTTTGATGGTCGGTCCTCGACCTGGACGTCGGCGGCCGGAGCGACGAATCCGCGGGCGAACCCGTGCGAATCACGGGCACGGTGCTGCGAACGGTCACGCGATCCGGGCAGACGTGGGTGATCGCGACCGTGGTCCAGTGGACGGGCGCCTCGCCGTGGATGGACCTGGTGCAGCGCGCGCTGACCTGGGAGGCGCGCGCGCCGGACGCGTACGTCAATGTGTACCGATGACGACGCAGGACTGGCGCGGCGGATCGCCAACGACATGGCGCAGTTCGCGTGGCGCCGGCGCGACGCGCTCCTGCACTCGACCGCGGTGCATTCGATCGCGGATGGCGTCGCCCGGGCGTACGGTGACCCGCCGTTGATCGGTTGATCGTGCGGAGCGTTTCGTTTACTGCGCTGAGGCGCGCTCCAGGATCCGAGCGACCGCGGCTTCCGCCTCATCGATTCGGAAGGGATCCCGAGGTCTTCCATACGGCCGGCCCGACCAGCCGGGGTGGGCACTGAGCGCACGATGCGGAACGTCGGGAACGTGCATCGTGTGCTCTTGATCGTCATCGGATCGATCGTGACGTCGCAGGTTGACTGAAGATCGGCGTTCGACCGCGGCACCGCTGGAGGGTTGACAACGCCGGAGTCGCTCAGCACACTCACGGCACCCTGGAACCGTCCGGTTTCCCGCCGGAGGCGTCATGCTGCTGGATCGGAAGCGGACCCGAGTCTTCATCGCCCTCGCGGCCGCCCCCTGCGGTCGTCGAGGGCGTTCGTGCCTGAGGAGGCCAGCCCCCATGCGAGCAATCACGAACGTCGCGTTGACCATCGTGCTGGTTCTGGTCGCCGCCGTCGGCCCCGCGGTCGCGCAAGGCAAGCCCATCCGGATCGGCGAGATCAACTCGTACAGCGGCCTCGCCACCGTCTACACCTTCCCGTACAAGGAAGGTCTGGCGATGGCCGTGAAGGAGATCAACGATGCCGGCGGCGTGCTCGGGCGTCCGCTCGAATTCGTCTTCCGCGACGACAAGCTGAAGCCGGACGAGGCGGTCAAGGCCGCGCGCGAGCTGGTGGGCCAGGAGAAGGTCGACTTCCTCGCCGGCTGCATCTCGAGCGGTGTCGGGCTCGCGCTCTCGGCGTACGCGAAGGAGGCGAAGACGCTCTACTTCGCCACCCACTGCCAGACCTCGCGGCTCACGTGGGACGACGGCCACAAGTACGTCGCGCACACGACGAACAACGTGAACCAGTACGTGCGCACGCTCGCGAAGAAAGCGTCGACGCTGCCGTACAAGAAGTGGGCGCACATCTCACCGGACTACGAGTACGGCCACAACGTGTGGGACGAGTTCATCGCCTACCTGAAGCAGCTGAAGCCGGACGTGCAGGTGGTCCAGCAGAACTGGCCCAAGCTCGGTGAGACGGACCACAGCTCGTACATCACGGCGTTGTTGCAGTCCGGCGCGGACGCGTTCCTCTCCTCGGTGTGGGGCGCGCAGGAGATCGCGTTCGTGAAGCAGGCCCGGCCCTTCGGACTGTTCGAAAAGGTGCATTACGTCAGCGCGTCCGTCGGCAATCCCGACGAGCTGGATCCGCTCGGCAAGGAAGCGCCGGTCGGCGCCCTGACGCCGGGATTCGCCTGGTACGACGACGGCATGCAGCAGCGCCACCCGAAGCTCCTCGAGTGGGTGAAGAAGTACGAGGCCCGGGCGAAGAAGGAGCCGACGCTCGGCGCCTCGTGGGGATACGCGAGCGCGTACATCATCGCCGAGGCCATCAAAAGGGCGAAGAGCACGGACACCGACAAGGTGATCGCCGCGCTCGGCGAAGGCTTCGAGATGGAGTTCCCGTGGGGCAAGGTGGTGATGCGCGGCTGCGACCAGCAGGCGATTCCGCCGCAGTGGGTCGGTGTCGTGAAGATGAACGCGCAAGGAAAGCCGGTCCTGGCCGACATCGAGGAGCACCACGGCCGTGAGCTCGTGAAGAGCTGCGACGAGGTCGCGAAGCTCCGCGCGCTGGCGGCCGAGAAGAAGAAGTAGGGATCGGCATCACCGAGCTCTTCCCCTGGATCACCAACGGCCCGCTCATCACCGTGCAGGTGCTGAGCGGGCTCAGCGTCGGGATGTTCCTGTTCCTCGTGTCGGTGGGGATGTCCCTGATCTTCGGCGTCACCCGCATCGTGAACCTCGCGCACGGCAGCCTCTACATGGTCGGCGCCTATCTCATGGTCACGCTCGTGGAATTCTTACCGGACCGGCCGTGGTCGTTCTGGGTCGCGCTCCTGCTGGCGCCGCTCGGCGTGGCGATGCTCGGCGGACTGATCGAGGTCGCGCTGCTGCGGCTGATCT
>QHRT01000116.1:10151-15476 GCA_003220195.1 Candidatus Rokuibacteriota bacterium | reverse complement strand
GCGACGGAGGCGGCGCTGAGCGCGCCGCGGGCCAGCGTCTCCGCCAGGGCTGCATCCAGCGTGACCGCGCCGACCTGATCGAGCAGGCGCAGCAAGCGCGTGGTTTCGCTGGCGAGGGGGTGACCGCGCACGGCGAGGGCCTCGACGAAGGCCTCGGCGTGCGGGCAGGCGTGCCGGAGGCGATCGCGCCCACGCAGATCGTGAGCGCGACGCTTCACGGCCGTGAGGGCGGCGAGATGCGCGTCGTCTTCGATGCGCTGCTGGCGATCGTAGCTGCGGGGGTGGCGGGCGACTTCGGTGGTGCCGTCGAGGATCCGGACGGCGTGTTCGGACGCGACGAGGGTGAGGGGGCGCCGCACCAGCGTGTGCGGGATCGAGTAGTCGTTACCGTCGAAGCGGACGTACGGCGTCTTGCCGGAGCTGACGGCGCGCAGGAGATCGCAGCGGAACGGATGCTCGGGCAGTGGCAACAAGCGCGGCTGCTCGTCGGCGAGGGCCTCGGCCACGCGCTGCTCGCGACGGTCGGGCACCGGGCGCGCGTGGGCGACGTCGGCGATCCAGCGCGCGACTTGCGCGTTGAGGTCGTCGACAGAGCGGAACGAGCGGGCGGCGAAGAACGAGTGGCGCAGGAAGCCCAGGAAGCGCTCGATCCGGCCTTTTTCATTCCCGCGCGCTACGGCACACGGCTGGGGCGCGTAGTGGTAATGGCCGGCGAGCTCGAGCAGGCGCGGATGAAAGCGGATGTGATCGCCGACCCGCTCGAGGACGACGCTCTTCAGATTGTCGTAGAGGATCGTGCGGGGCACGCCGGCGAGCGCGGTGAACGCCTCGACGTGGCCGCGCAGAAAACTCTCGAGCGTCTGGTCGAGGGCGAAGCGCGCGTAGCCGCCGCGCGACCAGGACAGGACGAGCGCGAAACAGGAGAGCACCCGCGTGGTGGAGCCCACGCGGATCGGCCCGAAGTTGCCCCAGTCGACCTGCGCCTGCTCGCCAGCGAGCGTCTCGAGCCGCAGGTACGCCTCGGCCCGCGCGGCGGGGCGCACCGCGCGGACGTAGCGCTGGACCTGGATGGCCGAGCCGGGATAGCCCCGGTCGCGCACCATGGCCCACAGCCGCGTGGCGCGCAGGCGCGGGTACTGCTCGAGCGTCGCCGTGATGAACGCCTTGTACGGATCGAGCGCGCTCGGGCGAATCTGTGCGCCGTGCCGGACGAAGCGCTCGCTCTCGACGGCGCGGCGGACGGTGTCGTGATGCACGCCGAGCTGGGTGGCGATCGTGTTGAGGCGCCAGTGCTCGGCGTAGAAGAGCCGGCGGATCTGTGCGTGCAACTCCGGCGGGATCATGGCTGGGGCTCCCAGAGCGGCAACTGGCGGACGTCAGCGAAATCGCCGAGGCCGGCGAGGCCGGCGCCGGCGCGCGGCGGGCGGGGCGGACCGATCACGAGGTCGATGGTCACGAGCGGCGTGCGCGTCAGGCTGTCGACCGTGGCGTGCCAGCGTGGTGAGACGCACAGCGCGTCCTCGGCGGCCACACCGAGCGCACCGTACAGGGGTCGGCCGTACCAGAGGGCGATGCCCTCGGCGAGCGTCTCCAGCGCGCGCGGGTGCTGGGGTGCTTCGGGCAGCCGGGCTTTGAGGATCGGCACCGGTCCGTCCTGCACGAGCACGCGCGTGAGCCCCGGCCCTGGTCGTACGCCCATCCAGAGTGTCTGCATCAGTCGCCTCCTCGCCAGCGGGCTCGTCGATGCCGGTGATCGCGGTCACCGACGGCAGTGGTGCGGCCGCTACGGTGCCCGACACGACGGGCGCTTGGGGAGTCTGATGCGTCATCTCTGAAAGCGCTGCGCCGGTCAAGTCATCTCACACTCACCGATCCTCGAACGACACGACGGGGCGTCAGCCCCGCGCGCCCTTGTCGGGCGAGGCCGTAGGCGGCTCCAGGAGGCGAGTTCATGTGGGGGGGCGCTATCTCACCATCCCCCTGAATCAGACCGATAGGTGGCGTCGGACAGCCGAGGTGGGTGAGGGCCGGTCTCGTCGGAGTCATCTCTTCGCCCTGGTTGTGGGCATGAGGGAGTTCCGGAGTGCGTGTCGCAATCACTTTTGCGAGAGCCTCGGCGGGCTCAGACGCATCCCGCGCTTACGCCTCCGTCGACGACACCGTTCGGTGCTCGCCCCGTGGCTCGCGGTAGGGCTGTTGTCGCGCGAGCATCCAGTAAGTGGCCTCCGCGAGGTGGCGAGCGACGGCGCCGATCGCCTTCTGGTGCCCCTTCCGTCGGGCGATACGCTCGTAGAGGCAACTCGCATGTCGCTGCGGGTGGCGCGTCCGGATCCGGCAGATCGCGTTCGCCGCTTCCACGAAGGCCCACTTGAGATAGCGATTGACGTCCGGGCGAAGGGGTCCGTACCGTGTCTTGCCCCCGCTGGAGTGCACCCGCGGGGTGGTGCCGGCGTAGGCCGCGAGCTTCTCAGGCCCGGCGAAGCGGGTGACATCCCCCACTTCGAGCGCGATCACCACGGAGAGCGTGAACGCGACGCCGGGCAGCGTCATGAGCAAGCCGATCTCCGGCGTCGGTTGAAACACCGTCCGCATGCGCTGCTCGAACTGCCGGACCTGCTCTCGAAGCCCGTCGACCTGCTCGAGCATGTGACCGACCGCGAAGGCGGTGTGGGTCGGAAGAGATTGCACGTGTGCCTTGAGCCAGCGTCGGCCCTGGCTGCCGAAGAGGTCGGTGGCCTCCGGCGTGAGTGCGTACTTTGCGAGAGTGGCGTGAATGCGATTTTTCAGCTGGACCCGCTGGCGAACGAGTACCATCCGGGTCCGCGGCAGGTCGCGGCGGTCGCGGAGCTCGGCGGGCGGGATCCATACGGTGGGCAGGGTGCCGCTCTGTTGCAGCCGGTTCAGTCCCCGCGCATCGAGTTTGTCGGTCTTGTTGATGGCCCCGAGCATCAGCTTGGCCTTACGCGCATGCACGAGCTTGGGCAGGAACCCGGCCGCCTCGATTTCGTCGACGATCCAGTACCAGTTGCCGGTGGTCTCAACCGCCACTGGCGACCCGCCCTCGCACCGCGCCAGGAACTGACTGAGCGCTCCGCGCTCATGTGGGATCCTCTCCTCCCGTACCAGCCGGCCATCAGCTCGGCTCACCGATGCAAGGGTGTAGCGCTTGTGCGCATCGAAGGCGATGTATTCCATGCTCGTCCCTCCCCTCGGCGACATTCGCCGCTGGCATCGTTTCTCGCGCGCCACGGTAACCCCGCGCGGGAAGACGAGGGCGCTTTCATGCCATCACTTTTTTTCGGCGGGCCCGATACCGGGCTTGCCGGGCGGCGTGGTGGAACCGCCCAGGACGGCCGCGTTGATACCGCCGGCCGGCATCCTGGAGCGTGGCGCGCCGAGCGTGCTCGGCGCAGGGGCGCGAACAGTACCGCTGCCCACGGTCGCACCCGGAGCACAGGTAGAAGACCGCACGACACTCGGGGCGGGCACAGAGAATCAATCGCAGCGAATCCACACGCTCCCGCGCTCAGGTCGCGGGGGCTGGACAGCCGCGGGGCGGTGTGCGAAGAAGGGAGCGGCGAATCGCGCGCTCCCATGAAGTGTGATTCCGCCAGAGGGTCCGGGGTGGTGAGACTCCGGACCCTCAACCCCTCAGCGCCGTCGGCGGGAACGCTCTGAGCTATCGTTGAAAGTTGTGGATGAGAGAGACAGGCGACGTACCCTTCTGGGGAAGTTGAGCAGTCAAACCCCAAGACCCCGGTGTCACCCGGGGGAAAGGTACGCCACCTATGTTGAAGGTTATCACTACGAAGTCGGAAGCAGCGGCGGATGAGGCACCGACGGTGCGCGCGACCCTGGATGACTTGGCGCGCGCCGGGGCGCAGCGGATGATCGCGACCGCATTGCAGCTGGAGGTCGCGGAGTACGTGACGCGCTTCCGCGCCGAGCGTGACGGCGCGGGGCACGCGCTGGTCGTACGCAATGGCACGGCGCGCCCCCGCCCGGTGACCACGGGGGTCGGGCCCGTGACGATCGCCGCGCCCCGGGTGAACGACCAGCGGGTCGTCGCCGGCGTGCGCCAGAAGTTCACGAGCGCGATCCTGCCGGCGTACGTGCGGCGGTCGCCGCGGCTGGAGAGCGTCCTGCCACTCCTGTACTTGCACGGGTTGTCGTCGGGGGACTTTCGCGAGGCGTTGCCCGCGCTCCTCGGCCCCGACGCTGCCGGCCTGTCGTCGAGCGCGATTCTCCGCCTCACGAAGAGCTGGACCGCGGAGTACGAGGCTTTCCGGCGCCAGGACTTGGCCGCGCGCGACTACATCTATCTCTGGGCGGACGGCGTGCACTTCACCATCCGCTTGGAGGAGGAGCGGCTCTGCACGCTGGTCGTGATTGGCGTGCGCCCCGATGGGACCAAGGAAGTCGTCGCCCTCGAGGACGGGTATCGCGAGAGCGCAGAGAGCTGGCGCACGCTGCTGCGGGATCTCAAGAGGCGCGGGCTGCGGGCCCCCGTGCTGGCGATCGGCGACGGGGCGCTGGGGTTCTGGGCCGCCGTGCGCGACGTGTGGCCCGAGACGGCCGAGCAACGCTGTTGGGTGCACCGGATCGCCAACGTGTTGGACAAGCTCCCGCGGAGTCTGCAACCGCGGGCCAAGCAGGCGCTGCACGAAATCATGTACGCGGAGACCCGGAGCGCCGCCGAGGCCGAGATCACGCGCTTCACGCAGGCCTACGGCGCCAAGTATCCGAAGGCGGTCGCGTCGCTGACCGTGGACCAGGACCGGCTGCTCGCGTACTTCGACTATCCGGCCGACCACTGGAAACACCTGCGCACGACGAATCCGATCGAGTCCACGTTTGCCACGGTCCGGCTCCGTGAAGGCGTGACGAAAGGCGCCGGCTCACGCACCGCCGGTCTCGTCATGGCGTTCAAGCTCCTGCAAGTCGCCGAAGGGCACTGGCGTCGCATCGACGCCGCCGAGCTCGTCCCACTCGTGCGCGCCGGCGTGCGTTTCGAGGATGGAGTGCAGATCGAGCCGCAGAAGAAGCGGAAGAAGGTCGCCGCTTGATCTCGCTCAATCCACAACACTTGACAATAGCTCCCGCGCTCCACGACGCCGTCCTGAAGCCGATGCCGGGCAATCCCTACGCGCCGAGCCTCGCCGAGTCGTGGTCGGAGTCGAAGGACGGGCGCACGTTCGAGTTCGTCCTGCGCAAGGGGGTGAAGTTCCACAACGGTGATCCCGTCACTGCCGAGGACGTGAAGTTCTCGGTCGAGCGCTATCGTGGCGCCTCCGCCAAGGTGTTCAAGGATCGGATCGCCGCCGT
>QHRT01000116.1:1544-10143 GCA_003220195.1 Candidatus Rokuibacteriota bacterium | reverse complement strand
TGCCGGCTCAAGGAGCCCTGGCCGGACTTCATCACCTTCTACACGAACACGACCGGCGCCGGGTGGATCGTGCCGAAGAAGTACGTCGAGAAGGTCGGCGACGAGGGATTCAAGAAGGCGCCCGTGGGCGCCGGGCCCTACAAGTTCGTGTCGTTCAACCCGGGCGTCGAGCTGGTCATGGAGGCCTTCGAGCAGTACTGGCGCAAGGTGCCGAACGTGAAGCGTCTCGTCTTCAAGGTCGTCACGGACGACACCACGCGGCTGGCCATGCTCAAGCGCGGCGAGGCCGACGTCGTCTATTCGACCCGGGGTGAGCTCGGCGAGGAGGTACAGCGCACGCCCGGGCTCAAGCTGGCGGCGATCGTTCCTCCGGCGAGCCAGTGGGTCGTCTTCACCGAGCAGTGGAACCCCAAGTCACCGTGGGCGGATCGCCGTGTGCGTCTGGCGGCCAACCTCGCGTTCGATCGCAAGGCGATCAACCAGGCCGAGACGCTCGGCAAGTCGAGGCTGACCGGCAGCATGATTCCCCAGGAGTTCGAGTTCGCCTGGAAGGTCGAGCCACATCCCTTCGATCCGGCGAAAGCCAAGCAGCTCCTGGCGGAGGCGGGATACCCGAACGGCTTCGAGGGGGGCGAGTTCTTCTCGGACGCCGCCTACACCAGTGTTGCCGAGGCGATCGCCAACTACTGGACGAAGGTGGGGATCAACGTGCAGCTCCGCCCGCTCGAGCGCGCATCCTTCTTCGCTCAGTACCGCGAGAAGAAGCTCCGCGGCGTGGTGTACAGCGGCTCCGCCGCGTTCGGCAACGCCGCCACCCGCATGGAGGCGTTCGTGCACTCGAACGGCATCTATGCCTACGGCGGTTATCCCGACATCGACGGGCTCTTCTCCGAGCAGGCGGCCGAGCTGGACAAGAAGAAGCGCGAGGCGATCCTCGTGAAGATCCAGCAGCTCATCCACGACAAAGTCATGTATGCGCCGATCTGGGAGCTCGGGTGGCTCAACGGCGTCGGACCGCGCGTCGCCGAGTCCGGGCTCGGCCTGATTCCCATGCACGCCTACTCCGCGCCGTACGAAGACCTGAAGCTCAAGGGCAAGTGAAGCGCAGCGCTAAGACGGCGCGCCAACCGGGGACGCTCGGGCAAGGCGCGTGGCCCGAGGGCTCGAGGCCCTACTGGCCCTTGAGGCGCATGTCCTCATAGGACGGCCAGATCGACATCGGCACCAGGTTGATCGTGTGCTCGGCAACCCGCGGCCCGATGCCGACCAGGACGCGAGTGCTCCAGATCGGCGCGAACATCACGCGGTCGATCGTGAGTTGCTGGATGCGATGAAGGAGGGCTTCGCGCCTGGCAGGATCCCGCTCTCGCGCCTGTTGCTGGAACAGTTCGTCAATGTCCGGATACCCGCCATAGGAGAAGCTGCCCTTGGAGTAGACGAACGCTTCGATGCGGCTGGCCGCGTTGCCCGAGTTTCCGGCTGCAGGCATAAAGATTCCGCGGAGTTTCTTCTCTTGCCAGGTGGCATAGAAAGCCGCCTGCTCCATGGCGCGCATCCTCACCCGGATGCCGACGGCGTTCAGATAGTTCGCCGCGGCCTCCCCGGCATTCCGGAGTCCGGGAATTGGTGTGAACTCCCCCGCGTCGAACCCCTTCGGATACCCGGCCTCGGCGAGCAACTGCTTCGCCTTCTGAGGGTCGTAGCGGGGCGGCTCGACGTGCAGGGCGTAGTCCATGACGGCCGGCACAATGACTCCGAGCGTCGGACAGCGGCCGAGACACACGGTCTCGCTGATCGCCCGGCGATCGAGCGCATGGTTGACGGCCAGCCGCAGGCGCCGGTCATGCCACGGCGACTTTGGGTCCCACTGGTCGGCGAACTCGATCCACATGGCGGAGGCGTGCCGCGTGGCCACGAGCGCGAAGCGCGAATCCCGTGAGACGTTCTCGGCGTCCGGGCCCTCGAGGAGGAAGGCCATATCGACCTCGCCCTTCTTGAGCATCGCCGCGCGCGTGGTGCCTTCGGGAACGCTCTTCATGACGAGCCGCTTGACGGCGGGCACTCGCCGCCAGTATCCGGGGTTCGCTTCCAGCACGACCTCCACCCCGGGCGTGTGGCTGACGAACGTGTAGGGGCCAGCGCCGATCGGGTGCCGCCGGAATCCGTCGTCGCCCATCTGCGTGACATATTTCTTCGGCACGACGATCCCTGCGGCCGTGGCCGTGGTCCCGTAAAAGGTCATGAAATCGGGCCAGGGCTCTTTCAGGATGAATCGCACCGTGAGCGGATCGACGACCTCCACCTGGCGGACACGCGTGCCGAGCTCCCTGGCGCCGGCGCCCTTGTATCGCTCGAAGCTGAACTTCACGTCCTCGGCGGTGACGGCGTCACCGTTGTGGAACTTGAGCCCGCGGCGCAGCTTGAACTCGTACGTGAGGCCGTCCGCGCTCTCCGTCCACGACTCGGCCAGGCTGTTACCCATCTTCTGTCCGGGCATCGGACGGACCAGCGCATCGTGGATCGCATAGAGGATCCCGAACGGCGTGATCTGCGGCGGGGCGGTCGAGGGATCGAACCAGATCGGTGCGATCGTGACGGCCCAGGCGAACGTAGCCTCACCTTGGGGCGTCGCCTGACTCGTGACGTCCTGGGCGACTCCGAGCGTGAGCACGATCGTGGTGAGGAGCACGACGGCCCAGCCCACGGCATCGGGACTTTTCGTGTGGAACTGGCGGTAGATCATGCGTTCCTCCACGGCCCGTCCGAGCAGTGCGCCGAGAGTAGCCCTGGCCTCAGCGGCGGTCAAGCATCCGGGGCGCGGCAATTTCTGCTCGCCTCACTCACCGCGAGCACGAGCATTGCGGCATCCGGCGCGTGTAGCGTCGCCGGTGCCGCCAGATCGAGATCGTCGCTACTTCTTCGAGCCCGCGGCGCAGGGATTCTTGGCGGCGCACGGATTCTTGGCCGCGCAGGGATTGGCGCCCGCTTTCGCCACCTGGACCTCTTTGACTGCTAGCACCTTCTGGCCTCCCGGTGCCTGGTACAGATCACCCTTCACCGTGACGACCTGCTCCAGCTTGTCTCGGATGAGACCGTTGGGATCGACGAACGGCTTGTCGGCCATCAGTGTGTAGAGCACGTTCGCCTTCTCGTCGAGCAGCGCCATCCTCACACCAGCCTTGTCGCATCCGGCCGCGCATTCCTTGTGGCCTTCGCCCTTCTGCCCCATCGTGAGCCAGCAGACGTTGTCGATGATCCGTCCGGTGACCGTGACCGGATTCCCCTTCGAGGGTTGTTGCGCCCACACTCCGGTAACCCCAAACGCCACGAGCGCCAGTGCCATCACCACGCCTCGCCACGACACTTGCATCGGCTCCTCCTCTCGTTCCGTCGCCATTGCTTTCTCCGTAACGGTGAGCAACGCTCTCCCCTCTCAGCTCCCTTCATCCGCGAGTCGTGCGTCTCGCTCTGAGACCCCGAGTGGAACGGGTGCCCTTACAACCCCCGACGGCTCTCCGGTATTCCATCGATTGATCAAAGCCGGACCGGCCCCTCGATCAGAGCGGAATACGGAGCGCGCGGCCGCGGCTGAACGGGACAGAGGTCGTGTCCGTTTCCTCACCGTGAAGAACCCGCCCATGACGTGTGGCCGGAATACGGGGAGCGCGTCCAGGTTTGTCGGGACAAGAAGGGGACAAGGAGGGAACGACTGCATCCGTCGACGATCGCGGACGGCCGCGCGGCGTGCACAGAGGCCGGCGGGAATAGATCGACCAGCTCGCGGGTTAGCATCAGTGACGGGGGGAGGGGACGCCTGATCCGCTGGAAGGCTGGGGCCGGCGAGACCGAAGAGTTCGAGCGTGTGGCCCTGGTCCACCTGGACGCGCTCTACCGCGTCGCGCTGGGGTTGACGCGCAATCGCGCAGACGCCGAGGACATCGTCCAGGACGCCTTCCTCCGAGCGTTCCGGAGTTTCCACCGGTTCAATCCTGGCACCAACTGTCGGGCCTGGCTGTTCACGATCTTGAGAAACGTGTTCCTGAACCGGATTCGATCGCAGGGACGCGAAGTGCTGGAAGGAGAGACGGGCGACCTCGACCAGGCCGAGCCCGCAGCGGCCGCGCACATCGGCGGTAATCCGGAGGAGCAGTTCCTCCAGGCGATGCTCCACGGCGATGTCGACCGGACCCTGGCTATGCTGCCGCTGGCGTTTCGCGAAGCGGTGATCCTGGTCGACATCGAGGGATTGACGTACCGGGAAGTCGCCGACGTCGTCGGCTGCCCGATCGGCACGGTGATGTCGCGGCTGGCGCGCGGCCGCGCGCTGCTGCGCCGCGCGCTCGGACGGTTCGCGCGCGAGCACGGCTACGTCAAGGAGCAGGAATGAACTGCGTGGAGGTCCGGGCCCGGCTTCATCCCTACGTCGACGGTGAGCTCACCGTGAGCGAGGCCGCCGAGATCGACGGTCATTGCGTGGAGTGTCGTCCGTGCGCGGACCTGGTCAGCGCCGAGCGCGAGTTCCGGCGGCTCCTGCGGCGCCAGCCGCGCGAGGCGGCCGCCCCCGAATTGCGCGGGCGCATCGTGCGCCGGATCCGCCGTGAGGCGATCGTCTCAAAACGGCGCCGATGGCTTCCGGTGCCGGTCGTCGCCGTGGCCGCAGCCATCGTGGCGGCGGTGCTGTGGCCGGCCCGCACGCCGCCGCCGCTCATCGTCGATCTCGTGGACAAGCACCTCGCGTATGCGCAGATCGAGCGGCCGGCGGAGGTCGTGTCGAGCGATTCCCGCGAGCTCACGGAATGGTTCCAGTCACGGGCCGGCCTGCGAGTGACCGTGCCCGACTACTCCCGGTCGGGGATCCAGCTGATCGGCGGGCGGCTCGCCGAGGCGCGCGAGCACCAGGCGGCCTATCTCCTGTACGAGAAGGGACGGACGCTGCTGTCGGTCTTCATGGTGCCGGCGTCCGCCACCGACGTCCCCTTGCCGGGGCGCCGTGTCGCGTACCGGGGCCACGACTATGTCGGGTACGAGCGGAAAGGCGTCCGGACCGTGTCCTGGACTGATGGGAAGGCGGTCTACGGGCTCGTGTCGATGCTCGACTACAACGCGTTGCTCGAGTGCGCTGACCGCCTGCGGGACGAACGAGCGCGGCAGACCCGACTCTGATCCACCGTGTCGGTTGCCTCACGCGTCCTGGCGTTCACCGCGGTCGTCACGCTGACCTGGACGGCAGGCGCGGCCTCCGCAGAGCTACGGACGAATCGGGGAAAGAGCCTTGTACCACTCGACGACATCGTTTCGGGCGGTCCGCCGCCCGACGGGATCCCCGCCATCGATCGACCGGCCTTCATCAGTCCCAGAACTGCCGCGGAGTGGCTGAAGCCGCACGAGCCGGTCCTGGCGCTCGAGATCGATGGCGACGCGCGAGCCTATCCGCTGCAGATCCTCATGTGGCACGAGATCGTCAACGACGTCGTGGGCGGCGTGGCCGTCGCGGTCACGTATTGCCCGCTCTGCAACTCGGCGCTGGTGTTCGAGCGTGTCGCGAACGGCGCCACCCTGGACTTCGGCACTTCGGGCATGCTCTACAAGAGCGACCTGGTGATGTACGATCGCCGGACCCACTCCTTGTGGTCGCAGATGGACGGTCGCGCGATCGTCGGCGATCTGGCGGGCGTCCGCCTCACACCCCGTCCCGCCAACACGACCGCGTTCGAGGACTGGCGCTCGGCCCATCCCACGGGCAAGGTGCTGTCGCGCGAGACCGGACACGAGCGGCGTTACGGACTCAATCCGTACCATTCGTACGACGAGCCGCTCCGCGCCTCGATCCTCTTCAGCGGCCGACCGGACGCCCGGAGGCCTCCGAAAGAACGGGTCGTCGGCATCGCGATCGGGAACGCCCGACGCGCGTATCCGTGGCCCCTCCTCGAGCAACGGCGCGTGGTCCACGACACGCTCGGGAGCGAACGCTTCGTCATCTTCTGGGCGCCCGGCACACTCTCGGCCCTGGACGCGGCGCAGATCGCGCGGTCCCGCGCCGTCGGCGCGACCGCGGTGTATCGTGCCCGGCTCGACGATCGGGCGCTCACGTTCGAGGCCGGCCCGAACGGCGTTCGCGATCGTGAGACCGGTTCTCGCTGGAACTTCTTCGGTACGGCGACGGCCGGACCACTCACCGGACGCCGGCTCGCACCGATCCAACACGTCGACGCGTTCTGGTTCGCGTGGGCGGCTTTCAACCCCGCCACGACGATCTGGGAGACGCCGTGAAGGCGGCTGAGGAGCTCGTCCGCCTTCTCGAGGCCCTCGAGCGCGAGCGCACCACCGTGATGGATCTGGTGCGCGCAGGGCAGCCGGCGGAGCCCTGGACACTCTATGCGGGCGAAGAAGGAATCTTCGACTCTGCCGGAGATCCAGCAACTTCAAGTCGACAAGGTCGCGGCCCTGGAGGATCATCGTCTCCGACATCCGCGACGCGATCCGCTCGAGGACCGGTCGCTCGAGATCCTGAGGAGCTGGTGCGACATCGATCCGAGCGCTCGCTGCCGCCAGCCGGCTCCGCTCGTCGCCGAGACGTCGATCGACCCGGCGGTATGGCGGGCGGCCCCGGCGCGAGGGAGTTACCCTCGCTCATTCCGTTCGCGAAGACGCTGGGAGCCCAGGGCCTCAGCCTGGTGCTCATCAGTATCGGTGAAGACCGCGCGACGGTCGAGCGTGCGGTACGAGAGCGCGGGTACGATGTCCCTGTGCTTCTCGACCCCGACTCTCAGAGCGTGCGGGTCTTTGGTGTCCGTGCGCCGCCGACGGTCGCGCTGCTGGGGCGGCGGGGAGCCCTGCTCGGTACCGCGATCGGCCCCCGGCCGTGGAGTGCCGGCGATGGCCAAACGCTTCTCCAGGCGCTGCTCGCGTGCAAGCGACAGAGCTGAGCGCGCAGTGCGCGGGATGTGCGCGTGCGTCCCGTCGCGCGTACCGGTTCCACGAACTGGAGGGCGTGCGCCTGCGATGCCTCGGCTGCGCGCTCACCCATCGGCCGCTCCTGCGACGCTCGCTCTCGATCGCGCTGGTGGTTGGCACGGTGCTCGTGGCGATCAATCAAGGCGATGCGCTCCTCGGTGGTCACTGGAACGGGGCGCTCGCGTGGAAGGTGCCGCTCACGTACGTCGTGCCGTTTGTGGTCGCGACGTGGGGCGCGCTCCTCAACTGCCGGGTCAGCTTGGACGCCACACCGTCGAAGGAGGATGTGAATGGAGATCGTGCGGGTCCCTCACGCCGACGAGCTCGCCCCTGAGGATCAGCGGTTCCTCGAAGCGACGAAGAGCTGGTTCAAGATCGATTTCGTTCCCAAGATGAGCCGCGTCTTGTTGACGCTGCCGGAGTTTGGCCGTCCCTACGGTCGCGCGTCGCGGCGGGCCATGACGGACGGCGCGCTGAGTCGGGCGCAGAAGGAGATGATCGCGGCGGCGGTCAGCGCGATCAACGTCTGCCAATACTGAACGGTCGCGCATAGCGCAGCCGGGAAGCTGCAAGGACTGACCGACGATGGGATCTGGTACGAAGTCGCCTACGTGGCCGGGACGACGCATGCGCTCAACGCCGTCGCCGATGGCCTGCGCCTGCCGCTCGAGTTCGCGAGCACCGACCGCCAGGCGCTCGTCGAGATCCCGAGCGTCGACGACGTGTCGCCCGAGGTGAAGACGATCTTCGACGAGATCCAGATCTTTTACGCGATGGATCGTGTGCCGGGCGTGTTTCGCTGGATGGCCCGGGACCAGATCTTTCTCCAGGGTTACTGGATGGCGGTGCGCGAGGCCTTCGCCGACCGGAAGCTCGATCGCCTGACCAAGGAGATCCTGGCGCTCGCGGCGTCGATGACGGCCAAGTCGGATTACGGCGTCGACCTGCACCTGCGCGAAGCCCGCCGGCTCGGACTCAGCGATCAGGGTTTCACCGAGGCGGTGGAGGTCGTGCAGCTGTTCAACACCGTGACGAAGATCGCTGACGCGTTGCAGCTGCAGCCGGACTTCAACCCGCGCGCGGGGGGCTGATGAGATTCAGGAGGAAATGAGATGGCGAGAGCGAGCGCGACGATCGTCGACAGCGGTGACCGCTTCCCGGCGCTGAGCATGGACACGGTCGGGCATGGACGCATTACCCTGCCGGACCACTTCGCCGACAGCTGGGGCGTGGTGCTCGTCTACCGCGCGCACTGGTGACCGTACTGCAAGCAGCAGTTGGCTGCGTTCGCGAAGGCGCAACCGCGGCTCGACGACGACGGCATCCGCGTCGTGGCGGCCTCGACGGACCCCGTGGAGAAGGCGACCGAGACCGTGAAGGAGCAGGGCCTCACGTTTCCGGTCGGCTACGGTCTGCCGGTCAAGGACACCGCGGCGACGCTCGGCGCGTTCTATGAAGAGCGCCGCGGCATTCTTCACGCCACGGGCTTCGTCCTGAGGCCCGATCACACGATCGCCGTCGCGCAGTATAGTTCCGGCCCGATCGGTCGCCTGGTGTGGCAGGACGTGCTGGGGCTCGTGCAGTTCGCCAAGAAGCAGGCGAAGTGACACGCCATCACCACGCTGCGGCCGCGTCAACCGTCGGA
>QHRT01000116.1:0-1454 GCA_003220195.1 Candidatus Rokuibacteriota bacterium | reverse complement strand
AATCACGAGCAGACGCTCCACGGCTATCGGATGCACGGCGTGCTGCCGTCGCTCGCCAAGGAAGCGATGCACGTGGCGGTGTCGATGACCAACCGCTGCAACTTCTGACTGACCGTGCACTCGGCCGCCGTGCTGCGGCTGACCGGCACCGAGCGCGGCGTCGCCGAGGTCGCCGCGATCGCCGAGCACGTGGCGAGTCTCACGGCCACGGCGGCGGCGCTCGATCTCACGCCCGATGTCCCGCATCCGACGGCGGACGGCCGTGCGACGGTGCCGCTCCTGGACGAAACGAGCGCTCCCGACGCGGCCGCAACGCTCGCCGAGATTCGCGCCTGGTCCAGGGAGGCGCTCGCCATCGATCACGTCCCGGCGGTGTGGCGCGCGCTGGCCCATCTGCCGCGCTTGCTCGAATCGACGTGGCGCAAGGACCGGCTCGTGCTCGGTGCGGGAGTCCTCGACGAGCTGGTCAAGGGGTGCGCGGGGCTCGCGGTCGCGCAGTTCCGCCAGAGCCCGTACTGGATCCGATATCTGACACACTTCCTCAGGGCGCGCTGCGGACTCGAGGACCGCGGCGTGGTGGAAGTGGCCGGTGCGGTCATGCACTACGTCTCGTTCAACACGATCGCGCACGGGATGCGGCTCGATCCGCCGATGGCGGACATGGCCGCCGCGGACGTGGCCCCGGGCGGTCAGTTCGAACGGTACCTGCCGGGTGCGCGGTTCCCTTCCGGCGGTGACGCCGCTGCACCTGGCCGGTGATCTGCGCCGCCGGGAATACTCCTGGCCATCGGTGCGCTGAGCCTCAGCGGCACGGATCGTCTCGTCGAGACGTGGTTGGTCGATCACATGCCGGAGTGGCTGCTGGCGTTGACCACGCGCCTTTGACTTTCCCCGCCGCCCGGGCGCGGCGAGCCGTCGTGCCGCCGCCGCGGTCGCAATGAGTACGACGCCGAGCAGAATCAGCGCGTGGCGCGCATGACTGCGTGCGCCGCGCCGATCCGATCTCGAGATACCGAATTTCCGGCGAAGCGGCGCGGCGGATCGCGGCTCTCGTTCGGACGGGATTGCCCCGGCGGAGTCCCGTCACGGAATTTCGTGGTATGTCGCCCTCGGGAGTGGCGCCATAGTGGTGCCATAGCCTGACGAAATCCACGCACCCTGTGGAATCGTCATGACATGGAAGTCTCCGGTTTATTTACGTGGCGGTACTTGGGCTGCTTCGGCTTCTGCTTCGGAGGTCGCCTTTCAATCAGGGGGTCCTGGGTCGTTCCTCGGCCTGGGCGTCAAGCCGCCGGAGGCCTCGTGGGGATTGATGATCGCCGAAGGCGAAGGACATGGTCTTCTTCGAGCCGTGGCTGATCAACGTCCCGGGCTTCGCGCTGTTCTCGCTGGTCATCGGCATCAACCTGTTCGGCGACGGGCTGCGCGATGCGCTGTCGATCGAGCGCACCGCG
>QHRT01000046.1 GCA_003220195.1 Candidatus Rokuibacteriota bacterium | reverse complement strand
CGTGTGTTGCTCGATCGCTCCTAGAACCCGCGGCGCTTCATGCAGTCGAGGAACGCCTGCTTGTACGCCGGATCCTGTCCCGCCGAAGACATACCGCTGAGCAGCCGCTGGTCGTCGCGCGACGCGGAGCCGCTCATGGTGCCCGACGTGCTGGTGCTGCCGGACGTCCCCGACATCGTGCCGCTCCCGGACGCGCTGCGATCGGACGTGCCGGACGTGCTGCCGGTACCGGAAGAGCTACGGTCAGACGTGCCGGACATCGTGCCGCTGCCCGACGCGCGGCGGTCCGACGGGCTCGGCGACGTGACGCTGCCGGAGGCACTACGATCGGACGTGCTCGGCGAGGTGACGCTGCCGGACACGCTTCCACCGGACGTGCTGGGCGAGGTCGCGCTGCCGGAAGCGCTGCCGCCGTACGACGGCGTGCTCGTGCTGCCGGAGACGCTTCCGCCGGTCGAGCTACCGGTGCTCGGCATGGTCGAGCCTGAGGTGCCGCTGCTCACGCTGCCCGACACTCCACCGGACGTGCTCGGCGACGTCGCGCTGCCCGACGCGCTTCCGCCCGCCCGCATGCCACCGCTGGCATCCGGTCGGCTGCCGATCGTTCCACCCGTGCTCGGCGACGCGGACGGCGCGCTGCCGGTCGTGCTCGCCAGCGCCTTCGCTTCGCGATTGCACGCGTCGAAGTCGCTCTGCTGCGGGTCAGCGGCGAGCGCGAGCTGGCAGAATCCCAGCACGATCGCCGCAGTGAACAGCGCAGTGATCCGTGTCAATCTTGCCATCGCATGGTCCTCCTGGAAGGGTGATCGCCTTGTTACGGCAATCTCCGAAGCTTCAATCGAAGTGCCAGCGAACGACCCGGTCCTTGCGATGCCGCGAACGCGCCGGTATCCTCGTCACGTCCTCGCGATCGGACGGGCGAGAGTGGCGAAAATGGCAGACGCGCTGGACTTAGGATCCAGTGGGTGAAAGCCCTTGCGGGTTCAACTCCCGCCTCTCGCACCATCGCCAAATCGTAGACTTCGGTAGACACACCACGGGCCCGGTTCGTCGCCGGGCCGTCGTTTGTCCCCTTCGTCCCCGCGTCACTCTGCAGAGGCGTTCACCCCGTGCTCGCGTTGATCACCGCATCCGTCAGCGCGATGGAAAAACGTACCGAGAGTCGCCATGAACGACGTGACGCCGGGCGATGGGCCCGCCGGGCGGGCGACGAAGGGATCGGCTCTCCCTCGGGTCCGGCTAATCGGACTCGTCTGATTTTTGAGACTCAACTGCGTCGGCGATCTTGGGGCAAACGTCAGTGTCTTTGCGCGCGACCTCGATCAACCGAAGGACTCTGCGTTTGCTCGCCGCCCATTTCCGACACGTCTGGTCGTCTTCCTGGTCACAGGCGACTCGCAGGGTTTCGAGCACTCGGTCGATTTCTTTGAGCCACGCGTTGACACAGTCTTGCGCCACTTCCATGTCGAACAGTTGACCGTAGAGCACCTCCATCCGGTCGGACTCGTACAGAAAAGGCCGGCTTGGCCATTCGATGACCGCTTTCCTCGCCGCAGAGATGCGATCGTGACATTCGGCGGCCTTCGAGATCGCGACCCGCAGCCTCGTGAGGAGCTGCGGCTTCGCAAGTGCGGGTTCTCCCGCGCTGGACTCCGAAGCGAGCAGTGCAGGCACTGCGATGACGACCGAGAGGAGGATGATGATGGCCCGTAGCCGTTTCATTCGTGCCTCTCCTGCGTGTGACTTCACTGACAAGTCCGCCGCCTGATCACCGGCATCCCCAGGACGAACGCCCCGGGCGCCGGGCCGCTCCGCTGCCCAGCCACATGCGTCCCCCCCACTGAAGACCGCCGTGGCGCGGCAAGCCTAGCCGTCGTTGGGGTACATCGTCAATCAGGGATTGATGCTCCTCGAGCAGAACCTGCCGAGCGCCCAGGAACGCAAGCACGGCAGCCCCTTCCATCACGGTTGACTCGCGCCCCGGTATCGTTTCGAATGGTCGGTGCCTGATTGGCGGATTGGTGCTCGACCTTCGGGTCGTCGAGGGCTTGATGGTGACGACAACACGAGATTCAGCTGACCTCGCGCGACTGTGGCTCGGTGAGCAGCAGAGGCGGATCCTCGATGCGCTCGAAGCCACAGTGCTGCACGCGGGTGGTCTCCTCGTCCTGAGCGGTGATCCTGGTGTCGGCAAGACAACACTGGCAAAGGCGCTGATCGCGCAGCTTGCGGCGCACGCAATCGTCGCACGGCTTCCGCGGCCGACCGCTGATGCGCCGACGATGCTCGAGGCGCTGGGACGAGGTCTCGGCGTTGACGTCTCTGATCGCTCACGAGCGACGTTCGTGCACAGTGTGCGAGAGCTCGTCGACGACGCTGCGGGCCAGGATCGGCGCGTGCTGATCGTTGTGGACGAGGCGCACGATCTCACACAAGACGCGCTCGCCGAGCTCGAGCATCTGCTGTCCCCGGATCTGTCAGGGCTCCAGCCGCACTTGGGTGTATTGCTCGTCGGGCAGGAAGAGCTTCCAGCGTTGCTGGAAGAGCCACGATCGCACCTCCAGCGCTTCGTGACACTGAGCGAACGCGTTCCCACTCTCAGCGCGGCAGAGGTCGAGAGCTTCGTCCGGCACCGGTTGGTGGTCTCAGGCGTCGACCCGGCGCTTTTCAAGGACGACGCGTTCGGCGCGATCGGGGTGATGTCCGCGGGGATCCCGCGACTGGTCGTGCGGTTGTGCGATGTCGCCCTGATCGGACGTGCGCCGAACAAAAGGATCGATGCGCGAACCGTCCGAGAGCGTGCGGAGCGCTTCGGGGTGCTGCCCAGGATGCCAATGATGCCAGCGCCGGATCAGACGAGTAACGCTCCGGCCATCTGGGCCGGGACGCGCATCCGAGCCAGCATGTTGCGCGACCTCGTTCGGCCTGGTCTTGTGGCTCTTGTTGTCGCCGTCGGAATCGCGGCGGTATATGCCGTCGCGTCCCACGGCCTCCGCGGCGCCCGCCTCACGCCCGATGCGGCAGCACGGATCGTTTCCCGGGAGCATGTCGGTACCGGCTCGATTCCGACGGCGCCGGCCGAGTCGGTGGCCCGCCCATCGTTACCGGTAGACTCGACGTCGAAGCCGCGCTCTCTCGAGTCGCCGCCGACTCGGCTTGCGGAAAACGCGCAGCGTTCTGCGACGGCTCCGGGCCCCATTGGCTCGGCTCCGCGTGCGAGGCAGCCGGACGCTGTCCCGGACTCGACGACGACGCCACGCAGCATCGCCTCCCCCCCTCGGGTCGTCGCCGAGAAAGAGATGATCGCCCCGCGAGCAGCGGACTCGGCCCGTCGGTCGCGTGCCGCGGAGCAGCCGCCGGCTCTGCTTACGGGGCCTGCAGAGTCTCGGGCGATCCGTCCAGGCGACATTGGAGCGCCGTCGCCTGCTGCGCAGGGGAGTCCGGTCCCGAAAGCGGCAGCCGTGCCACGCACCGCGTCGTCACCACGTGTCCCGGCGCAGAAGAACACGATCGCACCGGACCGGGCAGGTGGATCGCCCGCAGCGGCGCGGCCGCCGACGCTGCTTACGGCGCCGGCAGCGTCCCGAGCGAGTTCTTCAGCTCCCACTGGCGCGGTGCCGAGTGCTGTGCAGCCGGAGGCTGCGCCGGCCTCTACGGCCACGCTCGGTAGCACGGCCGCCCCACCACGCGCCTCGGCACCGACAGCCACGATCGCACCGGCGGAGGCGAGGTCTTCCGCTGGTTCAGCCACCGCACCGGATCCGGGAGCCATCATCGACTGGCTCCTCAAGGAGGCCCCGGGCCGACGCTGATCTGCGACGGAGGTGCCATAGCGCCAGGCATGTTCTGGCACGCCGGAGTCGGCGTCACTCTCCTCTCGCACCTCCGTTGCACATCCGGAATTCTTCCACGGTGGAGGCCTGGCGCCCGCGCCGGCCGGAACGACGCGCTGTGGTAAGCTGAGCCGACATTCACGCCCGGGGGCTCCCAGGAATACGATGAAGGTCGACGTCGAAGAAATCGAATCGTGCAAGCGGAAGCTCGCCGTCGAGGCGCCGGCCGACGTCGTCGAGAAGGCGTGGGAGCGAGCGTACGGTCGTGTGCAGAAACAGGCGCGACTCCCCGGCTTCCGGAAGGGACATGTCCCGCGCTCGCTCGTGAAATTGCACTTCGCGAGCGACGTCCGGCGTGAAGTCGCCGAGCACCTGATTCCCGACGTCTATCGCCAGGCCGTCTCCGAGGCCCACATCGATCCGGTGAACGATCCGGATCTGCGCGACGTGCGGCTCGAAGAAGGTGAGCCGCTCTCGTTCGTCGCGATCGTGGAGGTCAAGCCGGCCATCCCGCTCGGCGACGTACGCGGCGTCGAGGTCACGCGCAAGGTCGTCCCGATCAGCGACGCGGACGTCGACGAGGCGCTCGAACGGATGCGCGAGCAATACGCGGAGTTCCGCGCGGTGGAGCGTCCGGCGAATCCCGGCGACCTCGTCATCGTCGATGCGACCCTGACGCCGGAGGGGCGTGAGCCGGTCGTCGAGCGCGGGTCCGAATTCGTGATCGGGGCCGGCTCGGTCCTGCCGGAGATCGATCACCTGGTCGTCGGAATGAGCGCCGGGGAAGAGCGTCACGCCGGCGTGCGGTTTCCCGACGACTACCGCACCGAGGAGCTGCGCGGCCGCTCCGGCACCGTCGACGTGAAGCTCACGGAGGTGAAGGAGAAGGTCGTCCCGGCGCTGGACGACGAGTTCGCGAAGACGCTCGGCGATTTCGACAACCTCGACGCCGTGCGGGCCGAGCTCAAGAAGCAGCTCGAGGCCCAGCGCGCCGCGGACGAGAAGCGCCAGCTCGAAGAGAGCGTCGTGGATGCCGTGCTCGCGCGCCACGAGTTCGGCGTGCCGGACGCGCTGGTGCTCCGACACGTCTCGCATCAGGTCCAGCACGCGCGCGAACGGATTCGCCGCCAGGGTGTCGACCCCGACCGCGTCCCGTGGGATTACCAGAAGATCGTCGCGGAGCTCAAGCCTGTCGCGGAGAAGGTCGTGCGCCGGACGCTCTTGCTCGAGGCGATCGCGGAGCGCGAAGGGCTCGCCCCGAGCGAAGCCGACGTCGACGCGGAACTGGAGCGGCTCGCGCAGGCCGCCCAGCGACCGGCGCCCGCGGTGCGCCGGATGATGGAGAAGAGCGGAGACCTCGAGGCCCTGCGCCAGGGACTGCGCGAGCGCATGGCCGTCGACTTCCTGACCCAGCACGCCACGGTCCGTGAGTGATCGCGGCCGTGGTGCGATCGTGAGGAGATCCCCAATGGCTCTCGTGCCGATGGTCGTCGAGCAGACGCCCCGCGGCGAACGCGCGTTCGACATCTACTCGCGCCTCCTGAAGGAGCGGATCATCTTCCTGCCGACCTTCATCGAGGACGAGCTCGCCAACCTGGTCATCGCCCAGATGCTGTACCTGGAGGCGGACGACCCGGACAAGGACATCAACCTCTACATCAACTCGCCGGGTGGCTCGGTCACCGCCGGGCTCGCGATCTACGACACGATGCAGTACGTGAAGCCGGCGATCTCGACCATCTGCATGGGGCAGGCCGCGTCGATGGGCGCGCTCCTGCTCTGCGCCGGCGCCCGCGGCAAGAGGTTCTCGCTGCCGCACGCGCGCATCATGATCCATCAGCCCCTCGGTGGCGTGCAGGGCCAGGCCACGGACATCGACATCCAGGCCCGCGAGATCTTGCGGATGCGCGAGGAGCTGAACCGGATCCTCGTCCATCACACGGGTCAGTCCATGGACAAGATCCAGCGCGACACCGATCGGGACTTTTTCATGACCGCCGAGCAGGCGAAGGAATATAGAATCGTCGACGAAGTGATCTCGTCGAAGCCGACGCCTCGCCCCGTCAACGAGATGGCTGCGCTGTCGGCGCAAAGCCAGAAGACGTCCTCCTAGCGCCCCCGAAGACGACCACCACGGCGAGCGATACGCCGGAGCAGCAAGAGGAGCGCAGCACAGCATGGCCCGCACTCGTGAAGGCAACGGGACGTTGAAATGTTCGTTTTGCGGCAAGAGTCAGAACGACGTTCGCAAGCTGATCGCTGGCCCCACCGTCTACATCTGTGACGAGTGCATCGAGCTCTGCAACGACATCATCGCGGAGGAGTGGGAAGAGGAGAAGAGCCGCGAGATCCGGAGCCTGCCGAAGCCCGCCGAGATCAAGGCGGTGCTGGACCAGTACGTCATCGGGCAGGAGCGCGCGAAGAAGGTCCTCGCGGTCGCGGTCCACAACCACTACAAGCGCATCGAATCCGACGGTGACGCCGGAGACGTCGAGCTCCAGAAGTCGAACATTCTGCTGATCGGCCCGACCGGCTCGGGCAAGACGCTCCTCGCGCAGACGCTCGCGAAGATGCTGCGCGTGCCGTTCACGATCGCGGATGCGACCACGCTCACCGAGGCCGGCTACGTCGGTGAGGACGTCGAGAACATCATTCTGCGCCTGCTCCAGGCCGCGGACTACGACGTGGAGCGCGCCGAGCGCGGCATCGTCTACATCGACGAGATCGACAAGATCGCGCGCAAGTCGGAGAACCCGTCGATCACGCGTGACGTGTCCGGCGAGGGCGTGCAGCAAGCGCTCTTGAAGATCCTGGAGGGCACGGTCGCCAACGTCCCGCCGCAGGGCGGGCGCAAGCATCCGCATCAGGAGTTCATCCAGGTCGACACGTCGAACGTGCTCTTCATCTGCGGCGGCGCGTTCGTCGGGCTCGAGAAGATCATCGAGAGTCGCGTGGGCCGGTCCGGCATCGGCTTCGGCGCCGAGATCAAGAGCCGCGACGAGCGGCGCGTCGGCGATCTCCTGGCGATGATCCAGCCGGAAGACTTGCTGAAGTACGGCTTGATTCCCGAATTCATCGGACGGCTCCCGGTCATCGCGACCCTGCACGACCTCGACGACCAGGCGCTCGTGCGCATCCTGAAGGAGCCGAAGAACGCGATCATCAAGCAGTACCAGAAGTACTTCGACCTCGAGAAGGTCCGGCTCCGGTTCACCGACGACGCGGTCGCCGCGATCGCGCGCGAGGCGTTGAAGCGCGGCACCGGCGCGCGCGGGCTCCGCGCCATCCTCGAAGAAGTCATGCTCGAGATCATGTACGAGCTGCCGTCGATCCAGGGCCTGAAGGAGTGCGTGATCACGCGGGAAGTGATCATGAACCACGACCGCCCGGTGCTGGTGTCGGAGGCCAAGGAGCAGTCCGCGTAGCCGAGCGTCCCGGCACGCTGTTCGTCGTCGCGACGCCGATCGGCAACCTCGAGGACGTCACGCTGCGGGCGTTGCGCGTGCTGCGCGAGGTCGACCTGGTCGCGTGCGAGGACACGCGTCGGACGCGCGCGCTGCTGACGCATCACGACATCCACACGCCGACCACCAGCTACTTCGAGCACAACAAGCTCTCGAGAGGGCCGCAGCTCGTCCGGATGCTGGCCGAGGGTCGATCGGTCGCGCTCGTGACGGACGCCGGCACGCCGGGGATCTCGGATCCGGGGTTCATGCTCGTCCGCGACGCACGCGCGGCGGGGATCCCGATCGTCGCGGTGCCGGGCCCGTCCGCCGTCATCGCGGCGCTCAGCGCCGCCGGCGTTCCCGCGGATCGCTTCGTCTTCGAAGGATTCCTGCCGATCAAGCCGGGCCGGCGCGTCAATCGACTGAACGCCCTCAAAGAGCTCGAGACCACGCTCGTCCTCTACGAGTCCCCCCATCGCATCGTCGCCACGCTTGGCGCAATCCGTGAGGTGTTCGGCGAGATCGAGGTCGTCGTCGCGCGTGAGCTGACGAAACAGTTCGAGGAGATCGTGACGGCGACACCCTCCGCGCATCTGGAGCGTCTCGCTGCGGGCCCCCGCGGCGAGTTCACGGTCGTCGTTCCCCGCGCACGAGCGCACGAGGAGGCGCCCTCGTGACCCTCGCGTCCCGTCGGCGGGGCGAGAGGGTCACGGAGGAAGCCTGGTCGGGCGCCTGAAGGCTACTGCGCGCGGAGGAAGTTGAGAACGTCCTGCTTGTCGGGCTCGCTGAGATGGTTGAAGCCGTTGACGACGGCGCTGGCCTCGGAGCCGGCGCTCTTGTGCGCCTGGATTGCGGCGAGCAGATT
>QHRT01000560.1 GCA_003220195.1 Candidatus Rokuibacteriota bacterium | reverse complement strand
AACGGGACGATCATTTGAGGCTCGTTAACAGCATGATGGGCAGACCATAGGCCATTATCGAAATCATGAGAGACCCCGGCAGCCCCACCGCCAGTACCAGCACCCACACGGACACCCGCGCCACTCTCGGCGCCGTTTCGAACCACCGTACGAGACGGCCATTTCCAAGCCTGAGGAGCGTGTAACCGAGTGTGCCGAGCACGATGATCGGCGCCACGAATCCCAGCAATACTCCGTAGAGCAGCGCGCCGAGAAGGGTGATGACCAGCGCGCAATCGCGATCGACGAGTCCTCGACACACGGTGTCCATGAACGCGAGGCCCGCATGCACGGCACCTGGCAGAGCCACGATAGCTGGCAGAGCCAGCAGCGCGCCCGGCACGAACAGATAGCCGGTCGTGGTCGAGCGATCGCTCATCGTCTAAAGCGTACGCCGACCTGCGGCACGGGAGCAGCCGCGACGCCGATGATCGGTTCAATCCAAAGCATGCCGAGCCACCATCACATCACTTTTCGCAGAGTGACATGCGCCGCGGCACGACCGCCCGCGATGTGGTCGACACATTCGTAGGCTGGCGCGCGGAGATCGATACCGTTCAGCAGATGTTCTCCGGCGCCCAACAGGACCGGCGCGATGACCAGGTGCAGCTCGTCGATGAGGCCAGCGCGGAGATACTGCCGGATCGTGAAGACGCCGCCACCCAGTCGGACATCGCGGCCGCCCGCCGCATCCTTGGCTTGCTGCAACGCCGAGTGAATGCCGTCCGTGACGAACCGAAACTCCGTGCCGCCCGCCATCGTGAGCGGCGCTCGCGCGTGATGCGTCAGCACGAACACCGGCGTGTGATACGGCGGCTCGTCTCCCCACCAGCCTTTCCAGCTGTCGTCAGGCCACGGGCCGCGAACCGGACCGAACATATGGCGAACCCTTGCGACGCGATCTCGTCGTCGACGCCCGTCTCGCCATCCTTGTTGCCGTGCATCCGTTGCCAGGTGCGTGTGTGGAAGAACCAGTCGAACAACGCCGGACCGCCGACGCCGAGGGGATTCTGCAGATCCTGGTTCGGCCCGGCGCCGTAGCCATCGATGGAGATCGAGAAGCTGTGGACACGGAGTTTCGACATGATGGCCCTCTCGGTTGGTCAGGCCGGCAACAGATCGGCGACGTGGATTCTCGCGCGCGGCGCGGCGAGCGGAGACAACCACGGCATTGCGCCGGAGCAGACGGACGCTCCCGTATTGCCAGCCATAGCGACGCGAGGGAGCGCGCTCGGGCTGACGAGAGACCTCGAGCACGACGTCGACGGCGTTGACGATCCAGTACTCCGCGATCCCGGCGCGCGCGTAGAGACCGCTCTTGCGGAGTCGGTCCTTGGCGAGGCTGCTGTCAGCGACTTCCACGATGAGCACCGGATCGGCGGGATGCCGGCGCAGATAGTCACGAGGCCGGCCCTTGACCACTGCGATGTCTGGCTCGGGTTCGGACATGTCGTCGAGCGCGATCGGAGCATGAGTCCTGACGTCGTAGCGATCGCCGAAGACTCCCTGGAGGACGCGGCGAATCTGCGAGACGGTCGCCGCATGCCAGCTGCCCTGCGGCTCCTTGACGACCATGAGTCCGTCGAGAAGCTCGAGCCGATCGTCGCTGTCGAAGACGCCAGTCGCGGTGAGCCGGTCGTACTCCGTGCGAGACCAGCGGCGGAGCTTCAGAGGAGGCATTCGCATGGGCGGGATCACGATACTCCGCCGCCGCGGGATCCGACAATGTCGGCGATCGGAGACATCGTGACCAGGATCGTCGCGCCTCGGGTATTCTCTGGCAGCGGGTCGGCATCCGCTGGCGACTTCATGAGGCTGGCGCAGCGTTTCACGCTGACGGCCGTGCTTCTGCTCGCTTTCGCGGGCGGCCCCCATGTCGCGCCGGCGCCGGCGAACGAAACGTCCATCAGCCGCCGCGGCACCTACGAGGGCGGCCGGTACACGATCGACGTCCCGGCCAACTGGAACGGCGGACTCGTGCTCTTCGCGCACGGCTTTCGGGGGACGCCGCATTCCTCGATCTCGACGTACGTCGCGGAAAAGGGCTACGCGCTCGCGGCGACGAGCTATCGCGACGAGGCGTACCGCGTCGACTGGTTCGTGAACGACGTGCGGGCGTTGCACGAGCTCTTCATCCGTGAGGTGCGCCGCCCGCGATGGACGATCATTCACGGCCGCTCGATGGGCGGTCACGTCGCGATCCTGTCGCTCGAGCTCCATCCCGGGCTGTACCAGGGCGGGCTGATCGAATGCGGCGTCATCGACGGCGTCGGTCTCGGGGATTTTTACATGGCGGCGCGCGCGGCGGCCGAGTACCTCGGCGAGGTCAACCTCTTCGACGGGCCCGATCGAGAGACCGTGGTTCGCCGCGCCAACGAGCAGTGGCTGCCGCGCATGGGCATGCCGCCCGCGTACACGCCACGCGGTCGCCGCTTCGACAGCGTCCTGAAATACCTGATGGGTGGCGATCTGCCGCTCCGGCTGCAAGGCATTCCGCCGTACTACATCCGCTACATCGCGCCCGACGCCGGGCCCGATACGGAGGAGTTGCGACGCGCCGCCGACACGCGGCACGTCCGCTATCGTATTGATCCAGGCCTCGGCATCTCGGAAGGCGAGCTCAACGCGAAAGTGCGTCGCATCGCACCGGCTCTTGGCGCCCGGTCCCGCAGCACGAATCCCGCGTTCGCCGACACGAGACCGGTGACGGCCGCGTGCCGTGGAGTTTGCAGCAGAGCTATCGACGCCGCACGATTGCGGCCGGCGCCGATCATCTGCTCGTTCAGCGTGGGGTGCGCTGGCCAGGTCACTGCGCGCTCAGCGGTGAGGTCACCGAGCAGGCCCTCGACGATCTCGTCCTCTGGATCGAGCGCGGAGTGAAACCTGCCGGGGACGATGTCCTCACGACCGACATGTCGACGCTCGGTCTGCGATGGACGCCGCTCTTCCATCCCGACGATCCGGCGCGGGGCCGCCCGACGGCGCCCGCGCCGCCGCGGTAGAGATCGTGAAGGAGAGCCGATGAAGATCGCGACGGTCGACGTCGACGTGCTTCGTGTTCCTGTCGATCGGCCGTACGTCGCCGCCGGACGCGCGGTGGACGCGAACTGGCACGTGCTCGCGCGCGTCACCACGGCCGATGGTGTCCAGGGCTTCGGCTACATCGTGTATCCGCGTCCGGATCTGATGATGGCGATCGGCCACGCGTCACGCGAGCTGGGCGAGCACCTGGTCGGTCTGAGCGTGCTCGAGCCGGAAGCGGCGTGGGATCGGCTGGCTCGACGCGGCGACTGGGTCGGGCCAGGCGGGTTGCTTCACTGTGCGTTGACGCCGCTAGACGTCGCCGTCTGGGATGCCGCCGGCAAGACGATGGGTCAGCCGTTGCACCGGCTGCTCGGCGGATATCGCGATCGTCTCCCGACCTACGCGAGCGACGGCCTCTGGGTGAGCCTGTCGCCGGACGAGCTGGCGGCGTCGGCGAAGAGCCACGTGGACAATGGATTCCCGGCCGTCAAGCTACGGCTCGGCAAGGAACCGACCCCGGAGCTGGAAGCGCGCCGCGTCCACGCGGTTCGTGCGGCGGTCGGTCCCGACGTGCGCATCATGGTCGATGCCACCGAAAGCTGGTCGCTGACGCGAGCCCGCCAGACCGGCCGCATCTTGCAAGACTCCGGAATCGCGTGGCTCGAGGATCCCGTGCACCATCTCGACGTGGCCGGGCTCGCGGCGCTCCGCCGTCGGCTCGATATCCCGATCGCCGCCGGCGAGCATCTCTATCATCTCGACGCGTTCCGCTCGCTCCTCGACGCGCGCGCTGTCGACGTGCTGATTCTCGATCTGGCGCGCGTCGGAGGTGTGACGCCGTGGCGCAAGATCGCCGCGCTCGCGCAGGCGCATCGCATTCCGGTCTGTGGCCACGTGGTTCCGGAGATCCAGGTCCACCTGCTCTGCGCAGTCCCGAATGGCTACCTGGTGGAATACGTGCCGCGCTCGGCCGGCATTCTGAAGTCGATGCCGCGGCTCGAGAGGGGCGAGCTGGTCGCGCCGCAAAAGCCGGGGCTGGGCCTCGAGCTCGACGACGCGGCGGTGCGTCGATATCGCGTGAGCTCGTGAAACACTCGACCGCGACGCGCTCGAGTGTTTCCACGAACTGAGCTGACCGGCAGGAGGGTCCCATGATCGTCGACGTGCACGCGCATTACTTCCCGAAGGCGTACAACGAGCTGCTCGTGCGCATCGGCGGCAAGAGCTTGCCGGAAGCGGCGCGGCCGCTCACCGCGCGCCCGATGCGAGAGGACGACGCGTCGGGAATTCCCGCGCGCCTGGAGCAGATGGCGGACGCCGGCGTGCAGATGCAGGTGCTCTCGCCGGCGGCGAGCCCGCCCTATGCCGAGAAGGAGGCCGACGCGGTCCACGCCGCACGGCTCATCAACGACAGCTACGCGGAGCTCGCGGCGAAGCATCCCGGCACGCTGGCGGCGTTCGTCTCGCTGCCGCTCCCGCACATCGATGCGTCGCTCCGCGAGATGGAGCGCGGGCTCGATCAACTCTCGATGCTCGGCGTGTCCATGACGTGCTCGTGCTTCGATCGATCGACGGCGGAGGCGGAGTTCGAGCCGCTCTACGCGGAGATGAACCGGCGTCGCGCCGTGCTGAACTACCACCCGATCCAGAACGGCATCTGCTCGCCGCTGATCAACGACTATCGCTTCACCGTCTCGGTCGGCGCGTCGCTGGAAGACAGCGCGATCGTGCTGCATCTGATCGCCCGCACGATCCACCATCGCTATCCCGACATCACGTACGTCATTCCGCACCTGGGCGGCATCATCCCGATGCAGCTCCAGCGGCTCGACAACCAGGCGCCGCGCCAGCACCCCGATCTCCCGGAGCCGCCGAGCGTGACGGCGCGCCGCTTCCACTACGACATCGTCGGGCACGGC
>QHRT01000557.1 GCA_003220195.1 Candidatus Rokuibacteriota bacterium | reverse complement strand
CTGGGTCCCGTGGCGGCAGAACGACCGTGCGCTGTCCGAGCGTCCGTCGACGGAATCGTTCGATGGCAGATGGCCCGGCCAACCACGTGTCGAGGGCACATCCGACCCGGCTCCTGCGCGGCAACGATCTCATGGCCTCTCGTCGTTTAGAATCGTGCATCACGCCCCCGCGCTCGACCACCAGCTCGAGGAGGACGTGCCAGCTCGGCGGTGACCAGCTCGGAACGATCACGATGACGAGCTCGGCCGCCCCGGGCGTGACGCGCGAATGGCCGCGGCTCAGCGAGTACGTCGACGAGGTCTCGAATGCTCGCGTGTGGGCCGGCGTGCACTACCGCAGCTCGACCGTCGTCGGTCAGGACATGGGTCGGACGATCGGAGAGCTGGCGGTGAAGAACTTCCTGAAGCCGTTACCGTGAGGCGACGTCAGGCGTAGACGTCCTGATCGACCTCGTCCGGCTCGGGATAGGGCGCCGCCAGAGCGAACTGGACGCCGCTGTCGATCTCCGCCTTCACGTCGGTCAGGATGCGCTCGAAGACGGCGTCATCCACGAGACCGTCCTTCGTGAGCCGCCCGGCCAGCGTCTGGAGCGGATCGTGCTCCGTCATCCACTCCTTCTCTTCCTCTCTCGTGCGGTACTCGCGGTTCACGTCGCCGACGTGGTGGCCGTAGTAGCGGTACGTCTTGCACTCGAGGAACGCCGGGCCTTCACCGCGCCGCGCTCGCTCGACGAGCCGGCGCATCGTCCCGTTGACCGCCTGCACGTCCTGACCGTCGACCGCCTCCGCGTGGATGCCGAACGCCTTCGCGCGAGACAGGATCTCGCCGGCGATCGTCTCGCTCCCCGGCGTGTACTCGCCGTACATGTTGTTCTCGCAGACGTAGATCACCGGCAGCTTCCACAGCGCGGCCATGTTCATCGTCTCGTAGAGCACGCCCTGGCCGAGCGCGCCGTCGCCGAAGAAGCACACGACGACCTGATCGGTGCCGCGCATCCTGGCCGACAGCGCGGCGCCCGTCGCGATGCCCGCCGAGCCGCCCACGATCGCGTTCGCGCCGAGATTCCCCGTCTCGGGATCGGCGATGTGCATCGAGCCGCCTTTGCCGCGGCAGTATCCGGGCTCCTTGCCGAGCAGCTCGGCGAACATCCGGTTGACCGACGCGCCCTTGGCGAGGCAGTGGCCGTGGCCTCGATGCGTACTGGTGATCAGATCGTCCTTCCGGAGGGCCTCGCAGACGCCGACGGCCACCGCCTCCTCGCCCACGTAGAGGTGCGCGAGGCCCGGCATCTTCGCGCTCTTGTAGAGCTCGTGCACCTGTTCCTCGAAGGCACGGATCTTCACCATCTGGCGGTACAGGTGAAGGTTCTGCTCGAGCTCCATGCGCGGTTCCATCGTCCCGGTCGTCATCGTGCTCTCCTCCGTCGGCGTCCGACGGAGAGAGGCTGCGACAGCCGGGGCGCGGAGTCAAGCGCGGGCGGTATCATCCGAGACGCGTCGTCATGACCGTCTCCGAGGTCGCCATCAGACCAGCGCAGCCAGAAGACGCTTCCCGCCTTCACGAGCTCCACACCGCGTCCGTCCGGACACTCTGCTCCGGTCACTATCCAGCAGACATCATCGACGCGTGGCTCGGGAATCGGACACCGTCCGGCTACCTCGACGCCATCGAGCGCGGCGGTCTCTTCGTCGCGGAGCGCGACGGCCGGGTCGTCGGGTTCGGTGAGGGCGCACCGGGAACGGTGGTCGCGGTCTACGTCGATCCGGCGAACGTTCTTCAGGGCGTCGGCAAGTTTGCCTATAGAGAAGGGAGACTCGCCATGGAAATCAAATCCACCCAGGCGCTTTGCGTGCAGGAAAACATCGTGGAGCTCGATCGTCTCGGCGACGAGATCGCCGAGCTCTCGGCTCACCTGGATGCCGCGACCGCCCACCTGCTGGATTTGATTCGTGAGTTCGACGCGCGCGGCGGATGGAACACCGGCTTTCGCACCTGCGGTGCCTGGCTCTCGTGGCGCGTCGGCCTCGATCCAGGCGCGGCGCGCGAGCGCGTGCGGGTGCGCGGCGAGATCTCGTTCTCGAAGCTTCGCGCGGTCACGCGCGGCGCGACTCCGGCGACCCAAGAGGAACTCCTGGCAGGCGCAGGCTGGCACGGCCGCGCATGTCGAGCGCATCGTGCGCGGCTGGCGATCCGTCGACCGGAAGGCCGAGGCGCGTGAGACGGCGCAGCGGCACAAAAGCCGAGCGCTGCATGTGTATCAAGACGATGACGGCATGGTCGTCGTGCGCGGACGGTTGGGGCCGGAAGCCGGCGCCGGGCTGATACAGGCCCTGACGGCGGCGCGCGAGACGTTGTATCAGCAACGACGCGCCGAAAACGCGGCGCCGCTCGCAGACCCGTCGAGTGAGACACCGACGATGGCGCAGCAGCAAGCTGATGCCCTTGCGCTCCTCGCGGAAACGTCGCTCCACGAGGGGATCGAACCTGGCGCCTCGGGCGACCGGTATCAGGTCGTGGTGCACGTCGATGCGCCGGTACTCGCGGATCCGGATCAGGCAGGTCAGTCCGTGCTCGACGAC
>QHRT01000045.1 GCA_003220195.1 Candidatus Rokuibacteriota bacterium | reverse complement strand
CCATCACGCGCCGGCGGCCGACCTGCGTGCCGACCACACCGTCATCCACCAGTACCTGGGAGTGTGAGCCCCATGATCCCGATCGATCAGCTCAGCGTCCAGATCGTCAACGGCATCGTGAACGGGATGATCCTGGCGCTGGTGGCCTCGGGGCTCACGCTGATCTTCGGCATCATGGACGTCGTCAACTTCGCGCACGGCGATCTGTTCATGCTGGGGGCGTACATCGGCACGACCGTCTACATCGGCACCGGCAATTTCTGGGCGGCGCTCGTCGGCTCCGCGGTCGCCATGGCGGTGCTCGGCGCGTTGTTGCAGGTCACGGCGCTCAGACCGCTCATCGGACGCGACCCGCTCACGACCATTCTCGCCACGTTCGGCATCTCGCTCGTCGTGCAGAATTACGCGCTCTGGCAGTACGGGCCGGTGCCGCGCCGGCTCATGGAGCCGGTCACCGGGCACTTCCGGCTCTTCTACGTCGAGTATCCGTGGTACCGGATCCTGGTCGCCGTGCTGTCCGCCGCCATCATCGGCGGGCTCTACCTCTTCATGAAATTCGGCAAGCACGGCATCTGGATCCGCGCGACGACGCAGGACCGCATGATGGCGGCGGCGATGGGCATCCCCGTGCCATGGGTGCACACCTCGGTGTTCGCGATCGGCGCGGCGATGGCCGCCGCGAGCGGCGTCCTCTTCGGTCCGCTCGTCGGTGTCAACCACGCGATGGGCTTCGACTTCACGCTGAAGGCGTTCGTCGTGGTCGTCGTGGGCGGCATGGGCAATCTCGGCGGCTCGATCCTCGCGTCGATCTTCGTCAGCCTGCTCGAATCGCTGGCCACGATCTGGGTGAGCCCGGCCCAGGCGGTGATCGTCTCGTTCGTCGTGCTGATCGCGACGCTGCTGATCCGTCCCACAGGTCTCTTCGTGCCGACGCCGAAATGACGGCCGCCACGCCTCCGACGATGACGGCGGAGCGAGCGCTCGATACGCGGGCGCGGGCCGCGAGCGGTCCGAGCGTCGGCTACTGGACCGGGTTCGCGATCGTGCTGCTGCTCCTCGCGCTGGCGCCGCTCGTGCTCCCCGAGTTCTGGCGACGCTTCACGACCGAGATCCTGATCTGGGGGCTGCTCGCCATGTCGTCCGACCTGCTGATCGGTTACACGGGGATGGTCTCGTTCGGTCACTCCGCCTTCTTTGGACTCGGCATGTACGGCGCGGCGACGGCGCTCCTGGCCGTGCGGCCGCCGAATATCTGGCTCGCGATCGCGACCGGCCTCGTGGCGGCCGGCGTCATCGCGGCGTGCGTGGCGTACTTCGCGACGCGGCTCGTCGCGATCTACTTCTCCATCGCCACGTTCGTGTTCTCGCAGATCTTCTACGTCATCATCTTCACCTGGACCGACGTGACGGGCGGCGAGAACGGCCTCACGTTCCGTCAGCCGCCGCTCGCGATCCCCGGCCTCTTCTCCATGAGCTTCACCCCGGTGACGCTGCACTGGTTCATCCTCGCGGTGGTGACCGCGTCATATCTGGTGTTGCGCCGGGTCACCCAGTCGCCGTTCGGGATGGTGCTGCAGTCGATTCGCGAGAACGAGCCGCGCACGCGAGCCATCGGCTACCACGTCGAGCGCTACAGGATCGTCGCGGTGATGCTGTCGGGACTCTTCGCCGGGCTCGCCGGCGTGCTCTACGCGATCCAGAACAAGTTCGCGGCGCCGGATTTCGTCCTCTTCCTCGTCTCCGGCGAGACCGTCATCTTCAACGTGATGGGCGGCATGGGCACGCTGGTCGGGCCCGTCGTCGGCGCGGCGTTCTTCCTGCTCTTGAAAGAGGTCTTCTCCCGCATCTTTTACGAGTACTACCTCATCCCCGTCGGCGTCATCTTCACGCTCATGGTCATGTTCGTCCCGCAAGGCATCCTCGGCTTCGCGCGCCGCGCGTTGAACCGGTAAGCGCTGCCCCGGGACATCAACACCCGGGAGCATCAACACGGGACAACAAATCCCTTGACAGACCGGTTGTCCGCGTTTAGGTGAGAGGCTGGAACGCTAGGACCTCGCTGTGCACCCCATACCCGCGTCCACGGCGTTCTGCCCCGCGGCGAATCCCAGAGGTCCTCGATGACCTACCTCGTGCGCGCGATCGTTGTCATGGTGGCTCTCGGTGTCACCGGGATGCTGACGTCTTCCGAGGCGAGCTCGTCACGAGTCGTACCGACAGCCTACCCGACGATCCAGGCAGCGATCGACGCGGCGCAGGCCGGCGACACGATCTCCGTGCTGGCCGGTACATACACGGAGCAGCTCCGCATCAGCAAGAGCCTCGAGATCGTCGGCGCGGGCGTCAAGTCGACGATCATCCGCGCTCCATCGAAGCTGCGCCAGGGCGAGCTGCACGACACCTCCATCGTCGAGATCTTCGGTGGCGCATCGGTCTCGATGTCGCGGCTGACGGTCAGCGGGCCGGGGTCCGGCACGTGCAAGAAAGGCGCGCTCACCGCCGGTATCCGGGTGCATGGCACCGCGCACCTGGGCTTCAGCTTCGGCGCCGTGCGGGACATCCACGACTCGCCGATGGCCGGGTGCTTCCACAGCGGCACCGGCATCCTCGTGGGCGAGGTCCCCGCGCCGCCGGCGTCGCTCGACATCCGATACTCCGAGATCACGAACTACCAGTCGTCCGGCATCGTGGTGCTCGGGTTCGGCTCGACGGCCAACATCACGTACAACACGGTGGTCGGTCCTGGCCCGGCCGGCGGCGTCGCCACCGACGGCATCGAGTTCCCGGTCGGTTCGGTCGGGACGATCGCTCACAACACGGTCAGCGGGAATATCTGCCCGCCGACCGACCCTGGATGTGGCCCCGACTGGTTCACGCAGTTCCAGCACGCCGGCATCCTGGCGGGTGGCTGGGGCCCGGGCACCGTCGTCACGAACAACCTGACGTTCGGCAACCAGGTGGGGATGCTGCTCGGCGAGTCGGACGAGATCAGTCACAACCGCATGGTGGACAACGACTTCTTCGGGCTGGGGCTCTTCGACGGGACCTTCCTCATCGACGGCGCCCAGATCAGCGGCGGCGGAGGCGGTGTGTGGGTCATCGCCGACAGCGCAGATTCCACCGTGACGCTGAAGAGTGTGACGTTTTCCGGGCTTTCGGGGCCCGCGGTCGAGGAAGTGGAATGCTGCGGCTTCACCGCCACCGTCATCGGCGGCCCGTGAATAGCGATGAGGCGGGCGAGCGTGAGATCAGCGGGAATCTCTGTCGCGTCCCCGAATGCGGGCCGCATTTCTTCAACGAAGTCCAGGCGGCGGCGATCTTCGTCTTCGAGGCCGTCAGCGGATCGATCATCTCCCACCACGAGGTGTCCGACAACGACACAGGCATCGCGGTCGCAGGAGGGAGCGGCTGCTGCAGCGTCCTCAGCGCGGTCCGGGAGAAGGGTGCAGATGCGAGGCGCCCTTCTCGGCGTCCTGGCGCAAGGCACGAAACGTGATCGAGTAGCGGGGACTCTTCGTCGGTGGAATGCTGTGGCGCCATTCAAATCGCGCGGCGCCGTCGAGCACGTACGCGGAGCGTGGCTCGAGCACGAGTGCGCGTGTCTCGCGCTCCGCGTCGTGTCCGCGCTCGAAGCGGAATCGACAGGGGCCGAGCAACGACACGCCGATGACGACACCGAACTGCGGGGCGTCACGATGCCAGCCGATCCCCGCACCGGGTGAGTACTCGGTCACTAGAACTTCGACGAGTGTCCCTGCGTCAACCGCAGCCAGCTCGGCGCTCCGCTCTCGAAGGCCCAGCAAGTCGTCTGGGATCGGTGGCCCCGGCTCGATGCGCCACGACTCGTAGCCGTAACGCCACCCGAAGTGCGCCGCCCGCCGGCGCGCCACCGCGCCGCGCATCTTCACTTCGTCGAAGTCGACCGCCCGGACGGTGGCAAGCAATTCATCCTGCTCCGCGGCGGTGACGAAGTCCGGCCGATAGACGAAGCCGTCCGGCAGCTCCTCGCTCACAACTCCGAGCGTATCAACGATCGGATGCCTTGTGGATTACCCGTCTCGTCACGACGACAGAAGCGATCCGGCCGTCGACCGCCACTTCATGACACGACCTCGGAAGCCGTGCCGGTGAATTCCCCGGTCACCCGTACGGTCGCCCCGCCAGCTCGTACGCGCGATCGATGAGACGGACGACCGGGACCAGGTCGTGCACGCTGATGGGCGGCGACATGCCGCGACGCCAGTGGTCGAGCGCATCGCGCACCGCCGTCAGCGCCGTCGGCTCCGCGGGCTCGCCCGGCATCGTCTGCTCGCCATCCGCGGTGACCAGACGCAGCGCGCCGTCTTTCAGCGCGAGGATCGCGTCGCGGCCGGCGATCTTCCACTCGCCGTCGGTGCCCGACTCGCCGGGGAACGTGTTGCCGACCTCGATCGTGCCCAGCACGCCGCTCGACGAGCGCAGCAACACGGCCGCGTAGTCCTCGACGCGCTGACCGAGCGCGCGCCAGCTCAGCTGCGCTCCAGTCACTTCCGCATCCTCGCCGGTCAGGAACAGAAACACGTCGAGTCCGTGCGGCCCGAGATTCCGGAGGCAGCCGCCGCCGGCGACGGCGGGATCGAGCATCCACGGCGCATCCCACGCCGGGTATCGCGCCGACGTCGGACGGTTCTGCCGGACGTAGATGTGCGAGACCGGACCGAATTTCCCGTCGGCCAGGAGCTGCCGCGCGCGGCGCACGAACGGCTGATACCGCTGCCCCAGCGGCACCGCGACGAATGCGTTCTTCGCCGCCGCCTTCTCCGCGATGCGTCGCACCTCCTCGGCGTTCTTGCCCATCGGCTTTTCCATCAGGAAGGGATACCCGCCGTCGAGCAGGTCGTGCGCCACCTGCGCCATCGCGTCGTGACGGCCCAGCGCGACGACGAAATCCGGGCGGACAGTCTCCAGCATGTGCCGGTGATCCGTGAAGGTCGGCGGTTCACCGAGCGCGGTGGCGCGCTTCGCCGCGATCGCAGGATCGGGGTCGTGCAGGCCGACGATCCGCACGTCCTCGAACGTGGCGAGATGCCGGAGGTACGCCGAGTCGTAGAGCGAGTGCCAGTGACTGACGCCGACGGCCGCGATGCGTATCGTCATGACCGGATGATAGGGTAAGGCGCCATGGTCGGCGACCCGCTGTTCTTCCGCGACCTCGGCCTCGTCTTCGTCGCCGCGGTCGTGGGCGCCGTGCTGGCGTGGTCCGCGCGGCAACCGATGATTCTCGGCTACGTCGTCGGCGGCCTCGTGATCGGTCCGTTCACTCCCGGGCCGGCTGTTTCCGATCTGCACACGTTCGAGCTCTTCGCCGAGATCGGCGTGGTGCTCCTGATGTTCTCGATCGGCATCGAGTTCTCGCTCCACAATCTGCTGCGGGTCCGGTGGGTCGCGCTGCTCGGCGGGCCCCTCGGAATCGTCCTCTCGATCGGTTCGGCACTCGGGGTGTTCGCACTGCTCGGATGGCCGCTGCTCCAGGGCGCCGTCGTCGGGATGGTGATCTCGGTCGCCAGCAGCATGGTGCTGGTGCGCCTGTTGCTCGACCGTGGCGAGCTGCACGCGCGACACGGGCGCGTGATCATCGGCATCAGCCTCGTGGAGGACCTGGCGGTGGTCGTCATGACCGTGGTGCTTCCCGAGCTCGGCGCCGTCGATTCCGGGCGCGTGATCGCGATCGCGTTGGCGCTCGGGAGAGCCGCCCTCGTGCTCGGCCCGTTCATCTACGTCGCCGCGAAACTCGTCCCGTCGCTGATGGGCCGTGTCGGCCGGACGGGGAGCGACGAGCTCTTCCTGATGGTGGCGCTCGCGATCGGGATCGGCACTGCCGCCTTGACCCAGGCCGTCGGGCTCTCGCTGGCGCTCGGCGCGTTTCTGGCCGGCCTCACGATCAGCGATTCCGACTACGCGCACGAGGCGCTGGAACGGCTCCTGCCGCTCCGGGACGCGTTCGTGGCGATGTTCTTCGTCACGGTCGGCGCGTTGATGAATCCCCGGACGGTGCTGGAGAACCTGCCGCTCCTCGGCGTGATGCTCGGGCTGATCGTGATCGGCAAGCTGATCACCCGGACGGTGGTGGTTTCCCTCTTCGGCTATCCGCTGTCCACGGCGGTGCTCGCCGCCGTCGGCCTGACGCAGATCGGCGAGTTTTCCTTCGTGCTGGTCCAGGTCGCCCGGACGGCCGGCCTCGTCGGCGACGACGTCTACAACACGACGCTTGCCGCTTCACTGCTCAGCATCCTGATCAACGCGCCGCTCGTCCGCCACGCGCCGACGTGGATCGGGTCGCTTCGCCTCCTGCGAGAGCGCCGGCGCGGCCAGCCGCCCATGGAGCTCGCGGCGGAGCTCTCGAACCACGTCGTGCTCTGCGGATTCGGACGCGTCGGCAGCGCCATCGGAGAAGCGCTCGAAACGTTCGGCGTCCCCTGGATCGCGATCGAGCACGACGTGGACATCGCGCGGGCGTTGCGCGCGCGCGGCGTGCCGTCCCTGTTCGGTAACGCCGCGCGCCGGAGCGTGTTGATGCGGGCCGGCGTCGATCGCGCGGCGCTCGTGATCGTCGCGCTCCCGGACATCGAGCCGGCGCGGATCGCGGCTCGGCGAGCGCGCCGGCTCAATCCCCAGGTCCCGATCCTCGCGCGCGCCCACGGACGCACGGAGGCCGAGAGCTTGCGGGCCGTCGGCGCCACCGAGGTGATCCAGCCCGAGCTCGAGGCGTCCGGCACGCTCATCCGACACGCGCTCGCGACGCTCGGGCTGCCCAAAGACCTGGCGCTCGCGTACCTCGAACGGTTCCGCGCCGCCATGGAGTCCGCGCAGCCACCGCGCGTCCCTGCCGCAGGAGAGCTTCCCGACGTGCGCGAGGTGCCGCTCGACGAAGGGCCGATCGTCGATCAGTCGCTGCGTGAAGCGCGGATTCGCGAACGGTTCGGCGTGACCGTCGTGTCGATCGACCGCGCGGGCGGCGCCGTGGTGAATCCGCCGCCCGAAACGATCGTTCGAGCCGGCGAAACGCTGCGAGTCTTCGGTCTCCCGGCACAGGTGGAGGCGTTCATCGCGGCGACACGCGGAAAAGCCTAGAGCCGGCCGGCGTATACTGCGCCGCATCGACCAGGAGGTCAGCGATGGACATGAAAGCCGCGGTGTGCCGCAAGCCGCACGAGCCCCTGACGATCGAAACGGTCGAGATCGACTCGCCGTCCGGCCGCGAGGTCCTGGTGCGCACCGCCGCGACCGGCGTCTGTCACAGCGATCTCCACGTCGTCGACGGTCACTCGCGCTTCTCGCTCGAGCGCCCCATCGTGCTCGGACACGAGGGCGCCGGCGTCGTCGAGCAGGTCGGCAGCGAGGTGACGACCGTCCGGCCAGGCGATCACGTCGTGGCGTGCCTGTCAGGCTTCTGTGGCAGCTGCGAGCAGTGCCTCGGCGGTCATCCGAACCTCTGCGTGGGCGGCGCCGTCACGCGACCCGCGTCGGCGCGTCCGCGACTCTCGCAGCGCGGTCAGAGCTTCCAGCAGTTCATCGGCATCTCGAGCTACGCCGAGCGCATGCTGCTGCACGAGAACTCGATCGTGAAGATCGATCCGGCGCTGCCGCTCGACCGCGCGGCGCTCGTCGGCTGCGGCGTGCTCACGGGCGTCGGCGCGGCGCTGCGAAGCGCCGGGCTCGAGGCGGGGCAAACGGTCGCGGTGTTCGGTTGCGGCGGCGTGGGGCTGGCGATCGTGCAAGGCGCCCGCATCGGCGGCGCGCGCCAGATCATCGGGCTCGACATGTTCGACACGAAGCTCGAGATGGCGCAGAAGCTCGGCGCCACGCACGTCGTGAACACCACGAAGGACGATCCCGTCAAGGCGGTCCGCGCGCTCACCGGCGGCGCCGGCGTCGACCACGCCTTCGAGGCGGTCGGCAACGCGACGCTGGTGCGTCAGGCGATCGAGAGCCTCGCGATCCGCGGGACCGCGACCATCGTCGGCGTGCTCCCGCCGGACGCGAAGATCGAGTTTCCGTGGATGGCGATCCGGCCGGAGTGCAAGATTCAGACGTCGCGGATGGGGTCGAATCGCTTCCGCGTCGACATCCCGCGCTATCTCGAGTTCTACCGGCAGGGCCGATTGCTGCTCGACGAGATGGTGACGCGTCGCGGCCGGCTCGAGGACATCAACGAGGCGTTTCGAGCGATGAAGGCCGGCGAGGTCGCGCGGACCGTGCTCGTGTTCTAGCGAACCCGGCGGCGTTCGTCCGACGCCGTCACGGCGCGCTGCGCTTGTCCCGCTCGATCGCCACCACCACGCTTTGCATGCCGCGCCGTTCGAGCGTGAACCGGACGGGATCCCCCGGCGTGAGAACG
>QHRT01000558.1 GCA_003220195.1 Candidatus Rokuibacteriota bacterium | reverse complement strand
GTCCGCGCGCGTGCACGCGCCGCTCGAGGGTCGCGATCTTCGGATGCTGGTCGGCGACCATCGTGCCGACGATCTGGCAGAAGAGCCGGCCGGTCTCGTACGACGTCCCCGGCGGCAACCGAACGTAGACGTGCAGTCCCTCGGCGCCCGACGTCTTCGGAACGCCAGGGACGCCGAGCGTCTCGAGCTCGTCGTGAATCCATCGGGCCACGTCCAGCACACGCGCGAACGGCACGCCCG
>QHRT01000559.1 GCA_003220195.1 Candidatus Rokuibacteriota bacterium | reverse complement strand
CTTCACTCGCTCCTCCCGATCCAGATGTTGTGCACGCGACACGCGGGTGGTCGTCAGAATCAAAGAGTGATGCGACCCGCGTAGACCGCGAGGCTCTATCGCGTGGACTCGGTCTACACGGACGCGCTCGATTTTATCGCTCGCCGTTGCCGGGAGTGGCTTTTCTGGCGGGGAAACTTCTCCGAGGGCCACAGGCTCAAATTGCCGGGCGCACCACGCCATCCAGTGGCGATCGTCCTCACGCCGACGTCGCGGCCTCCGCGCGCCCCAGCGCTGCTAGCGCCTCCGCCGGCGGACGGAACGTGAATGCGATTGCCACCGCCCCGAGACCGATGCCGAACGAGCCGACGAAGAGCCAGAAGTAGCTGCCGAACGCGTCGTACAGCCAGCCGCCGGCCCACGGTCCGAGCGCCATGCCGAGCGTCGAGATGAACGCGGCCGCGCCGAACGTCGTGCCCATGATCCGCGCGCCGAAATATTCGCGGATCAACACCGCGTAGAGCGGCATCACGCCGCCGTACGCGAATCCGAATACCAGCGCGACCAGGTAGAACGTCGGGAGCTCGCGCGTGACGAGGTAGAGGCTCACCGCCACGGCCTGGATGGCGAGACCGGCCAGCAGCGTCCGTTTCGCGCCGATGCTGTCCGCGATCAGGCCGCAGAGAATCCGTCCGCTCAACGCCGCCAGACCCGCCACGCTGAGAATGCTGGCGGCCGCCATCGCGGGCACGCCGTGGTCCATCGCGTTGGTCACCATGTGGAAGATCGGACCCGAGTGCGCCGCGCAACAGGCGAAGTGCGTGAGCGCGATCGCCGCGAATTGCGGAGTGCGCAGGGCCTGCGCGACGGTCAGCGGCGAATCCTCTGCGGACGCCAGCGTCGTGGCCGTGGCGCCGACCTGGGCCGGCGCGTTTCGCACGAGGAACGCGGCCGGGATCACCAGGAGCCATGCGACGTCGCCGATGATCAGCATCGCAGTGCGCCAGCCGAAGCTCACGATCATCCAGCGCGTCACGGGCCCCGCGGTCATCGCGCCCGTGGCGAGGCCGGCCGACACGAGCGAGACGGCGAGGCTTCTGTGCTTCGTGAACCAGCGCGTGGTCGTCGCGATCATCGGCGCGTAGAAGCTTCCGACGGCCAGCCCGACGAGCACGCCGAAGAGGAGCTGAAACTGACCGAGGGTCGAGGCCTGGCTGGCGGACACGAGGCCAGCGCCGAGCAGGACGCCCCCCGAGAGCACCACCACGCGCGTGCCGAAGCGATCGGAGAGCGCGCCCCACAGCAACGATCCGACGCCCATGCCCAGCCAGTTCAGGAGCGCGGCCGTCGAGATTCCCGCGCGCGACCACCCCATCGCCTCGGACATCGGCTGGAGGAAGACGCTGAGCGAGTACATCGCTCCGAGCCCCACGCCGCCCACCATCCCGCCCACGGCGACGATGACCCATCCGTAGTAGATCGTCATTCCTGCCCGCCTCCCGTCGACAAGTCTCGGAACGCTCGATTGTCTCCGCGAACTGGTCGAACGGCGAGCGCCAGGATCGACACTCTGAACCGAGCAATCGCGTGAGCGAACGGCTGGAGCAAGGGGAACCGGCGACGCAGGAAGGCGGGGGAAGGACGCCGCCCGCTGCGATGGGGACTCTCGAGAAGAGCCCACCGCTGCGGAGCGGCGGTCGAGCAGCTCTATCCGGCGGACGAGATGACGACGTTGGTCACTTCCGCGCCCGAGTCCAGCAGCGCGGTGATCACGACCAGCGGGTACTGCGGAGCGGCGTCACTCGTATAGAAGACGGCGCCGTTCTTGTAGTACTTCACCTTGCCGCCTTCGATCGCGATTCTCAGCTTGTCGTTCGCGGCCACCGGGCTGTTGGCCTTGTACTGGTTGTGCTCTCGCACCTCGACCATCCCGGTCTGGACGCGGAGCGCGAATGCGAGATCGTCCACGTTCTTCGCGCCGCCGCTGGTCAGGCCGAGGAACCGGAGCTTCGCCGGGTCGACGACGGTGAACTCGACGAAGCCGTCTCCCGACGCGATCTGTTGCTGCGAGCTGGCCCCGGCGTCCTGACACCCGGCGCAGCCACCGGTCTTCGTCAGGGTGTTGCCGTTCGCCGCGGCGTTGGTGACGTTGATCCACGTCACGTTCTGGGTCGCGGCGAGACTCAGTCCGGGCAGGACAACGGCCGCCAGCAACAGCGCGGCGGCCAGCGCCAGCAGTTCTTCGCGCCGCCGCTGGTCAGGCAGCGGCGCGTGAACATGTTTCAGCGACCGCCCGCCGCCTCACACGTGGTCCGGCTGTCGTGCTTGACGACGTACGTGGTCGATGGAGCAGGTTCGTACACCACGGTGCGATGCGCGCATCCGCTGACGAGGGCCATCAGGATCAGCATCGAGCCCAGGATCTTCATCACCATCTCCTCCCTTCGGCTCGATGGCTGCAGCCGCGATGCCGTCACGCCTCCGCGGGAATTCCATGGAAATGCGAAGTTCTACAACCCGACGACGCTGCCGCCCGTCCGGGCTCAGGAGGGACCGGTCGGGTGCCGTACTGCCCGTGGTTTCACGGTCGGGTGACAGATCGGACGCCCCAACGTCATCGTGGCACCCATCGAGGTGCGTCGCGTCGCGGCCATGTCGCGAAAGCGCTGGATTTGCGGCGCAGCCGCCAGGCGGGGACGTGGCATTGAAGTTGCGACAATCTCGGCGCGCGTGACCAGTTCCCAACTCGCGAATGAGTCGCGCGGCGAGGCATATCTGAGGAGGCGCCGCTGTGACGGCCGAGCGACGGAAGAAGGTGAGACTGATGCGTTGGGGAATCGGGTTCGTCATCCTCTCGACTCTTGTCGTCGGAACGATGCTGATCGATCAGGGTTACGCCCCCGCACCGCGCGAGTTCCTGCGCCAGCTCGCGGACCGGCCTGAAACCGGCACGATGTTCAAGGACGCGAGCAGCGATCGCTTCGATGCAACCGTGTTCCTTTACACGGTCCTCGTGATCGCGCCGCTGGCCGCCCTCGCCGCGCTCGCCGCGCTGGCCATCGCGCTCGTCATGGTGGAAGTCACGATCATTCCGGTCGCGCGAAAACTGGGCGTGCCGGACGGGTTCATGCACGCGGTGTTGTTGATCGTCGGCGCCGCCACGGTGTACTTCCAGTCGGCGGTGTGGCTGCCGGGATCGCTCAAGCTGCTGGGTCTCGTCGCGCGCGCCTATCTCATCGCGTCGA
>QHRT01000044.1 GCA_003220195.1 Candidatus Rokuibacteriota bacterium | reverse complement strand
GCCACGATCAGATTCACCTTCAGGGCGACCAGCTCGGCCGCGAGGTCGGGCAGCCGCTCGTTGCGGCCTTCCGAAAAACGGTACTCGATGAGAAGGTTCCGGCCCTCGACGTAACCGTGCTGGCGTAGCCCCTGCAGAAAGCCTTCGATCAAGAACGCTCGGCCCTCGCGGGAGCTCACAGCCAGGAAACCTATCCGGGGTACTTTCGTGGCCCGCTGTCCGGGAATTTCGCAGCCGGACAGCAAGCTGATGGCGACCAGGGCCCGGGCAGCTCGCACCAGCCGGCGCTGGCTATAGCGGCGCACCGTCGCTCATCTGGACTGCGCGCATCGCTCTTCGCTCAATTCGGACGACACGGCGTCAGAGCGCCGACCAACCAACTTCGTCGTGAGAGTAGTGGACCAGGCGGTTTCCACTTCCACCGACCACGTAGACGGCCCAGAGAAATAGCACACCAAGGGTGACGAATGATATGGCATCGTCCTGTTCCAATCGCTGAAAGACGTGGCCAGGAGTCTCGATGAGGGGGCGGTTCTCGCCATAGGAGGCACGGAGGCGAGTGAAGATGTGTGGTCTCTCGCCAGACGGCCATACGCCCCACTCCGTAAACCAGACGAGGATTTCCGGCTCGCTTTCGTAGTGGGCCATCCGCTCCGCAACCATGCCGATGCGGCGGCCGGCATCTTCGGGAATGTCGAATCGAGCTGCGCAGGCTGGTTCATCCGGGCGTCGTCGCCCGTCCAGAAGCACGCCGTGGGCCACGCACCAGTTTTCGGCCGCGGTTCGCGATAGGGTCAGCACATCGTCGCTCGCCTGTCGAAACTGCAGGGCACCGCGGCCGAAGGCCGCGGCGTGAATCCGGGAGTTCGACAGCGATAACAAGGTAACGCCCGGCGCTCGGGAGCGTTCATTGAATGATCTGGTCCGCTCGGAGCATGAGCGATGGCGGGATCGTGAGGCCGAGGGTCCGCGCGGTCTTGAGGTTGATCACGAAGTAAGACTTTGTGGGGCGCTCGATGGGCAGATCAGCGCCGCCGAACGTGGGCATGAGCCGCGCCTGGAAGCGGGCGCGCAGCGACCGCTGCCGGCGACGGCCGATGTGCTACCACCATCGATTTTCCGGTCGCTTTAACCAATACCGGATGCCACGTCCCGCATAGGGCTCCTGCCGAAAGCGCGGGATCACGTGCATATGGGCATGCATCGCGATTTGTCCTGCAACGGCCCCGCAGTTCCATCCGACGTTGTAACCATCGGGCTTGTAGCGATCGTCCATCCATGCCTTGACCTGGTTGAGTAATGCGAAGCTCGCGAGGAGTTCGTCGGGAGTCAGGTCAAAGACTGTTTCGGCGTGGCGCACCGGAATGATGACGCCCGAGCCGAGCAGAGCTCCCTGTTCCTTTTCGTTCTGCAGAAATAGCACCGTTGGTTGACGAAGGAGGATCGTGTGATCCGAACCCTCGTTCAAATGACAGAAGTGGCAGGCACTCTCGATATAGTCCATTATCCCGCTCGTGAGCTCATAGACTTGCTGTCCCTCTTGGTCATGGCACCCAATGCCGACGCTCAGCCGCGTACGGCCGCAGGCCGCGCGTCGGCTGGAGCGGCTTGTTGGGCGGCAACGTCATTCGAAGATCGTGCCCACATCTTCCGGGAAAAGAAAGCAATGAGACGGCTTCATCAGGTGCGGGGCATTGACGCGCCACCAGTTGGCTGCCTCGGGCGAGGAACTCTCGAGGACTCTGATCGCCTCGAGTACGTTCACCGTGAAGCCTCTCGGCCGCTGATACTGCCCATGCATGAGGCTACTCAGCACGGCGAAAGCGGTGCGGGGCCCGGAAAGAACCCAGCCGTAAGTCTGCTGGTCGAAGTGGGCGCGCCACTTCTCTCTCACCCAGGCTGGTGCCTCTCCCGGGGGTACCGCGAAGATCCGAACGTGTTCAGCGTGGTGCCGGCCGCGCACGTCGCTCTGCCATGCCTTAGCGACCGCCTGCACCACCATTGTGGCAGCAGCCAGACTAAGAGCGATGCAAAGGAGTCCCACCGGGACAAGCCAATGGAGTCTGGCGTCTTGCGACGGAGAGATGAAAACCTTCATTCCGTGACAGTTGTACGGAATGACATGCTGCGTTTGCGGCACCGGCGTCCGCGGATTGGAGCAGATGGTCGACAGCAGGATGAACCACGCTACTACGCACGCAACTGCGCACGCGAAGAAGAACGCAAGCAGCGACGTCCAGGCCAGTGGAATTCTGAGCGTCACTCGCATCGCTTTCCTTTCGCTGTCGTCCAGCGCACGGATCAGCCGCCGGAGCGAGCGAAGCGCGTCATGGGCTGCTGGATTCGCAAGCTAGGCCCCTCAATCCCACGGAATGACCTCATCGGCGCGTCCGAGCACTGACTGCGGTATCTGAAGCCCCAGCGCCTGCGCGGTCCTAAAATGTCTCGGCGCGCACGCGATCCAGCAGCCTCGGTTTTGGCGCCGGGGGCGGTTCGCATACGCGCAGGGTGGACGTGCAGGCAACGGTCAGCGCGGCGTATGGGCGCAATGGCGGGGGAGCGATCAACGACCGTGGTCATCTGCTCGAGCCCCTGTTGTTCGTGGGGCGACCGTAGCCCAACCGGAACGAGTGGGCAAGGCCAATGCGACGCTGCCGAAAATGCGAACAACGGCTTCGACAGCGATACAGCCCGGCGATAACGTGGCTGTTGATGATGACGCCGCGACCGCGGACGCGCCGCGCGGGGCAAGCGTCGCGCGCGAGATTACAACGACGCGCGCGCTCGCGGCGGCGGCTTCCCCCGGCTGTCCACGATGCGGCGCGCGCGGAGATCCGCGATCTCGCGCTCGTCGTAGCCGACTTCGCGCAGCACTTCGTCCGTGTGCTGACCGAGCGTCGGCGGCGGGCCGGGATCGCGCGTGGCGTCGGGCGTGATCTTCATCGGCTGGCCCATCAATCTGAGCCGCCCGACTTCGGGATGGTCGTACTCGTGGATCATGTCCTGAGCCTGGACGCCCGGGTCCTGCATGAACGCGGCGAGCGCTTGCACCGGCGCGGCAGGAATGTCATGGGCCGCGAGCAGCGCGAGCCACTCGGCGCGTGGCTTCGATCGGAACTTCTCGATCAGGATCGGCAAGAGCTCGTCGCAGTGTTCCAGACGCAAGAGCCAGGACGCGAAGCGCGGATCGTCGGTCAGATGCTCGAGCCCCATCGCTTTCGAGAGCTTCGCCCAGAAGCTCTGGTTACCGCAGGCGAGAAAGAACCACTCGCCGTCGCCCGCCTGATAGAGGCGGTACGTCGGGTTGTCGCGGGCCACCACCGGCTTGCCCGGATAGTCGACGAACGCGCCGGAGTTGAGCGCGATCGCGCCGTGCAGGAGCGACGTCTCCACGCGCTGCCCGCGTCCGGTGCGCTCGCGCGCGAAGAGCGCTGCGAGCACGGCCTGCGCCCCGAGCGAAGCCGTGTAGTAGTCGGTCACGGCGATCCGGATGTATTGAGGCGGTCCGACAAAGCCCTGGTACACCATGGCGCCGCTCATCGCCTGCAAGATCGGATCGAAGCCCGGCCGATCGGCGTACGGGCCCGTCGAGCCGAACGCGGTGACCGAGCAGTAGATGAGCCGTGGGTTGAGCGCACGCAACGCCGCGTCTCCGAGACCGAGCCGCTCGGCAACGCCGGGGCGCATGTTCTCCATCACGACGTCGCCGCGCGTCGCGAGACGCTCGACGATCGTGCGCCCGTCAGCGGTCTTCAGATCGACCGCGATCGAACGCTTGCCGCGATTCCAGCCGAGGAAGCCCGGCAGCTCGCGGAACGGGTCGCCGTCGAGCGCCTCGACCTTGACGACGCTGGCGCCGAGATCGGCCAGCATCATCGCGGCATAGGAGCCGGCAATGTAGCTGGTGAGATCGACGACCCGAATCCCGTCGAGGGGGGTCATGCACCCGAAGGCCGGGTCACCCGGCGACCTGACGAACGATTAGTTCGCGATGGTGATCGCCATCACCGTACATCGCCTCCAGCGCCTTGGCGTGCTTGAAGTAGAGGTGCAGGTCGTACTCCCACGTGAAGCCGATGCCGCCGTGCACCTGGATCGCCTCGCTGCACACCTTGCGCGCGGCATCGCCGACGTACGCCTTCGCGACCGAGGCCGCGACCGCATGATCCTCGCTCTTCGCGTCGAGCGCCCACGCCGCGTAGTACGTCGCGGCGTGCGAGTTCTCCACCTCCAGCAGCATCTCGGCGCACTTGTGGCGGATGGCCTGGAAGCTGCCGATCGGCTGGCCGAATTGCTCGCGCACCTTCGCGTACGAGACGGCCATGTCGAGACAGCGGCGCGCAGCGCCGAGCATTCCGGCGGCCGCGCCGACGGCGCCGCACAGCACCACCGAGTTGAGCAGCGCGCCCACCTGGCCCGATGGTCCCAGCATCTCCGTGACGCTCACCTGGTCGAGCGCCAGCGTGGACCATCGACCGGCGACGTCCATCAACGGCGCCGGTGACATCGTGATGCCGGCGGTCGACGGATCCACGAAGAACAGCGACAGTCCCTTCTGCGATCGCGCGGGGACCAGGATCACGTCGGCGACGTGCGCCCACGGCACGAACCTCTTGGCGCCGCTGAGCCGCCAGCGATCCGGCGCGCCCACCGCGCGTGTCGCGGTCGCCGTCGAGAGGTCCCAGGACAGATCGTTGTCGAGGAACGCGATCGTCGCGCGCGCGCTGCCCGTCGCGATGGCCGGCAGCCATCGCTGTTGCTGCTCCGGGGTCCCCGCCTCGGCGATCGCTCGCGCCGCCAGGATGGTCGGCAGGTATGGCGCGGGAAGAGCCGCCCGGCCCATTTCCTCGAGGAGGATCGCGGTCTCCACCATGCCGAGTCCGCTGCCGCCATGCTCCTCCGGCAGCGAGAGCCCGAGCCACCCGAGCTGCGCCATCTCCTTCCACAACGCTTCGCTCTCGCCGCGCGGGTCGTCGATGAGGGACCGCACGAGGGCCGGCTTCACGTGCTCGTCGAGGAACGCGCGCGCGGAGTTCTTCAGCAGCTGCTGATCCGAGCTGAACGAGAAGTCCACGGCCGCCTCCCTTACCGCGCGATTCGGTCGGCGCGGACTTCCTTGGGAAGCCCGAGCACGCGCTCACCGATGATGTTCTTCTGCACTTCCGACGATCCCGAGTAGATCGTGCCGGCGCGCGACCAGAGAAACGCCGTCGCGAACGTGCCCGGTTCGCCCGACGACGTGTCGACCTCTTCGAAGTCCTCGCCGGCGACCATCTGCTGGCCCCATGGCCCCAGGATCTCGAGGGCGGTCTCGTAGAAGCGCTTCTCGAACTCGGTGTACGAGAGCTTCGTGATCGAGGAGGCCGCGCCGGGCGTCTCGCCCTTGTTGAGCCCCGAGAGCACACGCAGGCCGGCGTAGCGCTGCACCTCGAGCTCGGCGTACATCTTCCCGAGCCTGGCGCGCACGACGGGATCGTCGATCAGCGGCCGGCCGCCGCGCTTGAGCTCCTTCGCCGCGTGGACGAGCTGGTGGTACGAGATCGCGTACCGCGTCACGCGGCCGAGCGAGTTCGCGCCGCGCTCGTAGCCGAGCGTCGTTTGCGCGATCTCCCACCCCTGGCTGAGCCGGCCGATCAGGTCGTCCTTCTCGGCGCGCGCGTTGGTCATGAACACTTCCGAGAAGAGCGAGAGCCCGGTGATCTGCTTGAGCGGCCGCACCTCGACGCCGGGCTGCCGCATGTTGAGCAGGAAGCACGAGATGCCCTTGTGCTTCGGAACTTTGAGATCGGTCCGGCAGAGCAGAATTCCCCAGTCCGCGATCGGCCCGCTCGACGTCCAGATCTTCTGGCCGTTGACGACGAAGTGATCGCCCGTGTCCTCGGCGCGCGTCTTGAGGCTCGCGAGATCCGAGCCCGCGTTCGGTTCCGAGTAGAGCTGGCACCAGATCTCTTCGGCCGTGAGCATCTTACGGAGGTAGCGCTGCTTCTGCTGGTCCGTGCCGTGCACGATGATCGTCGGCCCTATGAACCCGATCCCCAACCCGTTGATCGGCGGCGGCGCGCCGATGCGCGCCATCTCGTCCTGCACGATCGCTTGCTGCATCGGCGTGGCGCCCCAGCCGCCGTACTCCTTCGGCCAGAGCATGCCGACGTAGCCGGCCTCGTAGAGTGTGCGATGCCAGGCCTTGCGCTCGTCAAGCGTCTTCAGATCCTGGCGCGGCACGTTCTCTTCGAGCCACCGGCGGGTCTTCTCGCGAAACGCGACGTCCTCGGGCGAGTAGTTCAGATCCATCGGCGCCTCCTGGGGATGCCCGTTGTAGCACGCCGTATCTCCGGGATCAACGACGCGCCGCTTCATCGTGAGAACTTCGCGCCGATTCACGAGACGCGCGGGTCACACGCGCGCGATGGAGGCGGCGTCAACGCGATCCGCGAGAGCGGACGTCAGGCGGTCGACGGCGGGAACTGGTAGATCGCGGTGTGCAGGATGTGCGCGGCGGGCTTCGTGCCCGCGAACAGCACCAGGTCGAGCTCGACGTACTGGCGGTTTTTCTTCTCGTACAGCGATCGGATGCGGCCGCGCGCGCGCTGGCCACGTGCACCCACGGTCCGAGCTTCACGTTCCGGCTCAGCGCGCGGTTCGCCTGGTTCAGGTAGAACGCGGGGTGGACCCGGCCGTCGACGCGATAGATCGGCAGCGGATCGCCGATGTCGTCGACGTAGCTGCCGGCCTGGTCCAGGTCGTACAGCGTGACCGGGGTGCCCAGCACGTCGACTGACGAGAGGTGCGCACGGCTGACCGGCACCCGCTCCGTCGGCAGCGGCTTCTCGGGATACTGCGCGACGTTGACCGGCGTCGGCAGTCCCGCGGGCAGCGTGACGGTCGCTACCGCGCAGTCGCCGACACGCGCGGTCGTCGCCTTCACCGTCGCGGCGATGCCGCGCGCGTTCCGTTCGGTGATCTCCCCGGTCACGAGGACTTCTTCGTGATCCAGGACAGGCTTGACGAACTTCACGGTCGCCGTGCCGCGGTCGAGCCACGCGGTGCCGAAGGCCTCGACGAGCGTATGCGTGAGATAGGCGTAGACGGTCACGCCGGGCACGAGCGCGCCCGGGAAGCCCCGTGCGCGCGCGCCGGCGTCGTCGTGCATCGGATTTTCGCCGCCGGCGCTGGTGTTGCGAGCCTTCACGCGATACTCGGGGAGGAGGTCGGCCACGAGCGCGAGTCTACCGTATAATGCTCGCGGCATGCGCGGCCTCGTGATCGGCCTCGTCGTCGTGGGCGTGCTCCTGGCGCTCGTGGGCGTGTGGGTCGTCGGCATCAACAACCAGCTCGTCACGTCCGAGCAGAACGTCAACGAGAAGTGGGCGCAAGTCCAGAACGTGTACCAGCGCCGCACCGACCTGATCCCCAACCTGGTGGAGACGGTGAAGGGCTTCGCCGCACAGGAGCGCGCGGTGCTGGAGGGCGTGACGCGCGCGCGCGCGAGCGCAACGTCGATCCAGCTCACGCCCGAGGCGCTCAACGATCCGCAGGCGATGCAGAAGTTCCAGGCCGCGCAGGCGCAGCTGAGCGGCGCCCTCTCGCGCTTGATGCTGACAGTCGAGCGCTATCCCGAGCTGAAATCCAACCAGAACTTCCTGCAGCTCCAGAGCCAGCTCGAGGGCACGGAGAACCGCATCACCGTGGAGCGCCAGCGCTTCAACACAGCCGTGCGCGAGTACAACACGCAGCTGAAGCTTTTTCCCGGCAGCATGGTCGCCCGCGTCGCCGGGTTTCAGCCGAAATCGTTCTTCGAGGCAACGCCCGACGCCGCCACACCCCCGAAGGTGAAGTTCTAGCCTGCTCACGGTAGCCCTGCTCGTCGTCGGGCTCATCATTCCGCCGGCGCCGACCGCACGGGTAAACGACTACGCCGGGTTGCTGGCGCCGCCGGATCGTGCGCGGCTCGAAGCGCGCCTGGCCGAGCGCGAGAAGGCCACCGGAACGCAGATGGCCATCGCCATCTTCCCGTCGCTCGAGGGCGAGAGTCTCGAAGACGTCTCGATCAAGCTCGCCGAAGCCTGGCGCATCGGTCAGAAGGGGCTCGACAACGGCATCATCCTGGTCGCGTTTGCGCAGGATCGAAAGCTCAGGCTGGAGGTTGGTTACGGTCTCGAAGGATCGATCACGGATGCCGTGTCGAGCCAGATCATCCGCGAGGCCATCGCGCCGCAGTTTCGCCAGGGTCGCTACGCGGAGGGTCTCGGGGCAGCGGTCGACGCGGTCTACGCGAGAATCGAGGCTGGACCCGGAGCGGGCAAACGCTCCGCGAAGCAGCAGCAGCCCTGGCCGATCGTGGGATTCGGCGCGGTGATCGCGGCCATCGCCGTGATCCTCGGCATGGAGGCCATGCGCTCGCGTCGCTTCGTCGAGCGGCGCGGATTCACGGCGGGTCGAGGTCGAGACTCATCGGGGCCGGTGATCGTGCCGTGGGGCTGGGGGGGTGGTGGCGGTAGCGGTTGGGGTGGCGGAGGAGGCGGCGGTGGCGGTGGCTTTTCGGGTGGCGGCGGTGGATTCGGCGGCGGCGGCGCGAGCGGAGACTGGTGATGGCGGATCATCCGCGCTGGGCGCGACGATACTTCACCGACGACGATCTCGCGGAGATCGCGCACAGTGTGGTCGAGGCGGAAGCCATCACGTCCGGCCAGATACGCGTCCATGTCGAGCCGCACGTGCCGCGACGGCGCTTCGCGTGGCCGGGCCATCCGCTCGACCGCGCGAAGCAAGTGTTCGTCGCGCTCGGCATGGATCGGACACGGCAGCGGAACGGCGTCCTGATCTACCTCGCGATCAAGCATCGCAAGCTGGCGATCGTCGGGGATGAGGGCATCCACGCGCACGTACGTGACGAGTACTGGGAGCGGGTCCGCGACCTGATGATCACCACGCTGCGGGACGCCGGACTCCGGGCGGGGATCGTGGCGGGCGTCCGCGAGGTGGCCCGTGTCCTCGCCGAGCACTTCCCGCATCGGCCGGACGACACGGACGAGCTGCCGGACGACGTGAGCCTCGGGCGGTGACAAGGTACGGGAGGCGACTGCACGGTTAGATGGACGAGACCACGAGCCGACCGTGGATCGAGTTTACGAAGTGGCCCTACGAAGAGGAGATGTTCCACTTCCAGGTCGCAGCTTCAGATTGCGGCTTCTCCGCGAGCCAGGAGTTTTACGGGTACGCAGATGACGTCACGACCTTCGGCACGGCGCTTCAGGCATTTCCCCGTGGGCGTGGCGACGAGGTGGTCCTCGAAGCCGGTCGGCGGGATATGGGCTTCGCCCACTGGGTCTCGGTGAGAGTCTATCTCTATGACTCTGTTGGCCATGCAGCTGTTGCGCTGAACGTCAGCAACAACGGTCATGAGCCGTACCGCCGCGAGGCGCGCTTCACAATTCGGTGCGAGGTGGCATCCCTCAACCAGTTGGGGGATGCGCTGGTCCACTGGATTCGAAGCTCCGCGCGCACCGTCCATGTCGCTCTGACGCCTGTCGGCGCTTAGATCGTGATTCGCCTTCGCGACGGCCATGGACGCCAAAACGGATTGAAGGGGATGACACCATGAAACGCGACGACATTCCGACCCCGGCCTTGCTGGTCGATCTCGATCGGTTCGAGCGCAATCTCGAACGCATGGCGGCTCACGTCCGGCGTGCCGGAAAAAATCTCCGGCCGCATGCGAAGACCCACCGCTGCCCGGAGATCGCGCGGCGGCAGATCGCCGCCGGCGCGCTCGGCGTCGCCTGCGCGAAGCTCGGCGAAGCGGAAGTGATGGCCGCCGCCGGCATCCGGGGATTGCTGATCACCACCGAGATCGTGCCCGCCGCGAAGATCGAGCGATTGATGCGCCTGGTCGAGATCGCGCCCGACACGATGATCGTCGTGGACCATCTCGCCAACGCGACGGAGATCTCGAAGGCGGCGGTGGCCCAGGGCCGCGTCGTCCACACGCTCGTGGACATCGAGGTCGGCGGCCGCCGCACGGGCGTGGCGCCCGGCGCGCCCGCGGTCGAGCTCGCGCGCGCCGTCGCGCGGCTTCCGGGTCTGCGCTTTCGCGGACTCCAGGGTTACGCCGGCCAGTGCGCGCACGTGATGGGATGGAAGGAACGGCGTGCCGCGTCGCACGCGGCGATGGCCCCGCTCATGGAGACGAGAACGATGGTCGAAAAGGCCGGACTGCCGGTGGAGATCGTCGCCGGCGGCTCGACCGGCACGCACGACATCGACGTCGAGCTTCCCGGCCTCACCGAGCTGCAGGCGGGCTCCTACTGCGTGATGGATCTCGACTATCGGCGGATCGGCGGTCACGAGGGCCAGATGCTGACGCGCTTCGAGATGGCGCTCACCGTCGTGACAACGGTCGTCAGCGTCCCGGCAACGGATCGCGCGATGGTGGACGGCGGCCTCAAGGCCTTCTCGACCGACAAGCCGTTTCCGCCCGAAGCGGTGGAGCGGCCGGGCGTCGAGTATGGCTTTGCGGGGGACGAGCACGGGCGCCTGACGATCGTCGATCGCGATCGCGCGCCGCAGCTCGCCGAGCGGATCGAGTTCTTCCCCCCGCACTGCGATCCGACGATCAACCTCTACGACCGCATCTACGCGGTGCGCGGCCGGGAAGTCGAAGGCGTGTGGGAGATCGCGGCGCGCGGCCGCAGTGATTGATTACTGCTGCTGCTGTTGCTGCGCGGCCGCTTCCTCGGCCGCCGTCACCATGCGCTCGACCGGTCGTTCCGGGATTTCCTGGTACACGGGCAGGTCGATCTGGCGAATCTCCTCGTGGAGCGCGCTGATCGCCTTCCGTCCCGAGACGGCCGTGCGGACCTCGGCCTGCAGCGTCTCTTTCGCGTTGCCGCGGTAGATGCCCTTGTTCGGCGGCACGTCGTCGTAGTGCCGGCCGTGCGCGACCACGACGTAGTGCTCGTCGATCTCGCGGTCGTGGGTGGGATCGAACGGCACCCAGCCGTGCGTCGGGGAGTGGAGCTCGATCCATGCGTGGCTCTGTGAGGGCTCGCCGCTCGCGCGCTCGACGTGCAGGTACCCGCTCACGTACCGGCACGGAATGCGGCGCTGTCGCAGGAGCGCCAGCATCAGGTGCGTGAAGTCCTGGCACACGCCGGCGCCGGCCTGAAGGAAGTCGTCGGTCGTCGAATCGTACCGCGTGACGTCGCGCTGGTACTTGAACTTCTCGTGGATCGCGGCGCCGATTGCCTGAACCTGCCGGCCGAGCGGCGCGTCTTTCGGCACATCGAGCGTGCGGTGAAACCGCTGCAGCGCCGCGCTCGCCCGCAGCGGACCGTCGAGCTCGAGGAAGTCGTGCAGCTCGTACGCGATGTGCGGGAGCGGCACCGGCTCGACGAGGCTCGCGACGGGCGGGTGCGCGGGATGCGTGTGCACGAGCGAGCGGCTCTGCACCTCGATGCGATCGTGGAACTTGTTGATGGACAGGTGGTGGACGACGTTGTCCTGGAAGTCGCGGTAGCGGTGCACGCTCGTCGGCGGGCCGACGGCCAGCACGAACGCGGACACGGTCTGGTGCGGCGTCGTCTTCGGGTGAAGCCTGAGCTCGATGAACGACTCGCGGATGAAGCCGTCGTAGGCGAGGCGGACCCGGTGCTCGACGTCGAGGTACATCGGCTCTCAGGTCCCGAAGTACATGAGCTCGATCGCGTCGTGCGTCTTCGCCACCTCGGCGGCGACCTCGTCGACGAGCGGGATCGCGTCGTCGACGGTCGTGACCCTCATGTCGTCGTAGCGCAGCCGCGCCGCGATCCGGCCGATGAGCCGGCCGGAGGGCGTCAGCTCGTCGCCGCCGGAGATCGCGTCGAGATGGCTCTTCACCGTCGAGGCGCCGTAGCGCAGCGATCGCGGCGCCGTCGGGTCGAAGACGAGGAAGTGAATGACCGAGTGCGGCTCCATCCGGGCGCCGTACGTCTTGCGGTAGTTCTCCAGCGACGACAGCCCGCGCAGCACGCTCCGCCATTGCGTGTAATAGACGGGCAGTGACTTGTGCGGCCCGGGCGCGCCCAGGGACCGGAGCTTCACGCCCAGCACCACGGCGGCGCGGTGCAGCCGTTCCACCGATTCCCCGAGCTTCAGGAAGCACCAGCCGTGGTCACGCGACAGCGTGTCGCGGAAGGCGGGCACGTCCTCGATGCGACGTCGGCCCGCGGCCTCGAGCGCGCGGTACGCGTCGTTCAGCGTGACGAACACCTCGAGGGTCAGCGCTTCCCGCACCGCCCGCGCGTTGTCACGCGCCTTCTTCATCGAATAGAGCACCGAGTACGGGTTCGTCGGACTCGCCAGGAACGCCGAGAGATAGGTCAGCGCCGCCGATTCCGAGCCGTTCCCCGGCGTGGTCCGCAGCTCCACCGGGAAGATCGCGAGCAGCTCGCCCCACTCTTCCTGCGCGAGCTTGTCGTTGAAGCCACGGATCTCGGTGGCGAGGTCTTCGGTGACGAGCAGGAGCCGCGTCAGGTTCTCGGCGCGCTCCAGGTAGCGGCCCATCCAGTAGAGCGCGTCGGCGACGCGTGACAGCATCAGGCGTCGCGCTCGGCCAGGACCCAGGTGTCTTTGCTGCCGCCGCCCTGGGAGGAGTTCACGACGTAGGACCCCGGCCGGAGCGCTACGCGCGTGAGGCCGCCGGGCAGCACGCGAACGCGGTCGCCGTAGAGAATGAACGGCCGGAGATCGATGCGGCGCGCCTCGAAGTGGTGGCCCGTCCAGGTCATGTGGCTCGACAGCTCGATCAGGGGTTGCGCGATGTACTGCCCGGGCGCGCGCTTCATCGTCGCGAGATACTGCTCGATCTCCGCACGCGTGGCGAAGGGGCCGAGCAGCATGCCGTATCCGCCGGAGTCACCGGTCGTCTTCACGACGAGCTTCGCGATGTTCTCTCGAATGTACGCGAGATCATTTTTCCGGAATCCCAGGTACGTCGGCACCTGCGGCAGGAGCGGCTCCTCGCCGAGGTAGTAGCGGATCAGCTCCGGCATGAACGCGTACACCGCCTTGTCGTCGGCGACGCCGGAGCCTGGCGCGTTGGCCAGCGCGACGTTTCCGGCGTGGTACGCGTTGATCAATCCGGGCACGCCGAGCAGGCTGTCGCGCCGGAACGCGAGCGGGTCGAGGAAGTCGTCGTCGACGCGACGGTAGATCACGTCGACGCGCTGGCGGCCTTGCGTCGTGCGCATGAAGACGTGGTTGTCCTCGACGATCAGGTCCCGGCTCTCGACCAGGAAGACTCCCATCTCCCGCGCCAGGAACGAGTGCTCGAAGTACGCCGAGTTGAAAAGCCCGGGCGTCAGCACGACGGCCACCGGCTCCCGGCTCGCGGGCGGCGCCACGAAGCGCAGGGTTTCGAGCAAGAAGTCCGGATAGTCCTTCACCGGCTGCACGGCGTAGGTCCCGAAGAGCTCCGGGAACACGCGCTGCAGGAGCGCCCGATTCTCGAGCACGTAGCTCACGCCGCTCGGACACCGGCAATTGTCCTCGAGTACCAGATAGTCGCCGGCGTCGTTGCGGATGATGTCGGTGCCGACCACGTGCGTGAACACGCGCCGTGGCGGCACCACGCCGCGCAGCTCGCGCTTGTACTCCTTGCGCGACAGCACGAGCTCGGGCGGGATCACGCGGTCGCGCAGGCACTTCTGATCCTGGTAGACGTCGAGCAGGAACAGGTTCAGCGTCGTGATGCGCTGGACGAGGCCGGCCTCGATCCGTTTCCATTCCGCGGCCGGGATGATGCGCGGAACCAGATCGAAGGGCCACACGCGCTCGATGCCTTCCTCCGCGCCGTACACGGTGAACGTGATGCCGAGGCTCATCAGCGAGAGCTTCTGCAACCTTTCTCGCCGCTCCATCTCCGCCGGGGTCGTGCCGCGAAACACCGACATGAGCGGACGGTAGTGCGGCCGGACGGCGCTCGACGACGCGAACGCCTCGTCGAAACCGGTCTTCGCCGGAGTGAACTTCACCGGACGCGCGGCGGCGGTCTTCACCACACGCTCCAGAAGATGGAGAGCGCTTCCTCGGCGTCGCGCGCGTGGAAAAGTGCCGGCCGCATCCGCGCTGCGCCCGGCAGCCCCGTCGAGTACCAGGCGAGATGCTTCGCGACCTGCGTCAGCGCGAGCCGTGCCGGCAGGAGATCCTCGATCAGTTGAACGTGACGCCGGATGATGCGCGCGCGATCCTCCCTGGCGACGTCCGATCCGGCGAAGATCCACGGCCTGCCGAGCGCGGCGCGGCCGATCATGACCGCCGCGCAGCCCGTGGCCTCGGTCATGGCGCGGGCGTCGTCGTGACTCGCGACGTCGCCGTTGCCGACGACCGGAATGCGCACGGCGTCGACGACGGTCCGGATCACGTCCCACGGCGCCTGCCCGGTGAACTGCTGCGAGCGCGTGCGGGGATGGACGGTGATCCCGTCGACGCCTTCCGACTCCGCGATGCGGGCGATCTCGACCGCGTTCAGCGTCCGGTCGTCCCATCCGCCGCGAATCTTGATCGTGAACGGCACCTGGATCGCCTTGCGCATGGTGCGAAAGATCATCGCGGTGCCGAGCGGGTCGCGCATGAGCGCGGCGCCCTGGCCCTTGGCGACGATCTTCGCGACCGGACATCCCATGTTGAGATCGATTCGATCGGCGCCGTCGGCCTCGAGACGTCGAGCGGCTTCGGCGAGCACATCGGGATCGGCGCCGAGGAGCTGCATCGCGAGCGGTTTCTCCTCGGGCAGGTGCAGCGCGAGCGCCCGCGTCTTCGCGTTGTCCTCGACCAGCGCTTTCGCGTCGATCTCCTCGCTGGTGAGCAGCCCGGCGCCGCACTCGCGCGCGATCAGCCGGAACGGCGCGTTCGTCACACCGGCCATGGGGGCGAGTCGTAGGTCGAGTTGTGTCACGCCGGTCATTTTCCCACGTCGCGTTGATCGGTGCCGATCCCCACCGGAGCGTCCCGCGCCCTCCAGCGAGCTCCCAGGATTCGTGGCACGCCGAAAATGTCGGCGGTATGATGCGACCCTCGATCCCGAGCTGCCGATCCTCTGGAACACATGGCCCGGGCAGGTCCCACGGACCACCGGCACAGAGAGAGGGTCACGATGCCCAAGCACTCGGTTCTGATCGTAGGCGGCGGCGTCGCCGGAATGCGGGCGGCCCTGGCGGCGAAAACACGGGGCACCGACGTCGCGCTGATCTCGAAAGTCCATCCGGTTCGAACCCAGGGCGGCACCAGCCAGGGCGGGATCAACGCTGCCGTGCGCGACGGCGACACAGCTGAGATCCACGCCGCGGACACCGTCAGGGGTGGCG
>QHRT01000086.1:468-12803 GCA_003220195.1 Candidatus Rokuibacteriota bacterium | reverse complement strand
GGTTGAGCCTGTTCTCGTGCGTGCGCCAGTCGTACTTCTCGCGCCAGTAGTCGACGAGCTCCCGCATGTACCCGAGGTCGGTTCCGAAACGCCAGCCGCTGTCCGGCGGCTCGTCCGGCCAGCGCACGCGCGCGAGCCGCACGCGCAGGTCGACGAGCACGCGGTTGTCGACCTCGATCGTGAACGGCTTCGGCGTGTTCATACGGGAGGCTGGGGCGGCTGCGTCGCCGTCGCCCGCGACGCCGACGGAAAATTCGGCGCGCGCTTCTCGCGAATGGCGCGCGCCCCCTCGCGCACGTCCTCGTCCATGAACGTCAGCATCTCGAGCGCGATCGATTGATCGAAAATCGGTCCCGCCATGCGCAGCCAGTTGTTCAGCGATCTTTTGGTCCAGCGGATCGCCTGCTGCGCGCCGAGCGCGAGCCGGTCCGCCACCTCGAACGCCTTCGGCAACACCTGGTCCGCCGGCACGCACAGGCTGACGAGGCCGATGCGCTCGGCTTCCTTTCCGTCGATGAAGTCGGAGGTCAATAAGTAATACTTCGCTTTCGCCATTCCGCAGAGGAGCGGCCAGATGATCGCGGCGTGATCGCCGGCCACGACGCCGAGCTTGGTGTGGCCGTCGGTGAAGCGCGCGGTCTCCGAGATGATGCTGATGTCGGCGAGCAGCGCCACCACGAGCCCGGCGCCGACCGCGACGCCGTTGATCGCCGAGATCACGGGCTTGTCCAGGTTGATGATGTTGTAGACGAGGTCCGACGCTTCCTGCACCGTCCGGGCGAGCCGCCGCGGATCGGTCGCGTTCTTGTCGACCATGCCGAGATCGCCGCCGGCGGAAAACGCGCGACCGGCGCCGGTGACGACCGCGACGCGCGTGTCCGGATCCGTGCCGACCGTGAGCCAGATTTGCGTCAGCTCCCAGTGCAGCCGGTCGTTGGTCGCGTTCAGGACCTCGGGCCGGTTGATCGTGATGAGCAGCACGCCGTTCGGCCGGCGATCGAACTTGAGATGCTGGTAGTCCTTGTAGTCCATGGGACCTCCACGGATGTCGGGTGCGTTACCGGGCGAATTGTTTCTCCCGGAGCGCTGAGGGTCATGCAACCGGACGTCAGACGTCGATGATGTCGAGCCGCAGCCCCGCGGAGTTGCCGAGGCGCGCAATGTCGCGCCGGTCGCCGGTCACGATCCGAGCTCGGCGTCTGACGGCGACGGTAACCACCGTTGCGTCGACGATATCGACTGTGCCACTCCGGCCGAGAAGTCGCCCGACGGCATGAGCCATCGACTCATCCAGGGGAATGATCTCGCACCCCCGCAGCAGGCGCTGAAGGTTCGCCTGGCGAGGCGATCCACTCAGCTTGCCCACGACCGGTGCAAGGACGAGCGGCACCACACCGGCCTCGAGTCGCACCCGGTGATCCGCCCAGAGTTTCCGGTCGTGACGTTCGGCCGCGCCGAGCGCGCCGGCGTCGTACACCGCAGCACTCATGCTGGCCGCCGCCGCGGCACCGTCCTCTGCGCACGGCTCGGGGAGGCGAGCCGCCGACGCGCGGCCTCGAGTTCGGCCTCGGTCAAGGCGCCGTGCTCGGCTTCCCACTCGGCGACCGCGGCGAGCCCGTCACGAACCTTGAGCGCGAGGCGGGCGGCATCCGTCATCCACGCCGAGACACTCAGACCGCGGCGTGCCGCCGAGGCGACGATCTGCTCGTGGACGTCAGCGGCGATCGTGATCGCGATCTTGGGTGAGGGCTTTCCGCGCGGCACCGTCGAACTCTACTACCGAGGTATGATAGAAGCAAGACGTCGTCACAGCGACATCACGCTCCGCGCGCGGCCGTGCTCGGGAACGTCGGCGCGCATCAGGTCCGGGTTCACCCCGCGCGCGAGCGCCAGATGGTACGTGAAGAGCTGCAGAGGCACGACGGTCAGGATCGGTGACACGAGCTCGTTCACCGCGGGGATCGCGATCGTCTCCGAGGCGACCGCGCCGATCTCGCGATCACCGTCACGCGCCAGCGCGACGACGGGCGCGCCGACTTCGCGCGCGGCGCGCGCCACCATCAGGCAGCGCTCGTACGCCGCCCCGGGGAGCGCGATCACGAACACCACGTCGTCGGCGTCGAGCGACGTCGAGGGCCCGTGCATGAACTGCTCGCAGTTGTAGCCGATCGCGGTGGAGTGGTTCGCCTCGTTCATCTTCAGCGCCGCCTCGAACGCGGTCGCGGTGTTCGGGCCGCCGCCGATGAAGTAGTAGCGTTTGCGGTCGGCGAAGCGCGACGCGAGATCCTCCCACGACTCCTGGCCGAGGAGCTGTGCGACGTGATCGGGCAGCTCACCGAGCTCGTGCGCGATGTCCGCGTCGCGGCCGAGACGAGCCGCCAGGGACGCCAGCAGCGTCATCGCGCACGTGTAGCTCACCGTGTGGGCGGCGGAGTTCTCCTGCTCCACCGTCCTGAGTGTGATCTCCGCCATCGTCAGGAGGTCGTGGCCCTTGCCGGTGATCGTGATGCCGACGCCCGCGCTGCCCTTGGCCTTCTCGAGCGCCTCGCGCGAGTAGCGCTTCGAGCCGCGGTGGCTCACCACGATGACGCCGGTGCGCTGATCGAAGTCCGGCCAGTAACTCTTGAGCTCGAACGAGTGGAACGCGCGCACGCGATGCCCGAGGCGCCCGGCGTGCGCCATGAGCAGCTCGCCGACCAGACACGCATGCCACGACGTCCCGATCCCGGACAGCACGATGCGCTCCATCTGCGCGAGCCGGGCCGCGGCGGCGTCGAGCGCGGCCTCGTTGCCTCGCGTGACCAGGCGGAGTGCGCCAGGCTGTGCATAGATCGCGTCGTGCATGAAGTACGGGTGGCCGGATCGCGGCGGCGGAGGTGTCCAGGTCATGCGGTGGAGTCTCCACGGGCCGCAGCGCGCGGTTCGGCCGAGTCGCCGCGCCGCTCGGGTTTCAGATGAGCGTCGAACCACTCCAGGATGAACTCGAATCGCGCGAGCCGGTGCCGCGGTCGTCCCGAGCGCGACAGCTCGTGGTTCTCGTCGGGGAAGCGAACGAAGCGCACGTCCTTGCCGAGCTTCTTGAGCGCGGTGAACAGCTGCTCGGCCTCCCCGATCGGACAGCGGAGGTCGTCCTCGGAGTGGATGATCAGGAGCGGGGTCGTGACCTGCTTCGCGTACGTGAGCGGTGACCGCTCCACCCAGCGCGCAGGATCGTCCCACGGCATGCCGCCGCCGACCTGCGCCGGCTGGAACCACGGCCCGATGTCGCTCGTGCCGAACATCGTGAGCTGGTTGTTCACCGCGCGCTCGGAGCACGCGGCCTTGAACCGGCTCGTGTGGCCGACGGCCCAGCTCGTGAGGAAGCCGCCGTAACTGCCGCCGAGGATCCCGAGCCGTTCGGGATCGATCCAGTCGAATCGCGCGAGAGTGACGTCGACCGCCGCCATCACATCGTCGAAGTCACCGCCGCCCCAGTCGCCGACGACGGCGCGCGTGAATTTTTCGCCGTAGCCCTGGCTGCCGCGCGGATTGGCGAAGATCACTCCGTAGCCGGCGCCGGCGTAGACCTGGAACTCGTCGAAGAACACGTGGCCGTACTGCGTGTGCGGTCCGCCGTGGACGTTCAGCAAGGCTGGATAGCGTCGGCCTGGCTCGAAGCCGAACGGCTTCATGACCCAGACGTCGATCTCGAATCCGGCGCGCGTGAAGCGCACGCGCTCGGGTTCCGAGAGCGCGACCTCCGACTTCCACTCGCGATTCAGATCGGTGAGCTGCCGCTCGCCGGTGCCGTCGGCGTTTGCGACGAAGAGCTGCGCCGGCGACGTCGGATCCGACGCAGTGAACGCAAGGCGAACTCCGTCAGGCGACGCCGAGACGCCGGTGATCCAGCGCTTGCCGTCGACGATGCGAGCCGGCCCGTCCGCGGGCTGACCCGGTCCGTCCGCGGACCGCTCCGGCCGCGACGAGCCTTCGCTCATCAGCGCGTGCTCCACGCCGGGATCGGCCAGACCGGCTTCGTCACCGCCGCTTCCGGCGGGAACACGATCTTCGGCTGGCGCTCCTGGATCTGCGCCACCATCGCCTTCCCGAGCACGTTGTCGTGCTTGGCGTCGAACTTGACGCCGTGGACCAGCAGCACCTGCTCGGCCTTCAGATCGGTGGCGACGAGCGCCTTCTGGATGGCCTGCGACTCCACGGACTTCGCCCGGTTCATCGCATCCGCGAGCACCTGGATCATGGTGATGTAGCGCACCGAGTTGTCGTTGATGTCGCGGCCGTTCCGTCTCTTGAACTCGTCGTTCACGGCTTTGAGGATCGGCTTGGTCGACGACAGCGCCGGGCTCCACAGCTGACGCTTCGATCCGAAGTTCGCGTCGTCGCCCACCGCCTCGTAGAACTTGGGGTCGTCGTCGAACCCGCCCTGGCTGAAGATCAGCGCCGGGGCGTAGTCGAGCTTGCGCATCGTCTTCCGGATGATGATGCCGTCGGACGTGTACGAGGTCTGCACCAGCACGTCGATGCCCGCGCTCTTCAATTTCAAGATCTCGCTGTCCATGTTGGCCTGCTCGCGGCTGTACGGAACCCGGAGCGCGACGGAGATCCCGCGCGCCTTCGCCATCTCCTCGACCGCGTTGGCAAAGTTCACGCCGGCGGCGGTGTCCTCGTGGAGCTGGCCGAGCTTGTTCCACTTCTTGCCCTGCTGGCCGATCCAGTCGAGATACTGGAACAGCACCTCGCCGCCCTGGTGCGCATTGACGCCGACACGGAACAGGTATTGGAATCCGCGCTGCGTCAGCTCGGTGGCGGTCGAGATCGTCGTGTGCGGGATGCGATAGCGCTCGATCACCGGCGCGATCGCGACGGTCACGCCGCTGTGCCACGCGCCCATCGTCCCGGACGGCTTCACCGTGGTGATCAGACGCTCCGCCTCGGCGCGGCCGACCTCGGGGCTTCCCTGGCTGTCGGCGAAGACGAGCTTCAGCTTCGCGCCGCCGAGCGACGGAATACCGTTCCATCCGGCGCCGAGGAGCCCGCTGCCCTCGGCCTTGACGCCGCCGTTGATCAGGTCCGCGCCGAATTCAGCGCCGAGCTTGCAATCCTGACCGGTGCCCGGCGCGGGACCCGTCAGCGGCACGATCACGCCGATCACGACCTCTTTCGGCTGGGCCAGCACTGTTCCAGAGATGACGGCGAGTGCGACGATGGCGAGCGCCACCAGCAAGCGACGATTCATGAGCGTCCTCCCTTCATCGTCCCCAGAGTCCCTTCGGCCGCATGAATAGCACACCCACGAACACGAGGTACACGAGCGCCAGCTTCACCTTCGGCATCGTCAGCGTACCGCCGGTGACGTTGACGACTCCGATCACGAGCCCGCCGGCGACGGCGCCGTACACGTTGCCGAAGCCGCCGAGGGCGACCGCCGCGAACGCCGGCAGCAGGAAGACGTCGCCGACCAGCGGGTTCACGTACATGAACGACGACACCAGTGCGCCCGCGACGCCTGCGGCGGCGGTGCTGAGGCCCCACGCGAGCGCGTAGAGCCGGTCGGGCTCGATGCCGAGCGCGAGCGCGGCCTCGCGGTCCTGCGCGAGCGCGCGCAGCGCCTTGCCGGTCTTCGTGTACGCGAGAAACGCGAACAGCGCGGTCGTCGCGACGAGACTGCCCGCGAACGCCACCAGCTCACCGCCGCTGACGCGAAGCCCGCCGAGCACGACAACGCTGGTGGCGAGCGCGCTCTGCGCCTGGCGGTCGTCGGGCCGGAACAGGAGCCATGCGGTGTAGCGGAGCAAGACCAGCAGCCCGAACGTCGACAGGATCTGCGCGAAGATCGGACCGCGCAGCACGGGACGGATGACCGAGCGGTAGGTCAGGACGCCGGCTCCGAACAGGACCACCGCGGTGATCGGCACGGTCAGGATCGGCTCGATACCGAGCCCGGCCCAGAGAAAGAACGTGAGGTACATCGACCACATCAGGTATTCGCCATACGCGAAGTTGATCAGGTCCATGATTCCCCAGATCAAGCTGACGCCTACGGCGACCAGCCCGATGACGCCGCCGAACATGAGGCCGCTCACGACGGACTGGAGCGCGATTTCGAGAGTCATCGTGGCGCGGCGCCGCCCAGATACGCTCGACGGACCGCGTCGCTCGTCAACAGCTCCTGCCCGCGGCCCTCGACGCGCACCTGGCCCTGCTCCAGCACGTACGCGCGGTCGCTCACCTCGAGCGCGAGTCGCGCGTTCTGCTCGACCATCAAGACCGTCGTTCCGGCGGCGCGGAGCTCCAGGATCTTCTCGAAGATCAGATCGGCGACGAGCGGCGCCAGCCCCATGGTCGGCTCGTCGAGCAGCAGCACTTTCGGATGCAGCAAGAGTGCCCGGCCGATCTCGAGCATCCGGCGCTCGCCGCCGCTGAGTCCTTCGGCGCGCTGGTGGCGCCGTCCCGCGAGCTGCGGAAAGAGCCCGAGCACACGGTCGATGTCGGCCTTCACTTCGGGAGAAGACGGGCGGATGTACGCGCCCATCTCGAGGTTCTCGAGGATCGTCAGCTTCGGGAAGACGCTGCTCCGCTGCATGACGTACACGACGCCCTTTCGCAGCAGCGCCGACGGACGCAGCCCGGCGATCTCCTCGTCGGAGAGCCGGATCGACCCCTGACGCGGCGGAAGGAATCCGGCGATGGCCTTGAGCAGCGTCGACTTTCCTGCTCCGTTCGGCCCGAGCACGGCGACGATCTCGCCCGCGGCGACACCGACCGAGATGCCACGCAGCACGTCGAAGCGGCCGTACGTGGCGTGGACGTCGCCGACAGTGAGGAGCATCGTCACCGGCGGCTTCCGAGCCTGCCGGTCCCGAAGTAGGCTTCGAGCACGGCCGGATCATCGCGCACCTGCTGCGGGGTGCCTTCAGCGATCGTCCGGCCCATCGCGAGCGCGTACATGCGCCCGGACAGGCTCGTGACCGCCTCCATGTTGTGCTCGATCAGGATGATCGTGACGCCGCGGCCGTTGATCTCGCGGAGTGCCACGAGCAGCCGCTCGACCAGCACCGGGTTGACGCCGGCCGTCGGCTCGTCGAGCAGGATCACGCGCGGGTCGCCCATCAGCACCGCGGCCAGCTCGAGCAGCCGCTGCTGGCCGTACGAGAGCTCGCCGGCCGGTTCACCGGCGAGCGCATCGAGACCCACGAGCGTGAGCAGTTCGTGTGCGCGGCGACGGACCGCGGCGGCGCTGCCGCGGAGCATGGCGCCGAGCATCCGTTCACCGCGATGCGATTGCCCGGCGAGCACGTTGTCGAGCGCGGTGAGCGTGGGGAACACGCGCGCGAGCTGAAACGTACGTCCGACTCCGCGCGAGCAGATCGCGGCGGGCGCCAGGCCGACCAGGCTCCGGCCCTCGAAGCGAATGTCGCCACTGTCGGGGGCCAGCGCGCCGGCGATGCAGTGGAACAGCGTGGTCTTGCCCGAGCCGTTCGGTCCGATCAGCCCGACGATCTCGCCGGCCTCGACCGAGACGCTCACGCGCGCGAGCGCCGTCACGCCGCCGAAGCTCTTCGTCACGTCGTTGACCTCGAGGAGGCTCACGTCGCGGTCACGCCCGCCTCGGGGGTGGCAACCGGGTCGCGTCGACGAGGGCCGCTCACGCCGCGTCGCCGTCGCACGAGCGCCATCACGCCGCCCGGCATCCAGATCGTCAGCCACACGATGATCGCGCCGTACACGACCTGATCGATGCCGATGCCGCGTCCGCCCCACGTCACCCGCGTCAGCTCGGACAGCGGGATCAGGGTGAACGCGCCGATGATCGGGCCCGCGCCCGTGCCGAGTCCGCCGAACACCGGCACGAGCACTATGCGGACCGAGAGCATCGACGGCATCACCGAGAACGGGTCGATGTACGTCGTGTACTGCGCGTAGAAGGTGCCGGTGACACCGGTGACGAACGCGCTGCCGGCGAGCGCCAGGAGCTTGTAGCGCCGGGGCTCGATGCCGAGCCGCGCGGCGGCGTCCTCGTCCTGGTTGATGGCGCGAAGGTAGATGCCGACGCGCGAGCGCTCGACCTGCGCGATCAAGAGCGTGACCACGACCGCCATCGTCAGGATCACGTAGAAGTACGGCAGCTTGCTCGCCCACAGCATGTCGACCGACGACGGGATGCGCTGCACCGGCAGCACCAGGCCGCTCGCGCCGCCAGTCCAGTCGAACGCGAGGAACAGCACGCGCAGCGTCTCGCCGATCGCGAGCGTCGCCATCGCGAAGTAATGCGTGCGGAGCCGGAAGCAGGGGAACGCGATCACGCACGCGACCGCGGCGGCGGTGAGGCCGCCGGCGACCATGCCGAGCCACGGCGTCACGTTCAGGCGGAGCAGCAAGAGCGTCGACGTGTACGCGCCGAGGCCGAAGAACGCCGCGTGCCCGAGCGACCACTGGCCGGCATAGCCGCCGACGAGATTCCACGCTTGCCCGAGCACGACGTACACGAGGCAGATGACGAGCACGTGCTGGTAGTAGATGTCCGTGATCACGAGCGGAAGCGCGGCCAGCAGCGCGACGCTCGTCACGCCGAGCAGGGTGGGGGTCAGTCGATCCTCAGGAGGACGCGTTCCGACATGCGACGATCGCGAGGCTACGATCCGAACCGCAAGACGTCAAGGCCGCGAGGCAACACGAGTTCGAATCGCGGGCGCCCGTTCCGATCGCGACCGCATTTTCTGCTTGACACGTTCCACCTGAGCACGCCGGCGCCTCCAGATTCCTTCCCAGTGGCCCGCATCGGCGCGCAATTTCAAAGACCGTGAGGTGCCGCCGAAAAGTCTCCGGTGTGAGGGGATCGCGTCGCCACGAGCCTCTCAGAGGCCCGGAAAATCGAGGTGTAGGGTCGCCACATAAAGGGGATTTGTCATGGAGATTCATTCACTGGATCTGCCGACCGTCAACCACGACACCGCAGACCTCGACCGGCTCGGCGACGAGATCGCTGAGCTGTCGGCGCATCTCGACGCCGCGACGGCTCAGCTGCTCGCCCTGATCCGTGAGTTCGACACCCGTGGCGGCTGGAACACGGGCTTTCGCTCTTGCGCTGCCTGGCTCTCGTGGCGCGTCGGCCTCGATCCGGGCGCGGCGCGCCAGCGCGTGCGGGTGGCACGCGCGCTCGGAAGGCTGCCGCTACTCGCTCAGGCTCTGGCGCGCGGTGAAATCTCGTACGCCAAGGTTCGCGCGGTGGTACGCGTTGCGACTCCCGAAACGGAAGAGCGATTACTGGCGGTGGCGAAGGCCGGCACCGCCGCACACGTCGAGCGGATCGTGCGCGGCTGGCGGTGCGTCGACCGGCAGGCCGAGGCGCGTGAGACGCAGCGACGGCACGCGAGCCGAGGTCTGATGCAGGCGCTCCCCGCGGCGCGCGAGGCGCTGTATCAGCAAACACGCAGCCAGAATCCTGCGCCGCTCGCCGATCCAGCCAGTGAAACGCCGACCATGGCCCAGCAACAGGCGGACGCGCTGACGCTCATCGCGGAGACCGCGCTTCATCATGAGCTCGATCCTGGGGCGCCGGGCGAGCGGTACCAGGTCGTGGTCCATGTCGATGCCGCGGTGCTTGCGGATGCGGATCAGCACGGGGACTGCGTCATGGAAGAGGGAACGCGCGTTTCCGCGGAAACGGGTCGTCGACTGGCCTGCGACGCGAGTCGCGTGGTGATGCGGCACGACGCCGAGGGGCGGGTTGTCGAAGTTGGAGCAAGAACTCGCACGATTTCGCCTGCGCTGCGGCGCGCGCTGGCGCATCGCGATCAAGGTTGTCGCTTCCGGTGGGCCGACAACGCTCTCGAATCTGGCGCCGCTCTGTCGCCGACACCATCGAGCGATCCACGAGGAAGGCTTCACGGTGGTTCGCGAATCGGACGGTGCTCTTCAGTTCTTCAGACCGGACGGGCGGCTTCTTCCCGAAGCGGCGACCCCTGCCGCGGTGCCTGCTGATCCCGTCCAGTCACTGCGAGCACAACAGGAGGCAAGCGGTCTCAACCTGAATGCCGAGACGACGCGGCCGGGCTGGCTCGGAGAGCGGCTCGACGTCGTCTGGGCGATCGACGTCTTGCATCCGCTGGCCCGGGTGCCAGGCGCGGAGTCGTTGGTGCAGCCGTCGAATGCCTGAGGCGTAGACTCCGTGATCGCGGCTCCGGACGATAATCGCGGCGTACGACCAGGCGCGCGAAAGGAGGACGTCGAGATGACTCAGGCACTGTGGCAGGTGAGCGCGGTCGAGACCGCCTCCGGCATTCGCGAGCGCACGTTCTCGTGCACCGAGGTGATGACGTCGGTCGTCGAGCGCATCCGCAAGCTCAACCCCGCGTTGAACGCGATCGTGGTCGATCTGACCGACCGCGCGCTCGCCGAGGCAGCGGCGGCCGACCGGGCGCTGGCGGGCGGCGTCGAGCCGGGCCCGCTCTACGGCGTGCCGGTGACGATCAAGGTCAACGTGGACCAGGAAGGATTCGCGACCACCAACGGGTTGCCGGCGCTCGCGAACCTCATCGCGCCGGCCGATGCGCCGCTGGTGCGAAATCTCAAGGCGGCCGGCGCGATCATCGTCGGTCGCACGAACACGCCGGAAGTCTCGATGCGCGCGACGACGGTGAATCCGCTTCACGGCCGCACGTTCAATCCGTGGCACCCGGAGGCATCTCCCGGAGGCTCCTCCGGCGGCGCCGGCGCCGCCGCCGCGGCCGGACTCGGCCCCATCCATCACGGCAACGACATCGGCGGGTCGCTGCGGTTTCCCGCGTTCGCGAACGGCGTGTCGACGATCAAGTCCACGCCGGGGCGCGTGCCTGCCTTCAACCCGTCGGCGACGGTCGAGCGCGGCCTCGTCGCGACGCTGACGTCGGTGCAGGGCGCCATCGCGCGGACCGTCGCGGACGTTCGGCTCGCCACGCGCGTGATGGCCGCGTACGACCCGCGCGACCCGTGGTGGGTGCCGGCGCCCTTTGACGGGGCGCCGCTCGCGAAGCCGATCCGCGTTGCGGTGACGCGGAATCCGCACGGATATCCGATTCATCCCGGGATCACGGCGCTCATCGACCGCGCGGCGGGACACCTGAGCGACGCGGGCTACGACGTCGTCGAGGCCGAGCCGCCGACGATCATGGAGCCCGCGCGCGGGTGGTTCACGGTGCTCCTCACGGAGATGAAGGCCACGCTCGGCCCGACGGTGGACGAGCACGGCAGCGCCGATCTCCGGAAGATCTTCGGCTGGTACTACGAGCTCGGCGAGATCCTGGACCTCGACCGCTTCCGGATCGGGCTCGCCGAGCGCACGCGGATGATCCGGGCATGGAGCGTCTTCCTCGACACGCATCCGCTCGTGCTGACGCCGTTCCTCATGCGGCCGACCTATCCGTGGAACTACGACGCGCGTGGTCTGAACGAGACGAAGGACCTGTTCGACGCCGCCGTGTACAGCTACGGCATCAACTACCTCGCGCTGCCCGCCGGGGTCGTGCCGATCGACCTGGTCGACGGGCTGCCTGCCGGCGTGCAACTCGTGGGACGCCGGTTTCGCGAAGACACCATCCTCGACGCCATGGCCGCCGTCGAGCAGCGTGCCGGCCGGCTCGTCGAGCGGTTGTGGAGCCAGCTCGCGTAACGAGAGCTGCGCCGGGCGGGCTGGTCCCGCAGGCCCGTCGCGCCTTTGACTTGCTGGAGTCTTCGTGGTCTGGTCTCTCCGTCACGCTCGCCTCGTCGATGTGGCCGTCGGCGACGTGATCGCCGCCGTCGTCCTGGCGCAGGGCAAGCGGAGCCGCTTTCGCGACCACGCACGCACCCGGGACCTGAGCGGCAGGAGCGCCGAGTACGGCGAGGTCGACTGGTCGGGTTCCTGAGATCGACAATCGATCGGGATCGCGGGTCGCGCGAGCGCCCGCGGGGAGTCACGGCATGGCACGCATGAGATTCGGCATCTTCATGGCCCCGTTCCACGCGCCGACCGGTCAGAACCCGACGCTCGCGTACGAGCGGGACCTGGCGACGATCCAGCTCCTGGACCGCCTGGGCTACGACGAGGCGTGGATCGGCGAGCACCACTCGGCGGGCGTGGAGCTGATCCCGTCGCCGGAGGTCTTCATCGCGCACGTCGCCGCCCAGACGCGCCACATCAAGCTCGGCACCGGCGTGATCTCGCTGCCCTACCACAACCCGCTCTGGGTCGCGGACCGGATGATGCTGCTCGATCATCTGACGCGCGGCCGCGTGATGATGGGCGTCGGGCCCGGCGCGCTGCCGACCGACGCGATCATGATCGGCATCGATCCGCTCGAGCAGCGGGGCGCGCTCGAGCA
>QHRT01000086.1:0-460 GCA_003220195.1 Candidatus Rokuibacteriota bacterium | reverse complement strand
ACGCGACGCTACAAGCTCGTCAACGCGCGCTCGCAGCTGCGTCCGTACACGTCGCCCTGCTTCGACATCGGCGTCGCGGCGATCGCGTCTCCGTCCGGGCCGCGCCTCGCCGGGCGCTACGGCGTCGGGCTTCTGTCCGTCGGCGCCACGATCAGCGAGGGCTTCGACGTGCTGCACCTGCACTGGGACGTGATGGAGGAGCGCGCGGCGAAGTTCGGGACCGTGGCCGACCGCGGCAAGTGGCGGCTCGTGGGGCCGATGCACCTGGCGGAGACGAAAGACCGGGCGGTCCGCGACGTGCGCCAGGGGCTCGACGCGTTCTGCGAGTACACGCAGAAGACGATTGCCGCACCGCACTTCCGCGCGGCCGGCACGACGTTCGACGAGCGCGTGCAGTGGGTCAACGGCACCGGGCTCGGCGTGATCGGCACGCCGGACGAGGCGATCGGGCAGATCGAGC
>QHRT01000085.1 GCA_003220195.1 Candidatus Rokuibacteriota bacterium | reverse complement strand
GAGCGCGATGCCGAGATAGTCCGGCTTCTCCTCCCGGATCAGCTTCCAGAGCATCGTGGACAGGATCAGCACTGCGTGGCTCGGCACCCCCCTCGACGTCGAGAGGTATCCGATGGCGTGGTACGCGCGGAAGAGATGCGAGTGCCCGTCCACGATGTAGAGACTCTGGCTCACGCGAGCAACTCCTTGTATGTCGCCCGGACGAAGCCGGTGCGTCGGCGGTAGTCCTCCAGGAATTCGGCGCGCGACGCGTAGCCGAGCGCGCTCGCCACGCGCGCGGGCATGGGTCCAGCCAGCTCCAGCACGTCGGCGGGGCGCGCGCCGAGAAGCCGCAGCGCCGCGGACACGCGACGGAGCACACGGTAGTGATCCGCCATCGCCGTCGCGGTGTCGGGCACGAGCGCCCCGGCGCGGCCGAGCGCCACGAGCGCCGGGATCGTTCCGGTCCGCCGTACCGCGGCGTTCTCCGCCCCATGGACGAGCTGCAACGCCTGGGTCAGGAATTCCACGTCGACCAGTCCCCCCTTGCCGTACTTCACGTGATAGCGGCCGGGCGTCTCCTTCCCCAGCTCGACCTCCATGCGGTGCCGGACCTGCGTGATCTCCTTCAGCGACGTGCGCGGCAGCGGGCTCCCGTACACGACCCGGCGGAGCGAGCGCATGATCCGTCGCGCCAGCCGCGGATCGCCGACGACCACCCGGGCTCGGGTGAGCGTCTGCCGTTCCCACAGATCGCCCCACTCCTCGTAATAGCGCTCGAGCGCGGCCTGACTCGACGCGAATCCGCTGCCCTTGCTGCCGGGGCGCAAGCGCATGTCGACCGGAAAGGCGACGCCCGCCGCCGTCACGTCGCCGAGCGCGCCACTCAGCCGCTCCGCCACGGCACTCCAGAACGCGTGGGCTTCGATCCGCTCGGGGCCGTCCGTCTCACCATCTTCCGAGAATGCGGCGAAGAGGTCGAGATCGGAGCCCGTCGTCAGCTCGCGCCCGCCCAGCTTGCCCATGCCGACGACCACCGCCGGCACGAACGCTCCCGTCGACCCGCGCGGGACGCCGTGGCGCTCCACGAGCGGGCCGAGGACCAGGAGCGAGCCGGCAGCGAGGGTGGCTTCGGCGAGCGCGGTCATCTCTCGTGAGTATCCCTCGATCGTGGTCACCGAGAGCAGATACCGCCAGACGATGCCGAGCTCTTCCGCTTGCTTCACCCGGCGCAGCGCGTCGCGGCGATCGCCGGGCGTCAGGCCCGGCGCAAACACGGACGCGAACGCCACACGGAAATCGGCCTCGCGCCTGATCCGAGAACCGGTGCGCGCCACCAGACTCGTCAGCAGCTCGGGCTGCGCGATCAGGAGCTGCGTCAGCAGATCGCCACCCGCGCAGAGACGGAGCAGTCCGCTCAACACCTCGCGATCTTTGGCCAGGAGCTCGATGAGCCCGACGCGCGGGCCCGCCGCCGCCAGAAAGCGCTCGAACTGGTTCAGCGCCTCGTCGAGATCCGGGCTCTTCCAGATCTCGTCCAGCAGCGCGGGATAGAGACGCTCGAGCGCCTCGCGCATGGCGCCGGCGTACGGAACGAGCGGACGCCCCTCGACGACCAGCTTCAGATTGTGGCGCGCGCGCTCCGGGTCGCGAAACCCCGTCGCGCGCAGCGCAACCAGACTCGGCGGCTTGAGCCGCCGCGGGCTCGTCGCCTCGGGCTCGGCGAAAAATTCGCGGAACGCCCGGTGCACGTCGCGCGTCACGCCCCGGTGGTACGCCGCGAACGCGCGGGCGGCGACGCGCGGGGACCCGGTGAATCCGAGCCGCCGTGCGAGACGCCCGAGCTCGACTGGCTCACGCGGCAGCGTGTGCGTCTGCAGCTCGTGGAGGATCTGCAGACGGTGCTCGACGGTCCGCAGATGCACGTACGCATGCGAGAGCGTCCGTCCGAGCTCCGGCACCAGGTAGCCGCGCTCGGCCAGGCGAAAGATCGCCTTGAGCGAGTGACGCTCCCGCAGCCACGGGTCGTCGCCGCCGTACAGGAGCTGAAGCGCCTGCACGAGGAACTCGATCTCGCGAATGCCGCCGCGTCCCAGCTTGACGTTGAGCTCTTCGCCGCCCTTCGCCTCGACCGATCGATCGATCTCACGCTTCATCGCCCTGATGGCGACCGCGATCCCGGGATCGACGCCGGGCCGGTAGACCACATCGCGCGCCAGCTCGGCAAAGCTCGCGCCGACGCGCTCGTCGCCGGCCGCGATGCGCGACTTCAACAGCGCCTGGCGTTCCCAGAGCTCCGCCCGCTCGCGGTAGTAGGTGCGATAGCCGTCGAGCGAGAGCACCACCGGCCCCGAGCGCCCCTCGGGTCTGAGTCTCAAGTCAACCCGGAACAGCGAGCCTTCCTCGGTGACGTCCTCGAGCTGCGCCACGATGGCCCGGCACACGCGCTCGAAGTACGCGCCGTTGGCCAGGCGACCGGCCGCTCCGCCATCCGTCTCACCATCGGCGCCGTACGCGAACATCAGGTCGATGTCCGACGAGTAATTCAGCTCCTCGCCGCCGAGCTTCCCCATCGCGACGATGGCCATCCCGGTCTCGGCGCCGTCCGCGTCCCGCGGCGGGCCGTACTGCGCGCGCGTGGCGTCCTCCGCCATCTGCCAGACGGCCCCGAGACAGACGTCGACCACGCGCGACAGTTCCTCGGTCGTCACGATCAGATCGGCATCGCCCAGCAAATCGCGCGCGCCGATCCGGAGAAGGTGGCGGTACTTGAACCGGCGCAGCGCATTCATGCGCGCGTCGCGCGTCGAGACGGGACCGAGCGAGGCCGCGAGATCCGCGGCGAGCTCCTCCGCGAGCCACGGGCGCATCGTCGTCGGCTCGAGGAGCCACGTGAAGAGGCTCGGGCGCCGGCGCAGCGTGTCGGCGAGGAACTGGCTCGCGCCGGCGATCGTGGCGATCAGCTGCGCGGCGCCGGGGTGCTCCGCGAGCGTGCGGAAGAAGACCGCGCGGTCCGCGGCCGACGCGACGCGCTCCAGGTTGTTGAGCGCCATGTCGGGGTCCGGTGACGCCGCGAGCTCGGCGGCGAGTCGCGGCCACGCGGGCGCGAGCAATTCGGTGTCGCGCGGCGTCGGCGTGAGCGCTTCGAGATTGGCGACAGCGCGCGCGGGCTCGGCAAACCCGAGCCGGCGAAACCCCTGCCGCAGCGCCGCGGCGTTCGCGGTCAGGTCGAGGACATCTGAGATCTTGTCGCGGATCACCAATCGATCAGTTCGCTCCCCCCGATCTCAATCAGACCGCGGCCTCGCCGGTCTCGCCCGTCCGGATGCGGATCGACTCGTCGATCGGCAGCACGAAGACCTTGCCGTCGCCGATGGAGCCCGTCTTGGCGGCGCCGACGATCGTCGCCACGACCTTGTCGACCACGTGCTCGGCCACGACGACCTCGATCTTGACCTTCGGCAGGAAGTCGACCGTGTACTCCGAGCCGCGGTAGAGCTCGGTGTGCCCCTTCTGCCGGCCGAAGCCCCGCACCTCGGTGACGGTCATGCCGATGACGCCGATCTCCGTGAGGGCTTCCTTCACGTCGTCGAGCTTGAAGGGCTTGATGATCGCCTCCACTTTCTTCATCGTCACACCTCCTCGAGGATCGGGAACATGAGCGCGGACACGTGCGAGCTGATCCGTTTCAGATTCGTGAGGATGTCGAGATGGATCTCGGAGGTCTCGAGTGACTCCGCGAGCCCCTGGCGCAGCCGGCCGAGGTGCGATTCACGCATCTCGCGCTCCCGCTGTCTCAGCACGGGGCGCTGGTCGAGCACATCCTGCGCGAGCGCGTGGTCGTTGGCGGCGAAGGCCGCGATGGCCCGCTCCAGGTTCTTCGACACCATCCCGTGGAACTCGAGAATCTCGGCCCAGCCCGCTTCCGAGAAGCGGCGGCCGTGGTAGAGCTTCTTGCGCGCCAGCTCCATCAAGTTCTTGTCGATGATGTCGCCGATGTTCTCGAAGTTGCCGATGACCGAGATGAGCGCGATCTCCTTCTGCGAGAGGTCGCCGCCCATCGCCGCGCGTTCGAGCCGCGCCAGGAAGAGCTTGATCTCGCGCTCCAGGAAGTCGACCTGGTCGTCGCGGCGCTCCACGTCCTCCAGGAGTTCCTGGTCGTCGCGCCCGAACACCGGCACGACGTCGCGCAGCATCGTCTGCACCACGTCCGCCATGCGGAGCGCCTCGCGCGTCGCCTGACCGATCGCCAGCGACGGCTGGTCGAGCGCGCGTTCGTCCAGGTACCGCGGACGGAACGGGTTGTCCGCCATCCGGTCGTCCGGCACCAAGGCTTCGATCGCGCGCGCCGCGATGCGCATGAACGGCAGGAACACGAGGCTGATCCCGAGGTTGAAGAACGTGTGCGCGTTGGCGATCTGCCGCGCCGGGTCGCTCGCGGTGCTCGCCACCAGTGTGGTGAACGGCTGGATGAACGGCAGCATGAGCGCCGCGCCGAGCACCTTGAACGCGATGTGGGCGGCCGCCACGCGCTTGGCCTCCGCCGAGGCGCCGACCGCCGCGGTCAAGGCGGTCGCACAGGTCCCGATGTTGGCGCCGACGACGATCGCGATGGCGCCGTCGAGCGCCAGGAGCCCGTGACTCGCGAGGGCGAGCGCGATCCCGAGCGTCGCCGCGGACGACGCCATGACGGCGCTGAGCGCCGCCGCCGTGAGGAGCGCCATGATCGGGTTCGCGGCCAGCGCCGCGACGACGTTCACGGCCAGCGGCATCGCGCTGAGCGGCTTCACGCCATCGAGGATCAGCTTCAGCCCGAGGAACATGAATCCGAGCCCGAGCACCGCCTGCCCGATGTCCTTCACCACGCGGCGGCGAGCGACAAAGGTGATGACGAAGCCGCCGCCGACGAGCAGGAGCGCGTAGTCGGTGATGCGGAACGCGATCAGCTGCACGGTGAACGTCGTGCCGATGTCGGCGCCCAGGATGACGCCGAGGGTCTGCCGGAACGTCATGAGCCCGGCCGACACGAAGCCGATCAGCATCAGCGTCGTGGCCGCCGACGACTGGATGATCGCCGTCACCGTCGCGCCGGAGGCGACGGCCAGCAAGCGATGGCGCGAGAGCCCGGTCAGCAGGTGACGGAGCCGGCCGCCCGCCGCGCGCTGCAAGCTGTCACCGGAGAGCCGGATGCCGTAGAGCAACAGCGCGATGCCGCCGAAGAGCGCGAGCAGGATCGTCACGGCGCGGCGTCCCTGCGCGGCGCGACGGGTGCGCTGACGACCTGCGCGCGCTGGTGCTGGCCCGGCGCGAGCGCGCCCGGCAGGTGCGACGTGTCGTTCAGCGAGACCAGGCGCGGCGGCTTCACCACCGTCAAGGAGGCGTTGTCGACGCGCAGACGCCACAGCTGGTTGAACGAGCACCCGAGCACGTGGCACGCGTACACGCTGATCACGCCGCCGTGCGCGACCATGACCACGTCGTCGCCGTCGGGATGAGCCTCGGCGATGCGGTCGACGGCGCGGCACACGCGCGCCGCGACGTCGGGCAACGGCTCGGCGCCGGGCGGCGGACAATCGAGCGGCGCCGCGAGCCAGGCGCGGTACGGGTCGCCCTCGCGCGCGCGCACTTCGTCCACCGTGCAGCCTTCCCATTCGCCGAGCGACAGCTCGCGGAGCTCGTCGAGCGGAATGATCGGCACGCCGGCGTCCGCGAACGCGATCTCCGCGGTCTCGAATGCGCGGCGCATGGGGCTCACGTACGCCGCCCTGACGCGGTAGCGCTGGAGCGCCCCTCCCAGCGCAGCGGCTTGCGCTCGGCCGAGATCGGAGAGCGCGACGTCGGTCGTCCCCTGGAACCGTCGCAGCTCGTTCCAGCGGGTCTGACCGTGGCGCGCGAGCAAGAGCCTCACCGGGCGACGCCCGAGGCCTCGAGAGCCCGTCGGAGCCGCGCGAGCGTCTCCTCGCGCCCGAGGATCGCCAGCACCTCGAAGATCGGTGGCGACGCCGTCTTGCCGGCGACGGCGAGCCGGGTGAGCTGCGCCAGATCGACGAGCTTCACGCCGAGCCCGGTCGTGAGCTCGCGATAGAGCGACTCGAGCGCGCCCGGCGTGAAATCGGGGAGGGCCTGGAGTCGCTCGACGAGGAGCCCGAGCCGCTCCCGTCCCTCGGGCGTGAAGAACTTCGCCGCCGCCTTCGGCTCGTACTCGCGCGGCCGCTCGAAGTAGAAGCGGCCGACCTCGACCATCTCCACGAGCGTCCGCGCCCGCTCTTTCAGCGTGTCGGCCATCCGGGCGAGCTGCGTCGCGTCGGCGGGCGGCTCGAGGCCGGCCGCGCGCACGAAGGGCCGGATCAGCTCGCCGAGCTGCGCGCCGGACATCTGTTTCATGTACTCCTGTGACAGCCACTCGAGCTTCGTCTGATCGAAGATCGCGCCCGCCGAGGAGACGTCCTTGATGTCGAACAAAGCGATCAGCTCGTCGCGCGAGAAGATCTCCTGATCGCCGTGCGACCACCCGAGCCGCGCGAGGTAGTTCACCATCGCCTCCGGCAGGAGGCCGGCGTCGCGAAACGCCTGCACCGACGTGGCGCCGTGGCGCTTCGAGAGCCGCGCGCGGTCGGACCCGAGGATCATCGAGACGTGCGCGAACGCGGGCGTCGGATAGCCGAGCGCCTCGTAGCAGAGGATCTGCTTCGGCGTGTTCGACAGGTGATCGTTGCCGCGGATCACGTGCGTGATGCGCATCGTCACGTCGTCGACGACGACGCAGAAGTTGTACGTCGGGGTGCCGTCGCTCCGTACCAGGATCCAGTCGTCGAGCTGCTGATGGTCGAACGTCACCGGCCCGTGGATCAGGTCGTCGACGACGGTCGTGCCGGACGGCGGGATCCTGAGGCGCAGCGCGCCGGCGCGGAGCTCGCGATCACGGCAGCGGCCCGGATAACGATACGTCTCCTTGCGCTGCTCGGCCGTCTTGCGCTCGGCTTCGAGCAGCTCCGGCGGACAGTCGCAGTAGTAGGCGCGCCCCGCGGCGACGAGACGCTCGGCGTGCTCCCGATAGAGCGCGAGCCGTTCCGTCTGGCGGTACCCGGGCGCCGGCGGCCCCTCGTCCCAGTCGAGACCGAGCCACTGGAGCGCCTCGACGATCGAGTCGATGTTCTCGTCCGTTGACCGCGAGCGGTCGGTGTCCTCGATCCTGAGAATGAACGTTCCGCCGTGATGGCGTGCGTAGAGCCAGTTGAAGAGCGCCGTCCTGGCGCCGCCGACGTGCAGGTGTCCGGTGGGGCTTGGCGCGAAGCGGACGCGAACGGAGGCGGCGCTCATGGAACCTTTATTGTACCGCCCGCCGCCGGTCTCTCCGGTCGGCGGCGGCGGGCTCCGGGTTGGCGGCCACGGGCGCCGGCTTGGCGGCGGCTTGGCGGCGGCGGGCGCTGGCGGGCCTGGCGCGGGGCGGGAGGCGGTGGGGCCGCGCACTCCGGTCCTCGGTGTGACGAGCCTTCGGCTCGTCCACCTGCGGAGTCGGCGCTTGCCCCACCGCCTCCCGCCCCACGCCCCGCCTGCCGGCGCCCGCCGGTCAGCGGCGTGGAACCGCTACTCTATCGCGGCAGCCGCTGCTCTATCGCAGCAGCCGCCGCTCAATCGCCGCGCGAATGGGCGGTGTCCGTCGTGCGCGCGGCGGAGCGACTCTGGCAGTCGTATCGGGCGGCTACCAGCGCGGGCCGTAGATGATCGCCACCACCGCCGCGATCCAGAGCGCCGTGTTGATCACGAGCGCGCGGTCGTTCAGGAACAGCTCCGACGGGTTGCCGCCGAGCTGGCGACGATAGAGCAGATAGAGATAGCGGAAGACGCCATAGAGGACGAACGGCAGCGTCGCGGGCAGGAGACGGGTGTCGAACTTCGCCACGGTCTCCGGCGACATCGTGTAGAGCGCGTAGGCGGTGACCGTCGAGGCCGTCACGACGCCGATCATCTGGTCCAGCAGCGCCGCGCTGTACTCGCCCAGGATCGGCCGATGCGCGACCGCCGCGCCGTCCAGCGTCAGGTATTCGTGCCTTCTCTTCCCCAGCGCCAGGAAGAGCGCGGACAGGATCGTGCAGATCAGGAGCCAGCCCGAGATCTCGACGTCGACCGCGACGGCGCCGGCGATCGCGCGCAGCGTGAAGCCGGTCGCGACGACGAGCACGTCCACGATCACGACATGCTTCAGCCAGGCCGAGTACGCGGCCAGCAAAGCGACGTAGGCCACGGCGGTCAGCAGCAGGCCGGACGCGATCGCGAAGCTGGCCGCGAGGCTCACGGCGGAGAGCACGATCCCGGCGGCGAGCGCCGTCCCGACCGCCAGGCGCCCGGAGGCGATCGGGCGCAGCCGTTTGCGCGGGTGGAGCCGGTCGCGCTCGCGATCGGCGACGTCGTTGAACAGGTAGACCGCGCCCGAGAGCGCGCAGAAGATGCCGAACGTTCCGAGCGCCACCCACACGGCCGGCGTGAACAACTTGTGGCCGAAGATGAGTCCGGCGAACACGAAGAGGTTCTTGACCCACTGGTGCGGCCGCAGCGAGACCACGATCGCGGCCAGTGTCGAGCCGGGCGTCCGGACGCCGTCTCGCTCGACGGCGACCCCGACATCGCTCGGGCTCGCACCGGGCGTCATCGCGCCGACGTGCCGCCCGTCGACGTGAGACTGCCGAGGCCCATCGACGTCGAGAGCGGCCCGCCCATGCCGAGGAGATTCAGGGTGAAGCGGACCTCGTTGGTGTTAGGGCGGCCGGCGATGTTGCGGTCGACGACCTCGAGGGAGAAGGCCCAGCACTGGAATTTCACGTCGATGCCGAAGCGGTTCTCGAGG
>QHRT01000554.1 GCA_003220195.1 Candidatus Rokuibacteriota bacterium | reverse complement strand
TACCCGTCGGCCGCAGCGGACATGGCGGGGAACGCCAGGCAGACGTGCGTTGTGAAGAAGCCCGGCCTGGTGGTCGATGAACAAGAGTACGGCGCTCTCAGGCGTGAGGCGTTCGTAGGCGCGGCTCGTCTTGGTAGTGCTCACAGCGTGTCACTCCTTGGACGTGGTTTTGAAACGATATCGGTCGATACCGAGCTTCCTGATCTTCGATTCGAGGGTCTGTCTGGGCAGGCCGAGCTTCGCGGCGGCACCGGTCGCGCCACCGATGACCCCGTGGGTCTCGCGCAGGGCGCCCTCGATGAGGGCTCGCTCGCGCTGGGCAAGATCCCCGGCCAGTGAGTCGCCTCGCACAGCCGACTTCGCAGGGTCTGGAGTGAGCCAGCTGGCAACCACACGAAACACGTCAGCGTCGCTGAGAATCACGGCTCGCTCGATCACATTCTGGAGCTCGCGAATGTTGCCGGGCCAATGATAGGTCTCGAACAGATCGAGCGTCTCCTTGCTGATGCGCCGGATCCTCTTGCCGGCCTTCCGCGCATAGCGTTCGACGAGATACTCCACCAGCAAGGGAATGTCGCCGACGCGATGGCGAAGGGCCGGCACATGGATGGGAAAAACGTTGAGCCGGTAGAACAGGTCCTCTCGGAAGGCACCGTCTCGGACGGCCTGAGTCAGATCCGTGTTGGTCGCCGCCAGCACGCGGACATCGACGGAGATCACTTCGTTTCCGCCGACGCGTTCGAACTCCCGCTCCTGAAGCACGCGCAGCAACGCGATCTGCGTTTCGTGGGGCAGCTCGCCGATCTCGTCCAAGAAGATCGTGCCGCCGTCGGCTGACTCGAACCGCCCGGTGCGTCGCTGGAGTGCTCCAGTGAACGCCCCCTTTTCATGCCCGAACAGTTCGGACGCAATCAGCGAGAGCGGCATCGCGGCGCAGTTGACGCGAATGAACGCACGACTTGCCCGTCTGGATCGATTGTGGATCGCCCGGGCGATCAACTCTTTCCCCGTTCCGGTCTCGCCCTGGATCAGAACCGTGGAGTCGGTGGGGGCGACTTTCGTGATTTGAGCCAACACCGTCCGCAGCACATCCGAAGAGCCGACAATCTCCTCGAACATCGAGGAGCGCACGATCTCTTCTCGCAATGCGACGTTCTCGTTCCGCATCCGGTCTTCCGCGCGTTTCCGATCGTCGATGTCGGTTCCCGTCGCGTACCAGCGGACCAGGCGCCCATGTTCGTCGTGGAAGGGCTTGTAGCGGGTGAGGAACCAGCGATACGCCCCGTGTTTGCTCAAGGCCCGCAGCTCGAACTCGAAGGGAACACCGTCGGCCAACGCGGCCTGCCGCTGGTCGCGCACGCGTTCCAGATCTTCTGGATGGAAGATTCGCGCGCGAAAGTCCGAGCGGACAACGTCGGCGGCCGTGAGGCCCGTGTAGTCGAGCGTCGCTCGATTCGCGTAGAGCGGAACGCCGTCGGGATCGAGGATGACGATGTTTTCGGGGATCGCGTCGGTGATCCGGCGAAGTGCGCGTTCGTCCTCGCGCACTTTCTCCTCTGCGTGCTTGAGGGCGTCGATGTCTGTGCTCGTTCATCGCGTACCGGCTCGAAGCGGGCGAGAACCCAGCGAAACGTCCCATCATGGCGACGAAGACGTCCCTCGAACTCGCCATTGTGGCCCGACGCCACGATCTCGGCCCACTTCTCGCTCAACTTCGGAAGGTCGTCAGGGTGAACCGCCGCTTGCCAACCCCGTCCGCGCGCCTCTTCTGCCGAGATCCCCGTGTAGTCCTGCCACCGCTGGTTCACGAACTCGTTCGAACCATCGGGGAGTTTGCACCAGGCGATCGCCGGGATGGCGTCGAGAATGGCTCGCCGCTCGGCAGTGCCGGCTTCGCCGTGCTGGAAATCCGAAGCCCTCATGAGGGGCCGATTACGCTCGAATCGCCTCGAGGCGCGCCGGAATGCTCTTGTGCCACGGCGTGCCGACCCACGGATCGCGATCCTCGCTCGCCGTGAACTCGTTCGGCGCCACTCCGGTACGAATGCGCTGATCGCCCTCGAGATGATCGAGGCCGAGACCATTCGGGAGGGCGACGGCGACGACCGCAGTCGCTCGCTTCGTGGTCAGTCGTGCGTGTCCGCCATCGACGATGCCGATCCGCGCGGCGTCGCTCGGTGAAACGCGCAGCGCGATGTCTGCGTCGATCTTGCGCCATCCGGGATCGCGCATGATCGTGTTCGCGGTGAACGAGCGTCGCTCGCCCGCGGAGAGCAGGAAGGGCCACGCGGGATCATCCCCCGGCGGGACCTCGTCGCGAAGGGCATCCAGCTCGCCGAGGAGCTCCGGAATGCCGAGCTTCACGTGGCCGTCGTCGGTCTGAATGCGTCGCCAGGTCTCGTCGTAGTCGTCGACGCTGAACACCACGCCCGACGGACTGTCGACGATGGCGTCGAAGAGATGCTCACCCGCCTCGAATCCTTCGCCGAAGCCGGCACGCCGAACACTGTCGGGGCTCATGGTCGCGCAGCGATGGGCGACGGGCCACAGCGCCGCGGCCGCGGCGGCACCGTTCGGGAGCGTTTGTCCGAGCGTGCGGTACAGGACAACCGGCGCCACGGCGCCGAGGCGCGGGTTCGCGCTGGTGGCTTCGGTGTGTCAACGGTCGCCCAAGGAGAGCCACCCAGGGTCACCCATATAGAGCCAGTGCAGCGACGTGACCGGATCCCGTCCATCAGGTTTGGTCCTTGAGCTTGCTCCTGTGAGATGAGCCGGGCCGAAACGGGGCGGGAAGGAAAGCAACGGGGCCCGGGTGAGGAGCGCGAGCGCCTAGGAGGCGCCAGAATCGACGATCAGGGGTGGGCGCCATATCGGGGTATCCCCTCAGCCGGCCGTTTTTGACCGGCGCACGGCGACCTGTTTCTTGGTGTGCTCGGCCCTGAAACTCGGGCCGGTGATCTCGACGAAGTGCGCGCCGTGCGTCAGGCGGTCCAGCGCGGCCGAGGCGAGCAAGGCCTCGCCGAAGAAGCCCGGCCATTCCGACCGGTCACGATTCGAAGTCAAAATGATTGAGATCTTCAGGCCCTGGCGCGCGCAGCGGTTTGAGCGCAAAGTCATCGAGGACGAGCAGGTCGGGGCGCGTGTAGCGCGCGAGGCGTTGCTCGTGGGTGCCGTCGGCCCGTCCGCCGGCCAGGTGCGCGAGCATCTTGGCGGTGTCGATGAAGAGGACTTCGTGGCCGCGCCGGCACGCCTCGTGGGCCAGCGCTTGCGAAACGTGACTCTTCCCGACCCCGGTCGGACCGTAAATCAAAATGTTCTCGTGGCGCTCGATGAAGGCGCACGTCGCGAGATCGAAGAGCTGGGCCTTGTTCAGCTTCGGATTGAAGCTGAAGTCGAAGCCTTCGAGCGTCTTGGTGGGATCGAAGGCGGCGCGCCGCAGGCGGAGCCGCAGATTCTTCTGGGCGCGGCGCTCGACCTCGTCGTGCACGAGCATGGTGAGGAACTCGACGAAGGACGACTGTTGCTCGACGGCCTGGCGGTTGCGGACGTCGAGCGTCTCGAGGATTCCCGAGAGGCGCAGGGTCCGGAGCAGGGGGGCGAGTTGATGGGTCAGTTCCATGGGACGGACCTCCTGTCTTCAGCACCGGGGTCGGGGAAGAAGGTGGTCCAGGGGCGCGCGTAGCACGGCATGATCGCCGGCACCACGGGGGCGACCGGGATCAGGGTGGGAAGCGGTTGCTGATCGAGGGACTTGGTCAGAATCGTCTTGATCGTGTGGTAGCGGTACTCGCCCACAACCGTGGCGCGTGCACACGCGGCCTCCAGACGCGGGGCGCCAAAGCGCTGGGCGAGGCGGAGCACACCTTGGGCGCTTCGCAGCCGATCGAGCGGGCGATCGCCGAGCAACGTCTCGATGAACTCCCCACAGGCGGGACCGACCTCGGCCGCCCGCTCGCGGCACCACGTCGGCGTCTGCATCAGGAACTGGACTTTGTCCGGAGGCAGATGATCTGGCAATGTGCGGCGCTGGCCCGGCCGCGCCCGGCGGTGCGTGGCGACCAGCATGTGCTCGTGAAAGAGCTCGACCTTCCACGCGGTGGCGCCGACCCAGAGCCGCTCTCCGATGAGGCGATGCGGGCCGGAGTAGTAGGCGCCGCCGAAGATGACGTGGCAATCGGGGTGCAGCTTGGCCCGCTTCCATTCGGTCAGTTCCCATGGCGTGGGCGGCAGCGGCTGGAGGGCCGCTCGTTCCAACTCCTCGAACACTTCGAGCGGGATCCGCTTGGTCGTGCCGTGGACGCGGCGGCCGGCGATCTCGAGACACCAGCGCCGCAAGTGCCGGTTGGCGTCGTGGACGTCGCGGAAGGTGCGGCCGGCCAACGCGTTGCGTTTGACGTAGTGGACGCCGCCCTGTTCCACCTTTCCCTTGTGCCGTGGCGTCCGCGGGCGACACGGCGCGATGAGGAAGCCGTAATGCTCGGCGCACTGCCGATAGCTGCGCTGCACCTCGGGATCGTAGAGCGCCGCGTGCACGATCGCGGCCTTGAGATTGTCGAGCACGACCCGCCGGGGCACGCCGGCGAAGAACTCGAAGGCCACGCGATGCAGCCGCACCCACGTGGCGATCGTCTGATCGAACACCAGCTCCGCGTATTGATGGCGGCTGCACGAGAGCGTCATCACGAAGACCCAGGCCCGGCGCAACTGATCGGTCTCGGGATCGATCAACTGGCCCCCGTACCCGAAGTCGACCTGAGCTTCCTCGCCAGGGTCGACCTCGAGCCGCAGCATGGCGCGGGCCTCCGGCGGGGCCAGCCGCCGCAGGAAGCGCTTCACCGAGGAGTAGCTGCCGACGAAGTCGTGCTCGTCGACGAGCAGCTGCCAGATCGCCTGGCCTTCGACGCCGTCCTCCTGCAGCGC
>QHRT01000084.1 GCA_003220195.1 Candidatus Rokuibacteriota bacterium | reverse complement strand
CTCGGTGGTGTGGCCGTCGGGATCGTACACGTAGACGTGCCAGTTGCTGCCCGGCATGTCGCGCCCGACGCGCTGGATCGGAATCGTGTGCCGTTCGAAGTAACTGTGCGCCTCGTTGATCTCCCGAAGGCTCCCGCACTGCCACGTGATCTGGTTGACGGTCACCTCCGGCGCGAACTTCCGGTCGGCGCGGTGGTCCATCACCTTCTTCGGGAAGAGCACGAACGCGTGGTGGTCCGTGCCGTAGCGCATGAAGTAGCCGCGCGGGTCGCCGATGTCGCCATTCTTGGGGAACCACGGCGCCTTCGAAAAGTCGAGGGTGTCCGTCGGCTTGAAGCCGAGCAACGCGGAATAGAACTCGAGGCCTTCCGCGAGCTTCACGGCGTTGAATCCGAAGTGCCCGAGCCGCCGGATCTTGAAGGGGCGGGGCAGGAGCACGCCGCCGACGTTGTAGCGTTCTGCCGTCGATGTCATGGGTTCTTTCCTCCTCAGCGGACTGGTCGCCGCTAGTAGCTCGCCAGCTTTCCGAACAGTTTCACCCGCGTGATGCTCGGAGACTTCAAGAGCCCCTCAGGGATGAAGAGTGCCACAACCAGCAAGGTGATCCCAAAGAACAGCATGGACGGGACGGGCAGGCGCAGATAGTGGAACACCACGGTCTCGATGATGCGGACGATCGCCGTCCCGAACACCGGCCCGAGCACGACGCCCGTCCCGCCGAGCAACGCCATGAGCGACGGGAGCAGGCTCCGCTCCACCCCGAGCGCGATGCCGGGGTCGATGAAGCCCGAGTTGAGCGCGAAGAGCACGCCGGCCGCGGCGCTCGGGACGCTCGCGATGACGAGCGCGGTGATCTTGTACTTCATCGGATCGAGGCCGAGGCTCCGCGCGGCGTCCTCGTCTCCCTTGATGCAGCGAAACGCCAGGCCGAGCGTGCTGCGCGCGAGGTAGTAGTTCAGCGCGAGCGAGAGCACGGCGAGCCCGAGCGCCAGGTAGTAGCCGACGAGCGCATTCATGAAGAACGCGGGGGGCACGTAGGCGCCGTACGCGCCGCCGGTGAGCGCGGTGAGATTGAGCGCGAACACCTGGAGCAGAAAGATCAGGATCAAGGTGCCGATCGCAAAATAGAACCCGCGCAGGCGAAACAGCGGAAACGCCATGACGGCGGCGAACAGCGCGGTGACGGCGAGCGCGACGAGCGTCGCGAGCACCACGGCGAAGCGTCCGAGCGTCTGCACCGTGCCGACGTTCAGGAGGATCGTGACGACGTAGGCGCCGAGCCCGAAGAACGCGCCCTGCCCCAGGTTGATTTGGCCGAGGAAGCCGTCCAGCACGTCGTAGTTCGCGGTCAGCACGAGCCACACGAAGCTGAGAAACATCACCAGCACGAACGTCGACGACAGCCCGAGCGGCAGGAGCGCCAGGACGAGCACGCCGATGAGGGCGATCACTGGAGCCCCTTCCCGAAGAGTCCGGTCGGCTTGACCACGAGCACCAGGAACAGCACGGTGAGGCTCACCGCCGGCGCCCAGATCGTGCCGAGAAACTGGCTGGTGCTCACCTCGGCGATGCCGAGCACGGCGCCAGCCACGAGCGTCGCCGGAAGGTTTCCGACGCCCGCGAGCACGACGACCGTGAAGGCTTTGAGCGTGAGCGGCAAGCCATCGTAGGGGTTCAGCGGCACCGCGAGCACGTAGAACGCGCCGGAGATCGCCGTGGCGATGATCGCCAGCGTGAACAGGATCAGCGAGAGCCGGTACGGATTGAGTCCGATGACCAGGAAGCCGTCGAAGCTCTGGGCCATCGCGCGGGCGGCCTTGCCGAGAAACGTCTTCTGCAAGAAGAGGTGGAACGCCGTGACGGTCACCAGCACGAAGCCGAGAATGACGAGTCGGCTGCCGGAGAGCGCCACCGTCCCGAGCGTCACCGGAAACATCGCGAGCGACGACGAGAACACGGGATACGGATCCACGTAGGTCACCCACGCGTAGCCGAGCGTGCTCTCCATCGAGAGTCCGAGGCCGAACGTCGCCATGATGCTGCCGACCAGCAACCGGTGCGCGCTGCGCCCCAGGAGCGGACGGACGATGCCTCGCTCGAATGCCACCGCGAAGAGGAAGAAGACGACGCTCAAGAGCACGATCGACAGCGCCGGGTGCAGGCCGAGCTTCTGTGAGAAGATGACGAACACGGCCCCGCCCCACACGAACAGCACGCCGTGCGCGACGTTCAGGATTCGCGTCGTGCTGATGGTGAGCGAGAACGCGAACGCCAGCAGCGCATAGATCCCGCCGAGCGACACACCGCTGACGGCGAGCTCGAGGGCGCGCGTCACGGATCGCTCGCGGCTACATCCGCGGCCGGTAGCGGCTCGTCGCCAGCTCCTTCGGCCAGATCACCTCGATCTTTCCGTTCTGCCACTGCGCGGGGTACACGATCTTGTTGCCCACGCCGTCGACCTTCTTGCCCGCGACCTCGAGGCCGAAGCCGAACGCGAGCTCGCCGTGGAGCGTCTCGTAGTGCAGGGCCTTCAGCGCGGCCATGACCTTCGCGCGATCGAGCGAGCCGGCCTGCTCGATCGCCTTCGTCAACGCTTCGAGCGCGATGAACCGGAGCGACGTCCAGCCCGCGTCGAATCCCGTGAGACCCACCTTCTTCCGCAGCGCGAAGTACGCGTCCTTGTCGCCCTTCTTGAAGTGCGCCTCGTGGGTGACGCCGGTGATGCCCTCGCCGATCGACGCGCCGACCATCGAGTAGTATTTCTCGGTGATCGTGCTGTGCGGGATGTGCAGCTCCTTCGGCTTCAATCCGAGCTCGAACGCTTGCTTCGCGAACGCCACGCCGGTGCCGGCCCACGCCGCGACGTAGACCAGATCCGGGTTCAAGCCTTTGAGCTTGCCGACGATGGCCGAGAAGTCCGTGGCGCCAGGCGGCACGGTCTCGGTCGTGACGACCGTCAAGCCCGCGATGTTCGCCCGGTTGGTTCCGCCCCATCCCACGTCCATCGTGTGCGGCGTGTTCTCTTGCACGACGGCCACCGTCTTCAGGCGCGGCATCGCGCCGCCGTCCATGAGCGTCTTCAGCATCGCGTAGTAGTCTTCCGCCCACTGTGGCGCCGGGCGGTCGGCGCCGACCAGCCACTTGAAGCCGCGCGCGAAGATCGCCGGGCTGTTCGCCTCCGCGGTCACCATCGGGATCCCGTACTTCTCCGCGATGGTCGAGGCCTTGATCGTGATGGGACTGGATGCCGGGCCGGTGAAGAAGTCGACCTTGTCGGTCGTCGCGAGCCTCTCGTAGAGCTCGACGGCGCGATCGGCGTTGCTGCCGTCGTCGTAGAGGATCAGCTTGACCGGCAGCTTCGCGTTCGCCTCCTTGACGAAGACGCCGCCACGCTCGTTGACCATCGCGGCCCATTCCTCCATGAACTGCTTCGCCTTCGGGCCCCACTCGACGGAGAACGTGCCGGTGATCGCCATGGTGCCGCCGATCTTGATCTCTCGAGGCTGGGCCGGCGCCCCGGACGGAAAGACCGAGGGCAACGCGCCGAGACCGATCAGCATCAGCGCCGTTCCGATCAGCCAGGATTCCCTTCGCATGTCGAGATCCTCCGTTCACATTCCCAGGTACGACTGTCGAATCGTGTCGGAGCGGCGGAGCTCGTCGCTCGTGCCCTCCATGACGACCTTCCCGGATTCCAGCACGTACGCGCGATGCGAGATCCCGAGCGCCTGCACCACGTTCTGCTCGACGACCAGGATGCTCATCCCCTGCTCGTTGAGCGTCCTGAGCACGCGAAAGAGCTCCTGCACCAGCAGCGGCGAGAGCCCGAGCGACGGCTCGTCCAGGATCAAAAGTTCCGGCCCGGCCATCAGCGCGCGTCCGATCGTCACCATCTGCTGCTCGCCGCCGCTCAACGTCCCGGCCGCTTGCCGGCGACGAGCGTCGAGCCTCGGGAACAACGCATACACCCGATCCTTCGTCTCGTGCGCTCGGCCCCGCGCGCGGGGCGTGGAGGCGCCGAGCTCGAGATTTTCCTCCACCGACATCTCGGGGAAGAGCAATCGACCTTCGGGCGCCAGGCTCAATCCCAGCGCCACGGTCTCGTGCGGCGCGCGCCCGGTGATGTCGACGTCGTGGAACCGGATCCGGCCGGCTCGCGGTCGCAAGAGCCCCAGGATGCTCCTGACCGTCGTCGTCTTCCCCGCCCCGTTCGGCCCCAGAAGACACACCGTCTCTCCGGCGTCGACGCGCAGGCTCACCGCGGAGAGCGCCGGGACCAGACCGTAGAACACGTCGATGCGCTCAACCTCCAGCACGTTCCGTCCCGAGATACGCGTCGATGACGGCCTGGTGCGCAGCGACCTCGGCCGGCCGCCCTTCGCAGAGCTTCTCGCCGTAGTTCAGCACGACGATCCGGTCGCAGATCGCCATCACGACCTTCATGACGTGCTCGATGTCCAGGAGCGTGAGCTGGCGCTCGCGCCGGAGCTTCTCGAGGATCTCCACCATGTCCTGCGCCTCCGCCACCGTCAGCCCGGCCATCACCTCGTCGAGCAACAAAAGTTCCGGCTCGGTCGCCACCGCGCGCGCCAGCTCGAGCCGCCGCCGCTCGGCGAAGAGGAGATCGCCCGCGAGACTCGCCGGACGCCGATCGAGCTTGACCTCTGTCAGGATCGCGCCGGCCCGGTCGCGCGCCTCCCGGAGACTCATCGCCCCGTCGTGGCGCTGTCCGAAGAGCACGGCCGCCGCCACGTTGTCCAGGATGGACAGCTCGACGAACGGGCGCGTCAGCTGAAAGGTCCTCGCGATTCCCCGGTGACAGATCTGATGGGACGCGAGGCCGGTGACGTCCTCGCCCTTGAATACGATCTGGCCCCCATTGGGCGCGAGGCCGCACAGCACGTTGAACAGCGTCGTCTTGCCGGCACCGTTCGGGCCGATGACGCCGACGACTTCGCCACGGTCGACGGTGAGCGACACTCGATCGAGCGCCCGCACGCCGCCGAAGCTCTTGCTGAGGTCGCGCACGTCGAGCAAAGGAGCGGGGGCGCCACTCATCGCAACGCCGGCATGATCTCGCGGGTGAACAGGTCGAGCGAGCGCTCCGCGGCGTCGGCCGGAACGCCCGTCACCGACATGCGAAGTATCAAGTGAGTCAGGCGTAGCTCGCGCTGAAACCGCTGGAGCTGCATGACGCAGCTCGCGGGATCGCCGAGCACGATGCGGTCCTCGCTCAACCGTTCGATCGTCAGCTCGCCGGGCGGACGCTTCACCACCGGGTGCGGCCACTTGAAGTAGGTGTTCTCGAACGAGCGAATGAAGGGCGCGCCCGCGATCGCTCGCGCGCGTTCCACGCTCTCGGCCACGAAGACGTAGCGCATGAGCGCGACGTCACCGGTGTCGGGATCGCGCCCCGCCGCGACGCGCGCGTCGCGATACATCGACACGCAGCGCGCCAGCTCGTCGAGCCGGGCCGAAGGACCGCCGAGCCAGCCGTCTCCGAGCCTCCCGGCGCGCCGGATCGCCGGCTCGAGCCATCCGGCGAACCACATGGGCGGTCGCGGTCGCTGGACCGGGCGCGGCGCGACGGTGGCGTTCGTCATCCGGAAATGGCGTCCCTCGTGCGTGACCTGCTCTCCGGACCAGAGCCGCTGGATCAGCGGCACCGCTTCGTCCATGCGGCTGCCGCGTTCTTTCAGGGAGACCCCGAACGCGTCGAACTCTTCCGGCGCGTAGCCGGCGCCGACGCCGAGGATCAAGCGGCCGTTCGAGATGACGTCGACCATCGCGGCTTCTTCCGCGACGTCGAGCGGACGATAGAGCGGCAGCAGCAGCACGCCCGTTCCGAGGCGAAGCCGACGCGTGCGGGTCGCGATGGCCGTCAGCCCGAGCAGCGGCCGAGGATAGAGCAGCGGATTGTTGTGGTGCTCGCCCAGCCACACCGAGTCGAACCCGGCGGCCTCCGCGCGCTCGCACTCCTGGATCGTGTCCTCGAAGTTGCCGCCCGCCTGGAGCGGGCTCAGTCCGAGCTTCATCGTCGACTCCCCACGTACGGGACCGGGTTGGCGAAGGCTTGCGCGGAATGGTACTAGAGAGCATCGCGCCCCGGGAGGTGACGATGAAACAGCTCACGGCGAACGTCCTGGTCGAAACCGAGCAGCGCGGGTCGAATCACGGCCTGGTGCTGACGTCCGATGGCATCGTGATGATCGACGGTCCCCACAAGCCGAGCGACACGCTCCGGCTCAAGGCGGAGATCGAGCGCCGCGGCCGGCTCCGGTACATCCTGAACACAGAGCCACACGGCGACCACTGGACCGCGAACGCGTACTTCGACGTGCCGGTCGTCGCCCACGAAGGCGTCCGCACGCGCATCCTGGAGACCGACATGACGCAGATGATCGCGCGCGTCGGCACGTTCGGGCCCGAGGAGCCGAAGCTGCTGGAAGGGTATCGCCCGAATGCGCCGGTCATCACGTTCACCAGCGAGATGACGCTCCACGTCGGGAACCACACGTTCCGGATGGTCGCGATGCCGGGCCACACGCCGTATCAGACTGCGGTGATCGTGGAGCCCGACGGCGTCGTCTTCACCAGCGACAACGTCTTCTGCAAGTGCCAGACGTGGCTCCAGGAGGCCGATCCGGCGCGCTGGCTCCAGGCGCTCGACTCGCTGCGCGCGCTTCGCGAGGACACGCTGGTGCCCGGCCACGGTCCGGTGTGCGACAAGAGATATCTCGACGAGCAGGAATCGTTCGTTCGCGAATGGGTCGACTCCGTCCGGAGCGCGGTGGGACGAGGCTGGACGAAGGAGCAGTCTGTCGCCGGGCTCACCGCGATGACGGACCGGTATCCGATGGACGTCGAGCAGGACGGCATGGCGCCCATGGTGATGAAGCTGAATGCGGCGAACCTCTACGACTACGTGACGGAAAGCGGCATCCACCGGCGAAGCTGACGTTGAAGCGAAGCTGACGTTGAAGAAGGAGCCGACCATGCGACAGCGACGAACGATCATCCTCGCGGCCGTCGTCCTCTCCCTCGGTATCGCCTTCGCGTACGGAGCACGATCCTTCACCGCCACCGCCGGAGCCGCCGAGAACGGCCTGGTGCCCGGCACCGCTTCGGTCTCGGGGACGGTGGAGGCCGCGGCCCCGTTCAAGGCCGCGCAGGTGCATCTGCTCAATACCGACAAGAACGTGCTGTTCATGGTGTACACGAGCGGCGGCCGCTATCGCGCCGTCAATCTCTTTCCCGGCCGCTACGAGGTCAGCGTCAGGAAGGCCGGCTTCGCCGCGGATGCGCGCACGATCACGCTGACCGCCGGCTCCACCAGGACGCTCGATTTCTCGCTTCGCGCGCAGGCCGCAGAACAACTCCGGCAGGGCGAGTTCGGATTCACGACGCAGCGGCCCGGCGAGCTGAGGCTCCAGTCGTACGACGAGCTGTACCCGCAGGGACCCGGCCGCATCGTGCTGGAGAAGACCTGCCTCTACTGCCATGGCAAGAACTTCTTCCCGGGCAAGCAGTATCCCGAGGCGCAGTGGAACCACTTCATCGATTACATGCTGGGCAAGGACAACGAGCGCGGGGCGATGGTGCCGGCGGGCACGCTGAGCCAGGCCGACCGCGCGGCCCTGCTCGGTTACCTGGTCACGAATTACGGCCCCACCAGCGAGAAACGCGGTCTCCGGGCGGCGACGGACATCCCGCTCGATGAAGCGACGCTCGGCAAGGCCATGTACGTCGAGTACTACCTGCCGATCGATCCGAAGCTCGACGCGGGCAACAAGCAGCGACGCACGCAGGAGACGCACTTCGATCCGAGCGGCAACGTGTGGTACACGGACCGCAGCGTGCCGAACCGGATCGGGCGCGTGGATCCTCGGACCGGCGAGTTCAAGGACTTCATGATGCCGGAGGCGACGGCCGACCCGCACGGGCTCACGGTCGACGCGAACGGCCACGTGTTCTGGGCGGAGACGACCGGCTTCTCACTCGGGCGCCTCGATCCGAAGACCGGCTCGATCACGCGCTACCCCATGGACATGACGGGCCAGCGGAAGGGCCGCGGCCACACGCCGGTGCTCGATTCGAAGCAGAACGTCTGGTTCACGGTGATCGTCGGCGACATGCTCGGCAAGTGGGACCGCGCGACGGGCAAGACCACGCTCTGGAACGTGCCGACGCTTGGCGCGGCGCCCTACGGCATCGCGCTGGACCGTGACGAGAACGTCTGGTTCGCCGAGTTCCGCCGCGGCAAGATCGGCAAGTTCGATCCCCGCACGGAGAAGTTCACCGAGTATTCGGCGCTGACGCAGCCGTGCACCATCCGCCGGCTGGGAGTCGATTCAACCGGAATCGTGTGGTACGGCGGCTTCAGCTCCGGCAAGCTCGGCCGCATCGATCCGAAGACCGGCAAGGTCGTCGAGTACGACATCCCGATGCCGTTCGCCGAGCCGTACGACGTGTGGCCGGACCGCCAGGATCAGATCTGGATCAGCGACGCCGGTCAGGGCGGCGCGCTGATCCGCTTCGATCCGCGCACGGAGAAGTTCACGTACTACCCGACGCCGCAGATCACCGATCAGCCGAAGCTCTCGATCACCCGCGAGGGCGCCATCTGGTACGCGCCGCGGTCGTCGTCCAAGGCGGCGGCGGGGGTGCTGTATCCGGACGTCACGAAGATGACGACGCTGGCGGCATATGAGTAGAGTAGTTCCTGGATCTCGACACCGAGGTCCAGGAGAGGAGTTCCTGTCATGCCGAAGATCATCGAGTGCGCGAAGGTCGATCCGTCGTCCGGATGCAACCACGTCGTCCGTGGGAAGGACGAGCAGGAAGTCTTGAAGAACGCCATGGAGCACGCGAA
>QHRT01000083.1 GCA_003220195.1 Candidatus Rokuibacteriota bacterium | reverse complement strand
CCCCGACTGGTCTGCCCAACTACAATTCGGCTCCGCGATCGCCTGACTCGCGTATTGCCGCAGAAGCCGCCGCGTGGGGCGGGCAGGTGCGTCCCGCGGGAGTCCGTGCTCGGGCTCACTCCATGTTTCCGTGGCCTTGCGGTCGACGTAGATTCCCGAGGCGCCGGGTCGGCACGGGATAGATGCTGTCTATCCCGCTGCGCGAAATTTTATGGCGGACCAGGCGTGAACGGATTGTGGCGCTCATGCCTGAGGCAGCCGGTCGACCGGGCTTCGCACGTCAGACGGGCCGCGGTTCAGGACGTGCGTGTAGATCTGCGTCGTCGTGACGTCGCGGTGTCCGAGGAGTTCCTGGACGGTCCGGATGTCGTAGCCATCCTCGACGTCGTCGAGCCAGGAACCTCGAGCTCGAGCACCTCGCGCTACAGGAACAGCAACGCACTCAACGCCTGGTTCTGCGTGGACGCGGCCACCTTCCCTTCGACGGCGAGCCAGCTCAGGAATCGCGTCATCTCGGGCGCGCCCATGTCGACCGGGTGTCGCTTGCCGTGGAAGAAGATGTAGCGGCGGATCCACACGACGTACGCCTCTTCTGTCCGCCGGCTGTAGTGGCGGCCGCGCAACGCGAGGCGCACGCGGTCCAGCAGACGGGGCTTCGGCGGTAGCGCCGGAGTCGTTTCGCGCACGGCGCCGCATACCCCTGACCGGACAGCGCCACGTGCGACACAGGACCGGCCACTGAATACCGGTGGGTGCTGATCATGTCAGAAGCGTCACCTCCGTCGGGCGGCAGTGTAGGTCAGCACATCTGGCGGAACAACGTCGAAGTTCCGATAGATGGACCGGGAATCGCACGCTCCAAGCCGGAAGGGAGGGTCGACCACTGCAGCCTGCTCCCGCGTCCCGATCCTCAGCGCGGACGGGAATGGCTCGAGAGCGCCGGACTCATGCGACGGCCGGCCGCGTCAGGATGCCGGCGCCCGGGACGCCGTCAGCCCCGGTCGAAGCGGAACAACCTCGCCGCGTTCTCCCACGTGATCTTGCGCCGGTCCTCCTCGGGAATGCCGGTGAAGATCCGATCCAGAAATTCCCGCGACTTCGGCCACGTGGACTCCGCGTGCGGGAAATCGTTGCCCCAGAGCATGTTCTCCACGCCGATCACGTCGCGGAACCGGAGGCCGAAGTCGTCCTCCATGAACTCCACGAACATGTTGCGGCGCCAGTAGTCGCTCGGCAGCATGCCCGACCGCGACTTCCACGTCCTGGTCGTCGGCCGCTCGCGATACACGAAGTCCATCTGCTTGAGCCAGTGGGGAACCCACGCGGTCTCGTGCTCCACCGAGCCGATCCTCAGGCGTGGATAGCGATCGAAGACGCCCGCGAAGATGATCGCGGTGAGCGAGTAGCGCACCCAGTAGTCGCTGTTGACCAGCCCCGCGGCCGTGAGCTGATTGATGTCGATGGTGAATTCACAGCCCGGGACTCCGCCGCGGGGAGTCGCGACGTGCAGGAGCAACGGCAAGTCCACCTCTTGCGCCGTCCACCAGAGACGGTCGTACATGGGCTGTCGATAGGGTCGGTCCGGCAGCGGATACACCGGGATGAACGCGCCCACCAGCCCCAGGTCGGCGCAGCGCTCGAGCTCCTGCGACGCCTCGTCGACGTCGTCGACGTTCAGCATGCCGATGCCCTTGAGACGCGTCGGCGCCGCCTGACAGAAGTCCGCGATCCAGGTGTTGTACGCGCGGCAGAGCGCCGACAAGAGCTCGCTGTCCGTGAGCCGATACCAGAAGAGGCCCTGGCTCGGCTGAAGACATGCGGCCCACACGCCGTCCGCTTCCAGCTCCTCGAGCATGGCGTGCGGCTCGTACGCCGCCTTCCTCACGTCGTCCCACACGCCGAGAAAGTCGATCGACGATGGATCTTCGAACCGTTTGCCCGCCTGGATGACGGATCCGACGGTGCCGACGCGGATGCCGTCGAAGTACCAGGCGTCGTACTCTCGTCCCGTGCGCGTGCGATGCCGCTCCATCCGGGGCGCGCGACCGCGGAACTTCGGCTCGATGTGGGAGTCATACAGGTCCGGGGGCTCGACGATGTGCGAATCGGCCGAGATGAGCTTGTCGGCGGTCATGACGGGCCTCCTTTGACACGCTTTGAAGTTGGCAGGCCGTCGGGGCGACCACAGCATCGACCAACCGCGTGGGCGAGTCAACTGGCGCGAATCGGCGCGAGACCGGTCTCTCCGTGTACGAGCGCGTGCGAGGCGGCGAATCGAGACGGCGACGGAGCGCGACACCGGAAGCACGCCTGCTTGTCGCGGTCGATGCGAGCCGACAGAAAATACGACGGACGCTCGGCCGAAGGAGGGTGACATGCGAAAAGCCACGACACGCCGCACGCGCGCGACGGCGCGCGACTCGTATCCACGCGACCTGGTCGGCTTCGCTGCGCGCTTGCCCGACCCGAAGTGGCCGGGTGGTGCGCGGCTGGCTCTCCAGATCTCGCTGAACTACGAAGCCGGCGGCGAGCTCAGCGTCCTGCACGGTGACGCCGGCTCCGAGGGAATGTTGACGGACATCGGATTTCCGGCCGTGCGCGGAGCGCGCAGCATGCTGGTCGAGTCGTCGTTCGAGTATGGAAGCCGGCGCGGCGTGTGGCGGCTCTTGCGGATCTTCGCCGAGCGCAAGATCGTCGTCGGCATTCTCGCGGTGGCGACCGCGCTCGCGCGGAATCGTGAAGTCGCCGCTGCCATGGTCGAGGCCGGCCACGAGATCGTCAGTCATCACTACCGGTGGATCGACTACCAGCGCGTGCCCGTCGCCGTCGAGCGCCGGCACGTGCGTCTCGCCGTCGAGACGCTGGAGGAGATCACCGGCCGGCGGCCGGTCGGATGGATGACGGGACGGCCGAGTCCCAACACGCGCCGACTGCTGGTCGAGGAAGGCGGCTTTCTTTACGACCGCGACGCGCTCAACGACGAGCTGCCGTACTGGGTCCACGTCGATGGCACGGCCCACCTCGTGATTCCCTATTCCTACGAGACGAACGACAACCGCTTCGACGGCAACGCCGGGTTCCACACCGGCGACGAGTTCTTCGCGTATCTGAAAGACACGTTCGACGTGCTCTACGAGGAAGGGGCGCGCGAGCCGCGCATGATGTCGCTCGCGCTGCACGACCGGCTCGTCGGCCGCCCGGGCCGCGCGCGAGGGCTCGAGAAATTTCTCGACTACGTCCTCGAGCATGACAAAGTCTGGATTTGCCGGGCGGACGAGATCGCGCGCCACTGGCGTCAACATCACCCGGTGGCGGAGCGGCGCTGAAGCCGTTATCCTCTCCGTGGGCGCGCGACTTCCCGAGTGGAGGGGCCCTCAGATGAGCCGAATGACGATGACGATCGAGCCGGTGTCCGCGTTCAGCAGTCTCGACGTGCTGGTGGCGATGGACGAAGGCCTGTTCCTCGAGGAGGGGCTCGATCTCCGGATGGCGTCACGGGAGTCTCGCGACATCCGCTCCACCATCGAAGGGACGTTGACGGCTCCGGTCACGAATCAGGGGCGGCTCCAGGAACGTGGAGAAGCCACGATGTTCCAGGGGTGAGAGTGCGGCAATAACCGCCGGGTGGCGGAAAGTCGGGTCGGTGCGCTGCAGGTCGGGCGCCGGTCGATGATCGTCTGCGCCGCGCTGGTCGTTCCTCCCGATTCGGACGTCTACGTCCCGCAAGAGCTGGCCCACCGAAAGCTCGGGCTCGACTACGGCAACGGCACGGCCTACGCCGGACTGCAGATGCTCGAGGGCGCCGTGCCTCGCGACGCGATCACGACGGTCGCCGCCGTCACGCATCCCGGCGAACGGTTCGCGGCGATGATGCGCGGCGAGTTCGATGCGACCGTGTTGCAGGAGCCGTGGATCACCGTGGCAGAGAAGGCCGGATGCCGCCTCGTCTCGATCACGTTCTTCCACGGGACGTGGGTCGCGGGCCCCGACCTCGATCCGGCCCTCTACGCCGCGTTCCTCCGAGGCGTGACGCGCGCCGTGCATCGGATCAACGCCGACAAGAGACGGTACGTGTCGTACTTCAAGGACGGCTGGGCGGCCGCAGATCCAGCGGTGCAGACGCTGACGCCGGACGACTTCAATCTCGGCCGCATCCAGCTGAGGCCGCCGACGCCGATCCCGGAAGACGAGGCGCGCTGGGCGTGGGACTGGATGGCGGGCTGGGGCGTGCTGAAGGGAACGTTCGACGCGACCGCGCAGATCAACGAGAAGGTCCAGCGGGAGGCGCACGAACTGGCGTCCGCTGCGACGTGAGACGTCTCACGTCCGGCTGTTGATCGAGACGTACGGGTCATACGCGCTCGATTCCCAGCCCTCGTAGGCGGCGACGAGGTGCGGTCGGAGCTTCGTCAAGAACTCCGCCGCCTCGCCGTTCCGCTCGGCTTCGTGCGCCTGCCAGCTCTCGCGCAGGGCCGCCGCGACCTGACGCTCGTCGAGCCTCGTGAAGCGGCCGCCGCGTAACAGCACCTCGCCGTCCACGATGACCGTGTCGACGTCGGCGGTCTGCGCGCGGGCGAGCGCGAGCGCGGGGAGATCGGCGCGCGGATCGACGTAGCCCTCGCGCACGCGCGTCATGTCGAGGATCGTCAGGTCGGCGCGATAGCCCGGAAGGAGTCGGCCGATCTGGCCTTCGAGCAATGCCGCGCGCGCGCCGCCGACCGTCGCCATCGCGAGCGCCTCGTACGGCGAGAGCCACGTCTCTCCGAGCGCGCCCCGGCGGTGCAGCGTCGCGACCAGCCGCATCTCCTTCAACATGTCGTCGTCGTCGAAGAGGGTCGCGCTGTCGAGCCCCACCGCGACGTTCACGCCTCGCGCGCGCAGCGCGTTGAGCGGGACCACGCCGCTGCCGAGACGGAGGTTCGAGCTCGCGTTGGTGACGACCGTCGTCTGCGTCGCTGCGAGCCGTTCGACGTCGCGCCCGGTCACCCAGACGGCATGCGCGACCGAGGTTCGCGGTCCCAGCAGGCCAGAGCGTTCCAGCACGTCGACGGCCGACGCGTTGAAGCGTCGCTCGGCATACGTTCGCTGGTAGAGCGTCTCGAGCAGGTGGGTGTGAATGCCGGCCTGATGGCGCGCGGCCGTCTCCGCCACTCGACGCAAGAACGCCTCCGACGCCCACTGGAGCCCTCGCGGGTTGAGCATGACCCGAGCGAGCGGAAACTCCGTGGCGCACCGGGCGTGAAATCGCTCGAACGCCTCCAGGTACTCGTCCACCGTCAGGCGAATTCGCGCGTAGTCGAGTCGTGCGCGAACCTCTTGCCTGAGTGTCTCGGGCAAGCGAGCAAGCCAGCCTTCCGCATTGAGATAGGTCACCTCTTGCTGCTCGTAGCAGCCGACGGCGAACGCCACGCGCGCCCCGGCGTCTCGATACGCCCGGAGCGACGCCTCGACGCCGTCGCAGAACGTCGGCAACGGCCCTGCGCCGAGGTGGCTCTCGATCGACGTCGTGATGCCGGAGCGCAGCATCCGCGTCGCGGCGTAGAGCGTGTTCGCATGGACGTCGTAGCCGCGATAGAGAATGAACTCCGGAAGCCACAGCTCGAGCGGCGCGTCGGCCATGCCGACGCAGAGTGTGCTGACGCCGCGGCCGTGGTGATGCGCGTTGACGAGCCCGGGAATCGCGAGCCAGCCGTCGGGACCTCCGAGAGGCGTGAGGTGACGGTACCGTGGCTCGAGCTCACTCCACGGGCCGACCGCGGCGATCGTGTTCCCGTCGATCACGAGCGCGGCGTCCCTGATCGTTCCGGCCGCGCCGCGCGAGGGATCCGCGATGAGATATTCGGCGCGGACGAGCGTCTGTCCGGCCATGCGACCTCCTCCGCTCATCTATCGTCTATCCGGGGACCTATCCGAGCCGGATTCGAGGATCGACGATCTGGTAGAGGATGTCCACGGCCAGATTCACGATCCCGTAGATCGTCGCGAGGAGCAGCACGCTCGCGGCGACTTGAGGATAGTCACGCATGTTGATGGCATCGATCAGGAGCTTGCCGAGCCCCGGCCACGAGAACACCGTCTCGATGATCACGGCGCCGCCCAGGAGACTTCCGAACTGCAGCCCGGTGACGGTGACGATCGGCGGCAACGCGTTCGGGAGGGCGTGGCGCAGCACGATCGCGCTCTCGGACAAGCCCTTCGCGCGCGCCGTCCGCGTGTAGTCCTGCCGCGTCGCCTCCAGCACCGTCCCGCGCGTGATCCGCGTCAGGAACGCGGCCACGAACAGACCAAGCGTGACGGCGGGCAGCGCGAGATAGCGCAGCGCCGTCGCCAGCACATCGAGCCGCCGCGCGGCGAGCGCATCGACGAGATACAACCCCGTACGCAGATCGAACGGCTGCGCCGCATCGAAGCGTCCGCCAACGGGCAGCCACTGGAGCTGGACCGAGAAGATCGACATGAGGATCAACCCGAGCACGAACGGCGGAATCGAGATGCCGGTCAGCCCGACGACTTGCGTCGAGGTGTCCAGCCACGAATGGGGCCGCAGACCGGGAACGAGCCCCGTCACCAACCCGACCGAGAGCCCGACGAGCGTGGCCGCCAGCGCCAGCTCGATGGTCGCCGGCAGGCGCGCGAGCAGCTGATCGGCCACCGGCGCATTGCTGAAATACGACCGCCCGAAGTCTCCACGGATCGCGGCCGCGAGGAACGAGACGTATTGCTCCACCACCGGACGATCGAGTCCGAACGCGCGACGGATGCGCTCGACTTCCGACGTCTCGCGCACCGTTTCCGCGGCGATGCCGATCGGATCCCCCGGAACGAGCCGCACGGCGAAGAAGACGACGGCGCTCACCGCGAGGAGGCTGATCACGAGCTGGACGAGACGGCGCAGGAGGTACGCGCCCACCGACTATGCCAGCATCCCGCGCGCGGTCGGGTCCAGAAGCCTCAGCAGGCTGTCCGTGAGGACGTTGAGGCTGATGACGGTGACCACGATGGCGATCGCGGGATACAGGAGGATGTCCGGCCGATCGAAGAGAAAGCGCCGCGCCTCGAACACCATGACGCCCCAGTCCGGAGCCGGAGGCTGGATCCCGAACCCGAGAAAGCTCAGCGACGAGGTCGTCACGATCGCCAGCGCCATCGTCGTCGTCGCCTGGACGCCGATCGGACCGAGCATGTTCGGCACGACGTGCCGGCGCAGGACTCTGAGCTGGCCCGCCCCGAGCGAGAGCCCGGCGACGACGTACTCGCGCGACCGCAGCGTCAACGCCAGCGATCGCGCCAGGCGGGCAAAGAGCGGGATCTGCGAGATTCCGACCGCCAGGATCAGGTTCACGAGCCCGGCGCCGAGCACCGCGACGATGAGCAAGGCGAGGAGGACCAGCGGGAAGCTCAGCATGATGTCGATGAACATCATCGAGACGCTCTCGATGCGGCCGCCGAAGTAGCCGGCGATCGTCCCGACCGAGGAGCCGATCAGGCAGGCGATCAGGACCGACAGCGCCGCGGTCAGGAGCGTGGGACGCGCGCCGACGATCAATCGACTGAGGACGTCGCGGCCGAAGTCGTCCGTTCCGAACGGGTGGCCGACACTCGGGCGCGCGAGACGTTCCGCGACGCGCTGCTTGACCGGATCGTACGGCGCCAGCCACGGCGCGCCGATCGCCGTCAGCGCCACCAGAATGAGGAGCGCGGCGCTGAGCGCGCCGACCGGATCGGCCCGCGCGGCGCCGACAAGCCGATGCAGGCGACGCGAGCTCAGCCCCGTTTCGCGACGTCCTGGAAGTAGGCGACCCGGATTGGCATCGGGCGATAGCCCTCGACGCGCGTGTTGTACGCGGCGGCGAAACGGCCGTAGTAGAGATTGACCGTCGGCATGTCGTCGAGCAGCTTCTTCTGCAGCGCGACGATCGCGCGCGTGCGCTCGGCCTGGTCGGTGGCGCGCGCCTCCTTCGCCAGCAGGTCGTCGAATTCCTTGTTGCCGTAGCCGAATCGACCTTTCGCACGCGGGCTCGTGCTCTGGAAAAAGCTCGCCGCCATCTCCTCGGGATCGATCGTCCCCGGCGTGGTGTCGGACAGGAAGAGCGCGTGCTTGCCCTCGGTGATCGCGCTGAAGAATCGCGCGGCGTCGATCTTGTTGATGCTGACCGTGATCCCGATCGCTCCGAGGTCGGCCTGGATGAGCTCGGCCAGGCGCGGCCAGAACCCGTTGGTCTGCACCCAGAGATCGACGGCGAAGCCCTTCGCCTGCCCGCCCTCCGCGAGGAATTGCTTCGCTTTTGGGAAATAGCCGCCGGCGGCGTCCGCCTGTTTGTTGAAGATCACGTCCACGACCTGCTGACGGTTGATCGCGTGATTGAGGGCGCGTCGCACGGCCGGGTTGTCGAACGGAGGCTTGCCGGAGTTGATGCCGAGGTACCCGAGGTTGAGCGCCGGCGTGAGATCCACTTTGAGACTCGGCGTGCTCTGCAGACGCGGCAGGTCCTTGAAGTCGATGAACGGCGTTCCGTCGATCTCACCCGAGAGCAGCCCCGCGGTCATCGTCGCTTCGACGGGCAGCACGCGAATGACCAGGCGCTTTACTTTTGGTCGCCCCTGCCGCCAGTAACTCGGGTTGGCGTCCATCACCGCGCGGTTGCCCTTCACGGCCTCGACGAGCCGGAATGGCCCGGTGCCGACCGGGAGACGGCCGTAATCGCTCGGCGCCTTCTTCACCGAATCGGGGCTCATGAAGCCGGCCGCGTAGTGCGACATCAGCGCCAGCGCGGCCGCCGAGGGGAACGTCCGCACCATCTTCACCTCGTCCTCGCGCGTCGCGCTCCATTCCTTGACGCCGAGGAAGAGATTGGAGCGGAAGACCGCCAGCTTGTTGTAGAAGGGGTGCGCTTCGTCGAGCATGCGCATGTAATTGAAGACGACGGCGTCCGCGTTGAACGGCGTGCCGTCCTGGAACTTCACACCCTTGCGCAGCTTGAACGTGTAGACCAGGCCGTCACGTGACACCGTCCACGACTCCGCGAGTCCCGGCACGAGCTTCGCTCCGTCGAAGGACTCGAGCAGGCGGTCGTAGATGTTCATCAGCACCCAGGTGTGTGCCCACCCCTGAAAGCTCACGCCGGGATCGTAGTTGTCGCCGACGGATTCTCCGCCCACCGTCAGCGTGTCGCTCGGTCTCGCGGCTTGCGCATGGGCCTGACGCTGACCGAGCAGTGGCGCGGTCAGTGCGGCCGCCGTCCCGCCCGCGGTGAGCGTCAGGAATTCGCGGCGATTCGTCCTCTTCATCGCGATTCGTCCTTCCTCGCGTCCTCGCCGCCGACGAGCACGCCGGCCTTGAAGATCAAGCGTGGCGCTCCCTGATGGCGCACGGCGGCCGTCGCATCGGAGGCGTCGAGCACGACGAGATCCGCCGTCCGCCCGACGGCGATCGTGTGGGGTTCCGGCAGTCGCATCGCCCTCCACGGCTCGCTCGTCCCGAGGCGAAGGATCGGCACACCGGCGATCGTCGGGTCGCCGAGGTTGTAGGCGGCGGCGAAGACCAGCGCGTCGAGCAGCATGTCCGCGTTCCCCAGCGGGTTCCACGGATCGCACACGTGTCCGGTCGAATAGCTCACGGTGATCCCGGCGCGCACGAGCGCCTCGACGTTCGTCATCGCGCTCGCGACATCGCGCGCGGGCGGGTTCCACCACGCTCGCGCCGTGTGCAGCTCCGCGCCCGGCACCACCGTCACGTTGATTCCGGCCTCGCGGATGAGTCGCAGCAGCGGCTCGGCTTGCTCCGACGTCATCGCACCGATTCCACGAAGGTGGGCGACGGTGACCCGCCCCTGCCAGCCCGCCGCGCGCGTGAGCCGCGCGACCTCCGCCAGCTCCCACTCGTGAGCGGGTTGGCTGGCGGGAGTGGCGAGATCGACGTGCAGGTCGACGTCGCAGTCGAACTCTCGAGCCAGCGAGAACACGGCTTCGAGATGGTCGGTCAGCGAGGCCTTGTCGAAGGACGGCCCGCCGCCGACGACGTCCGCGCCCATGAGGAGCGCCTCGCGCATCAAATCCGTCAACTCGGGACGCGAAGCGAGCCCCTCTTGAGGAAACGCGACGAGCTGGAGTCGAATCCGCGAGGCCCATTCGTTCCGAAGCTCCAGGGCCGCTTCGAGTCCGGCGAGCCCGATCACGTCGTCGACGTCGATCTGGGCCCGGACCGCCGTCGTGCCGTGACGCGACGCCAGCTCGAGCGCGCGCCGCATGCGGGCTTTGATCTCATCGCGGTCCGCCTGTCGTTTGAATTCCCGCAGCGCATCGAAGAACGGAGTCCCGGTCTTGCCGTGGATCATCGGCGATTCCCACAGGAACGCCTTGTCGAG
>QHRT01000556.1 GCA_003220195.1 Candidatus Rokuibacteriota bacterium | reverse complement strand
GGTTCTCGGCGTCGCCGCGGACGGGGCGACGCCGAGATCCTGTCGCTCGGCCCCTCCGGTGAGCTGTTCGAGCTCGCCGACGAAATCGCGCGCGTGGCGAAGGCCTTCCGGGACGGCCGCGCGCTGGTGACGGGCATCGAAGCGCGCAAACGCATCGTGATGTGCGTGGAGGCGGAACGATCGGCGCGCGAGGGACGCGAGGTCGCGCTGACGTTCTGATCCGTGAAGGGAGGACGCATGGCACGCAGGAAAGGTCTGGCACTGGCTCTGGGTCTCCTGGCGATCGGCCTGGCCGCCGGCGCACCCGAAGCCCAGCAGAAGAAGATCAGCCTGCTCACCTGGAACATTCCCGTCTACAAGGAGAAGATCGACGGCTGGATCGAAGACTTCAAGAAGCTCCATCCCGACGTCCAGGTGGAATGGCTCGACAAGAAGGGTCCGGAATGGGGCCCCTTCTATCAGACCCAGCTGGTCGGTGGCAGCGCGCCCGACGTCATCGACGTGCAGGGCGGACTCTGGCTCGAGTACGCGGCGAACGGCGGGCTCGTGGACCTCGGCCCCTATCTCACTCGTGATCCGCAGCTGAAGGACTACTTCAACGCTCGCTTCCTCGCGAACTGGAACTACGAGGGCAAGCAGTACATGGTGCCGTTCTACATCAGCAAGACGCTGCTCTTCATGAACCGCACCATGATGAACGAAGCGGGATTGACGCGGCCGCCGCAGACGTTCGACGAGCTGCTCGACGGAGCGCGCAAGATGAGCAAGGCGGAGAAGACCGGGCTCCTCACGCTCAATTTCGACTGGCTCTACTGGTCGCTCTTCGCGATGAACGGCGTCGAATTGCTTACGCCGGACGGGAAGAAAGCCGCGTTCAACACGCCGGCGGCGGTGAAGGCGCTCGACGCGCTGGCCCGCGCGACCGCGGACGGCGCTATCAACAAGGTGAGCTGGACCGGACGCTGGGTGGAGCCGAACGACGCGTTCGCGTCGGGGACCGTCGGGTTCTACCAGGCGCATGCGCCGGCGTTCTTCTACGTGCGCGGCTCCGGCAAGTGGATCAACGCCGACACCCTCGGCGTCGCGAGCATGCCGGGCGGATTCGCCACGCCGAACTCGCACGGCTTCGGCATCTCGAAGTCGAGCAAGTATCCCGACCTCGCGTGGGACCTGATCAAGGTCGCCACCAGTGAGAAGTGGGCGTACACGTTTGGCGTGACGCTGAAGAACATGACCGGAGTGAGCAAGGTGGACGCGAAGCTGCTCGAGCATTTCCAGAAAGAAGACCCGCTCGCCGCGGCCGTGCTGCGGACGCAGGTGGAGCATCTCGACAAGCTCACCGGCAACTGGCGCCAGGCGAAGGACGCCCAGATCAAGGAGGCCTTCTATCCGGAGATCCAGGCGGCGGTGCTCGGTCGCAAGAGCGCCGCGGCCGCGCTCACGGAGGCCGAGCGGAAGGTGAACCGGCTCCTCGGACGGTGAGGCTCGGGCACGGCGCGCGGCGCCATCTGACCGTCTGGTTGTTCTTCGCGCCCGCGCTGTCCGTGTTCCTGCTCTATCGCGTGCTGCCCCTCGGCTGGAACGCGGTGCTCTCGCTCGAGCGGTGGTCGCCGCTCCGCCCGGCCGAGTTCGCCGGCCTCGCGCACTACGAGGAGATGCTGTTCCACGACGACGTGTTCTGGACCAGTCTCTGGAACACGCTCGTCTTCATGTCGAGCGCCCCGATCGCGATTGCCATTGCGCTCGGCCTCGCGCTCATGGTCAACGCGCCGATCCGCGGGCGCTCGGCGTATCGCGCCATCATCTTCGTCTCCTACCCGCTCATGCCCGTCGCGGTCGGGATCATCTGGCGCTGGCTCTACGACGAGAAGCTCGGCCTGATCAACTACGCGCTGCTCCAGCTCGGCGTGATCAAAAAGGGCATCGCGTTCCTGGACTCGTTCGAGTGGGCGATGCCGTCCGTGATCGTGGCCGCGATCTGGCAGATCGTCGGCTTCTTCATGATCATCCTGCTCGCCGGGCTGCAGCACATTCCGCCGAACCTGCACGAGGCCGCCGCGATCGACGGCGCCGGCCGCATCATGCGCTGGCGTCACATCACGCTGCCGCTGCTCCGGCCGTCGATCTTCCTCTGCCTGGTCCTCGGCATCATCAACTCGTTCACCAGTTTCGACCTGATCTACGTGATGACACTACGCGACCGAGCTCCTGATCACCTACATCTACCGGGCGGCCTTCGTGCTGAGCCAGTTCGACTATGCGGCCGCCCTGACCGTCGTGCTGTTCGTGTTGTTGCTGTCGGTCACCTGGCTCGCGAACCGGCTGTCCGGCGGCGAGGCGGGAGCCGTCGAGGCGGCGGAGTAGCGCGTGCAGTTCCTCGTCGGCGACACGGCGGAGTAGCCGCGCGATGCATCGCACCGTGACGTGGCCGATCCACGCCGCGCTCGTCGTCGTCTCCGGCGTGATGCTGATGCCGTTCTACTGGGTGGTGCGCACTGCCGTGACCGGCGACAACATCTTCGCGTTTCCCCCC
>QHRT01000082.1:4497-30703 GCA_003220195.1 Candidatus Rokuibacteriota bacterium | reverse complement strand
GCTCGTTGTCCTGGCAGTAGGCGTTGTTGTTGCCGCGCTGCGTGCGGCCGATCTCGTCGCCGCCGCAGATCATCGGCACGCCCTGCGACAGGAGCAGCGTCGCGATGAAGTTGCGTTGCTGGCGCTCGCGCAGCGCCACGATCGCCGCATCGTCGGTGGGCCCTTCGACCCCGCAGTTCCAGGAGACGTTGTGATCGTGGCCGTCGCGATTGTCCTCGCCGTTGGCCTCGTTGTGCTTGTCGTTGTAGCTCACCAGGTCGGCGAGCGTGAAGCCGTCGTGCGCGGTGACGAAGTTGACGCTCGCGTAGGGCTTGCGCCCGCCGCGCCCGTAGAGATCGCTCGAGCCGGTGAGGCGGAACGCAATCCCGCCGGCCTGTCCCTCGTCACCCTTCCAGGAGGCGCGCACGGTGTCGCGATAGATGCCGTTCCACTCCGCCCAGAGCACCGGAAAGTTGCCGACCTGGTAGCCGCCGTCACCGAGATCCCACGGCTCGGCGATGAGCTTCACCTGCGAGATCACCGGGTCCTGATGGATGATGTCGAAGAACGCGCCGAGCCGGTCGACGTCGTTCAGCTCGCGCGCCAGCGCCGAGGCCAGGTCGAAGCGGAAGCCGTCGACGTGCATCTCCTGAATCCAGTACCGGAGACTGTCCATGATGAGCTGCAGCGTGCGGGGATGCGTCATGTTGAGCGTGTTGCCGCAGCCGGTGTAGTCCACGTAATAGCGCGCGTCGTCCGGCACCAGCCGGTAGTACGACGCGTTGTCGATGCCGCGGAACGCGAGCGTCGGCCCCAGGTGATTGCCCTCGCACGTGTGGTTGTAGACGACGTCGAGGATCACCTCGATGCCGGCGTCGTGGAGCCTCTTCACCATCGTCTTGAACTCGGCGACCTGTCGCCCCGGCGATCCGGCGGCGGCGTAGCTCGACTCCGGCGCGAAGAACCCGATCGAGTTGTAGCCCCAGTAGTTCGTCAGCCCGCGGTCCAGCAACGATCGGTCGACGATGAAGTGATGCACGGGCATGAGCTCGACGGCGGTGATGCCGAGCGAGGTCAGGCAGTCGAGCGCCGGCGGTGAGCAGAGGCCGAGATACGTCCCGCGCTGCGCTTTCGGGACGTGCGGATGGCGCGCGGTGAACCCCTTGACGTGCAGCTCGTAGATGACGGTCTCGTTCCACGGCGTTCGCGGCGGCCGGTCTCCGCCCCACGTGAACGAGGTGTCGATGACGACCGATTTCGGCATCGCGCCGGCGCTGTCTCCCTCGTCGCGGCTCAGATCCCCGGCGGCATCGCCGACGCGGTAGCCGAAGAGCGCGTCGCTCCAGCGCGGGGAGCCGTCGATCGCGCGCGTGTAGGGGTCCAGCAGCAGCTTGGCCGGGTTGAAGCGGTGTCCGCGCTCGGGATCGTGCGGACCGTCGACGCGATAGCCGTAGCGAAGCCCGGGCCGCGCCTCGGGCAGGTAGACGTGCCACACCTGATCGGTGTATTCGGTGACGGGAATCCGCGCGAACTCGGTCTCGCTGTCCTCGCCCTCGTAGAGGCAGAGCGTCACGCCGGTCGCGTGCTCCGAGAAGAGCGCGAAGTTCACGCCCGAGCCATCCCACGTGGCGCCGAGGGGAGAGGACGTGCCCGGACGCGTGCGCATCACATCCGGCCGAGCCTCCCGACCGCGTTCGCGACGACGGCGAGCAACTCGTCGGGCTCGAGCGGCTTCGCCACGTACGCATCGAATCCGGCGGCGAGCGCCCGCACGCGGTGCCCGACGTTCGCGTACGCCGTCACCGCGACGGCCGGCAGGCGTCGGCCGTTCTCGGTCGGCAGCGTGCGCACCTTGCGGATGAGCGACAGCCCGTCCTCGCCAGGCATCTCGATGTCGGACACGAGCACGTCCGGTCGCCACGAGTGCAGGATCTCGAGCGCCTCGGAGGCGCTCATCGCCGTCCGCGTCTCGGCGCCGTGGTCGTCGAAGAGATGCTGCAGGATCTCGAGGCTGTCCTTCCGGTCGTCCACGACGAGCACCCGGATGTCGTTGAGGCGTACCGGGACCTGGGACACACCCGGCGGCAGGGCGAGCGGCTGCGGCATTTCCGGCAGCCGGACGGTGAACGTGGCGCCGCGGTTCTGCCCCGGGCTCTCCGCCGTGACCGATCCGCCATGGAGCTCCACCAGATGCTTCACGAGCGCCAGCCCGATGCCGAGGCCGCCATGTGTTCGCGTGCTGCCGGTGTCGCCCTGCCTGAATCGCTCGAAGACGAACGGCAGCACCTCGGGTGCGATGCCGATCCCGGTGTCGGACACGACGATGACGACCTGCCCGGCCTGACGCTCCACGCGCAGCTCCACCGATCCACCGCGCGGCGTGAACTTGATGGCGTTCGTCAGGAGGTTCCAGACGATCTGCTGAAGCCGATCGGCGTCGCCGACCACGACACCCGCGTGGGGATCGAGGACTCGTCGGAGCTGGACGCCGCGCGCGGAGGCCGCGGGTTCGACGGCGTCGAGCGCCGCCTCCACCACGCCGAGGACGTCGACGCGGACCACTTCGAGACGCAGCTTGCCCGTCGTGATGCGGGAGGTGTCGAGCAGATCTTCGATCAGCTGGGATTGCGCCCGCGCGTTGCGCTCGATCACGTCGAGAGCCCGCAGGGTGCCCGCGGCGTCGAGCCGGCCCTGACGCAGCATCAGCGTCCACCCGAGCACGGCGTTGAGGGGCGTCCGGAGCTCGTGCGAGAGCGTCGCGAGAAACTCGTCCTTGCTCCGGCTCGCCGCCTCGAGCTGCTCGGCCTGCTCGCGGAGCGCGTCCTCGGCGCGGCGCCGATCGTCCTCGGCGCGCACGCGCGCGGTGACGTCCTGCACGAGGGCCAGCGCGTTGGTGACGCGGCCCTCCTCGTCGCGGATCATGGTGACGGTGAGATCGCCCCACACGATGCTGCCGTCCCTGCGGATCAGCCGTTTCTCGAGCGTGTAGAACGGGATGTCGCCGCGGAAGAGGCGGGTGGCGTGGTCGACGTCCTTCGCGACGTCGGCGGGATGGGTGAGCTCCGGGAAGATGAGCTTGGTCAGCTCGTCCTCGGCGTAGCCCAGGATCTCGGCCAGGCGCGCGTTGACGCGGACCAGCCGGAAATCCTCGCCCACGATCGCCATGCCGAGCGGACCTTGCTCGAACGCCCGGCGAAAGCGCTCCTCGCTCGCCCGGAGCGCCGCATCGGCGGCGGCGCGCTCCCGCGCGCGCTGCTGCAAGAGCAAGGCGGCGTCGCGCAGCGCATCGCCGACGCGCGCGACCTCCGTCACCTCGGATGCCGGAGCGTCGTCGGGAATCGCGCCCTCACCGAGCATCTCCGCCCTGGCGGTCAGCTCGTCGACGGATCGTGCGATCCGGCCGGCAGCCAGCAGCGCCACGACCACGCCGAGCCCGATCAACCCGATTCCCCCCATCGCGACGCCGGCGAGCCATTTGCTAGCGCCCGCGACCGCCGCCGCCGGAACGGCGAGCACGAGGACCCAATCGCCGAGGCGCGTTCGCGTGAAGACGCCGAACGACGGCACGCCATCCTTGGTCGTATCCCAGAAGGAGCCCTCGCGAGCGCGCGCCAGGTGTCCGGCCAATCCGGGTGTCACGCGCTGTCCCACGAAGCGTTCGGGGGTTCGTGAGCGGGCGACGATCGCGAGATCCTGGTCGATCAGAGTTCCTGTCCAGTCGCCCGGCAGCCGCTGCTCCGTCAGCAGCGCGTCCAGCGTGTCGAGCCGCAAGCCAGCCGCGAGGACGTACTTCAGCTTCCTGTCTCGATGGACGGGAACCGCGAGCGTGATGCCCGGACGGCCGGTGACCGGATCCGTCACGAGAGGGGACACGGATCGCTGACGGCCGGCGCGGATGTCGCGCAAGAACGCGCGGTCGCGAAGGCCCGGCAGCGTGCCGGCTCCGGGGCTGGCGGCGGTGCTCAAGATCTCTTCTCCGCCGGGAGTGACGAGAAACACCGTTTCCCAGCCGTTCTGTGAGCGGCGCACCCGTTCCGCGATGGTGCGAAACGCGTCCGGGTGCACGTGGTCCATCGCCGGCAGCGCCGCGAGCGCTTCCAGCGTGGTGATGTCCGATTCGATTTCCCGGTCGACCGCCGACGCCAGCGCGCGCGCCGTATCGGCGAGCCCGCGTTGCGCCCAGCGGTGCTCCTGCGCGCCGAGCATCGCGACGATCACCGCTGCGAACGCCACGGCCGGCAACAGCGCGGCGATCACGAGCGTGACCAGGTGACGCCGAAGCGGATACCGGCGACGCGACGTCCGATCGCGCCGATGCCCGATCACCTCGCGCAGCCGCCGCCGGTCGCTGACGAACGTGCGGAGGGCGCGCTGGAGGCGTCCGAGGGGCGAGGGCGTCCTGTCCAGCAACTCGCGGATCATGACTCGGAATCGTTCCCTGGAGCTTACGTAGAGCGTACCGTGAATCGCGTGGAGCATCGATCACACGCGACACGATTAGTGGGAAAATTCTTGCGTAGCGAAGTCGACACTCCTTCGTCGCGAAGGATCTCCCCGGCGAGGCCTTCACCGCCGCGTTCCGCGACAATCTGGTGTTGCGGTACGAGGGCATCGGCTTCGGTGAGCTCTCGACCGGGCAGCAGGGCCTGGTCCGGCGTCTGATCGAGACGTACGTCGGCCGACTACGGCCACGATCTCCTGCGCCAGCACCACGAGCGGTTCGACCACTCGCGCGGAGGCCATCGACACTGACGGGACCCGGCGGCTCGGCTCGCGGGAATCGGTTGACGATACCCCGATATGGCGATATCGTTATCGCGATATGACGAGATACGTCACGACGAATTTGCGATTTCCCGAGGACGCGTACCGGGAGCTGCAGCATCAGGCGCGGCGCCGGGGAGTGTCACTGGCGCTCCTCGTCCGGGAGGCAGTGTCGAGCTATCTCGGCCGCGGTGAGGGCGTGGAGGAGATCCCGTTCGGGGACGATCCGGCCGACACCCTGGTCGGGAGCGTCGGCGAGTCGGCAGGCGATGAATCCGTCAATCACGATCACTACCTCTACGGCTGGCCGAAGGAGGTAGACGGTGAAGCTCCTGGTGGACACGAGCGCGCTGCTCGCGCTGGCGTTCCGAGACGACCGGCACCACGAGGCGGCCGCGGCGTTCGTGCGAGCGCATCCGCACGCGCGGCTGGTGCTCAGCGAGCTGATCCTGGCAGAGGTCGCGACGCGCGTCCGCGCCCGCGCGGGCGCCCAACGCGCCGTCGCCGTCGCGCGTAGCCTCTTCGAGAGTCGACGGTACGAGCTGCTGTTCCTCGATCCCGACATCGTGCGGGGCGGGCTCGACGTGATGGCCCGCTTCAGCGACAAGCGCCTCAGCCTCACGGACTGCACGAGCTTCGAGCTCATGAATCGGCTGGGCCTGGACTCCGCCTTCGCCTTCGACACGGATTTCCGCGACTGCGGCTACCGCATGGTGCCGTGAGCGACGACCGTCGACGATCGAGTGGGGTCCGGGACATGACCGACTACTTCAGTCCCCCAACATCTACCACGATGTTCCCCGTGACCTTGCCGCTCTCCTGGGCCTGGTGCGCCTCGACGATGCGATCGAGCGGGAAGCGCGCGCCGATCACGTGCATGAGCCGGCCGGCCTCGACGAGCCCGATGATGTCGCGTGTCGCATCGTCCTTGGCTCGATCCGGCATCGTGTAGATCAGCACCGGCCGCATCGTTACGTTCTTCGCCATCAGCGCGTAGAACGGTAACGCCGGCTCGGGCGCGCCCGTGGACGCGTAGCTCGCGATCGCGCCATTGGTCTTGAGCACCCGGGCGCTCACCGGCAGGTTGGCGCCGAAGTCCACGTCCACGATGCGGTCGACGCCGGCCCCGCCGGTGCACTCGAGGATCTGCGCGGCGGTGTCACCGATCTTGTAGTTCACCGTGTGATCGGCCCCGGCAGCGACGGCGAGCGCCGCCTTTTCGTCCGAGCTCACGGTCGCAATGACCGTCGCGCCCGCCCACTTCGCGAGCTGCACCGCGTAGTGTCCGACCGCGCCGGCACCGCCAGTGACCAGCACTGTCTGTCCGTCGATGGGACCGTCGGCGAAGAGACAGCGGTGCGCGGTCACGGCCGGGATGCCGAGACACGCGCCCTCGGCGAACGTCGTGTTGGCCGGAAGCCTCACGGCCAGGCGCGCCGGCACCACCGTGAACTCCGCGGCCGTTCCCCACGCGCGCTGCCACTGGACGATGTAGAGCCACACCCGCTCGCCGACGCGCGAGGCCGGCACGCCTTGACCCACCTTGTCGATCACGCCGGCGCCGTCCTGATGCGGCACCACGCGCGGATAGCCCATCGGGCGTGAGCCCGCGCGCGACTTCACGTCGGTGGGGTTGAGACCGGACGAGATGACGCGAACCCGAACCTCACCCGCTCCCGGCTCCGGGACCGGCATCTCGCCGACCCGCAGGACTTCTGCGGCCGGCCCGTTCTTCTCGTACCAGGCTGCGCGCATGTTGACTCTCCTTCGTCACGCCCGGGCCTCGATGCTGCGGCGGCGTTCATGACTGTACAATGCGCCCGACCGTTTCGAGCGGCCGATACGGAGCCCAGGGCGTTCAGGGAGGATCGTATGGATACGAAGGGACTGAGCGGCGCGGAAACTCTGCTGCGGGTGTTGCGCGGGATGGGCGTGGAGTGGATCTTCGCGTCGCCCGGCTCGTAGTGGGCGCCCGTCTGGGAATTTCTCGCCAAGCCGTACGGGTCCGACAAGGACATTCCCGCATACGTGTCCTCGCGTCACGAGGAAGTCGCCGTCGGGATGGCGTCCGGCTACGCGAAGGCCACGGGCAAGCTGCCGGCGGTGATGATCCACACGACCGTCGGCTCGCTTCACGCCACCATGGCGCTCCGGGGCGCGATGCACGAACGGATTCCGATGGTCGTGCTGACCGGCGAATCGATCGGCTTCGGCGAGGAGCCCGGACAGGATCCGGGACAGCAGTGGCTCGGGCTCCTCTCGGACATCGGTGGGCCGGCCAGGCTCGTCGAGAGGTGCGTGAAGTGGAGCTTCGGGCTCAACTCTCCCGCGCTGCTTCCCGGGACGATCCAGCGCGCGTGTCAGCTGGCGATGGCCGCGCCGCAGGGGCCGGTCTTCGTCTCGGTGCCGATGGAATTCCTGTTCGCCACGATGACCAGCAGCGCTCCGCCGAGCGCGACGTCGATGCGCGCCGCCACCGCGCCGGCCGACGCGATCGACGAGCTCGCGCGCGCGCTCGTCGACGCCGCGAATCCGGTCATCGTGACCGAAGATTCGGGACGGACGGTGCGCGGCGTGGATCTGCTGGTCGAGCTCGCGGAGCTTCTCGGTGCGCCGGTCGTCGAAGGCTGGCATCCGGGGTACGTGAACTTCCCGCGCAGGCATCCGCTGTACGGCGGCATCGGGCCGTCGCCGTCGTACACGACGTATCTCAAGGAGGCCGATCTCGCGTTTCTCGTCGCCGCGTCCGCGCCGTGGCACCCGCCGTCCGCGGGGCCCGGTCCGAACACGAGGGTCGCGGTGCTCGGTGAGGAGCCGCTCCGCGCGGACCTGCCGTTCTGGGGGTTCCGTTCCGATCTCATCGTCACCGGCGACGTCGAGAGCTCGCTCGCGCTGCTGATCGACCGAGTGAAGGCGCTGGTGCCGACGGCGTCGCGCGCGTCGCGCGTGGATCGCTGGCGCGCACGTCACGACCAGGCACGAAAGACGCAGCGCGACGAAGCGCGCGCGACGGGCAAGCACGCGGTGATCGACACGCGCTGGGTCGCGCACGAGCTGGACGAGGTCATTCCGGACGACGCGATCGTGGTCGACGAGACCATCACGCACCGGCTCGCGCTCCATCGGGGACTCGAGAGCTTGACGCCGGGACGCTTCTTCGAGGCGAGCTGCGGTGGCCTGGGCACGGGCCTCGGCGAGGCGCTCGGCGTGAAAGCGGCGGCGCCGGAGCGTCCCGTCATCGCGTTGATCGGCGACGGCACGTTCAACTACAACCCGGTGACGGCGGCGCTCGGCGCGAGCCAGGAGCATCGGCTGCCGATCCTCATCGTGATCTTCAACAACTCCGGGTATCTCTCCCAGAAGTCCGGCATCCCGCGCCACTACCCGGACGGCTTCGCGGTGAAGGCGCAGAAGTTCGCCGGCACGTCGATCACGCCGAATCCCGACTATGCGATGCTCGCGCACGCGTTCGACGGAGTCGGCGAGACCGTGGAACGCCCGTCCGACGTCCGCGCGGCGCTGTCGCGCGGGCTCGACGCCGTACGCGCCGGACGGCTGGCCATCGTCGACGTGCGGCTCGAGCCCATCAACCCGGGTGGCGAAGTCCGTTGAGAGCGTTGGGGGTGTGGCGCGTCGTCTCGGCAACACAATCTCTCGGGTCGTCGAGGCGCGCCACGGCTGCGCCGGGGCGCGTCCGAGCGTTGGGGGTCCGGGGGCCATGTCGGGGCCCCCGGCAAGATCGATGGCGGTGAAATGATGTCGTCGTTCGGCATCGGACAGCCGGTGCGACGGGTCGAGGACCGTCGCTTCCTGACCGGCCGCGCCCGGTACGTCGACGACATCGTGCTGCCGCGCCAGGCGCACGGCGCGCTCGTGCTGTCACCACACGCGCACGCACGGATCACGCGCGTCGACGTCGGCCGTGCGCGCGCGGCCGAGGGTGTGCTGTGTGTGCTCACCGGCGCGGATGCCGTCGCCGACCAGCTCGGCGGCATTCCGCCCAACGCCATGCCGGAGGATATGGGCGGGCCGAAGGGCTATCGGACCCGGCGCCCGGTGCTGGTGGCGGACGTCGTGCGTCATGTCGGCGAGCGCGTCGCGTTCGTCGTCGCCGAGACGGCCGCGCAGGCGCGGGAAGCGGCCGAGCTGATCGAGATCGACTACGAGCCGTTGCCGGCTGTCGCGACCGTGGAGGACGCGACGAGCGACGGCGCGGCGAAGATCTGGCCGGAATGGACCGGCAACGTCTGCTTCACGCTCGCGATGGGCAAGAAAGAGGCGACCGACGCCGCATTCGCGACGGCGCGCCACGTCGTGTCCGTGCGTCTCCTGAACAATCGCCTCGCGGCGAACGCGCTCGAGACTCGCGGCGCCATCGGCGACTACAACGCCGCCGACGACAGCTACACGCTCTACACCAGCACGCAGAACCCGCATGGTGTTCGCTCCGTGCTATCGCAGGCCGTCTTCCGGATGCCGGAGACGAAGCTGCGCGTGGTCGCGCAGGACGTCGGCGGCGGGTTCGGCATGAAAGGCGACACGTACCCGGAAGAAGCCCTGGTGCTCTGGGCCTCGCGCCGGTGCGGCCGGCCGGTCAAGTGGATCCAGTCGCGGTCCGAGGGACTGCTCAACGACGATCACGGCCGCGACCAGGTCGTCGACGGCGAGCTGGCCCTCGACGAGCACGGCAAGATCCTGGGCATCCGGGCGCGCGCGCTGCACGCGCTCGGCGCGTACGTGGTCGGCGCCGCGATCGTTCCGGTCATCTACTCGCTGAAGCTCGTGCCGAACGCCTACGTCGTGCCGGCGCTCCACGTCGTGAGCCAGGCCGTCTTCACGAACACGGCGCCGACCGGTCCGTATCGCGGCGCCGGCCGACCCGAAGCGGTCTACCTCACCGAGCGTCTGCTCGATCGCGCCGCGGTCGTGATCGGCATCGCTCCGGACGAGATCCGGCGCCGCAACTTCATCGCGCCCCAGGCCATGCCGTTCACGACGCCGACGGGGTTCGTGTACGACAGCGGCGAGTTCGCCGCGACGATGGATCGGTGTCTCGATCTGGCGGACTGGAAGGGCTTCGCGGCCCGCCGCGCAGCGAGCGAGGCCCGGGGCAAGCGACGTGGGCGCGCGCTCACGTACTACATCGAGGACTGCGGCGTGTTCAACGACCGCATGGAGCTGCGCTTCGATCCGAGCGGCAACGTGACGATCGTCGCGGGGACGTTCTCGCACGGACAGGGGCACGCCACCACGTACGCGCAGATGGTGTCCGAGTGGCTCGGCGTGCCGTTCGAAAATATCCGGCTCGTTCAGGGCGACACCAATCAGGTCTCCTTCGGCCGCGGAACGTACGCGTCACGCTCCGCGCTGATCGGCGGCTCGGCGCTCAAGCTGGCCGCCGACGCGGTGATCGAGAAGGCGCGGCCGCTCGCCGCGCACCTGATGGAAGCGGCCGCGGACGACGTCCAGTTCAAGGACGGAAAGTTCCAGGTCGTCGGCACCGATCGCGCGATGCCGCTCGTGGACGTCGCGAAGGCCTTCTACCGTCCGGTCGGGTTGCCGAGGCAGTTCGGCATCGGGCTGGAAGCGAGCGGCGCGTGGTCGGCCGAGCCGCAGAACTTTCCGAACGGCGCGCACGTCTGCGAGGTCGAGGTGGACCCCGACACCGGCCGGGTGACGATCGACCGCTACGTCGTCGTCGACGACGTCGGTCGCGTGATCAACCCGCTCATCTGCGAGGGACAGATCCAGGGCGGGCTCGCGCAGGGCATCGGGCAGGCGCTGGTCGAGCAGGTCGCCTACGACCGGGAATCCGGCCAGCTCCTGTCCTCGAGCTTCACCGACTACTGCATGCCGAGAGCGGACGATCTCCCGGACTTCACGATGGACTTTCGCGAGGTGCCGTGCCGCACGAACCCGCTCGGCGTGAAGGGCATCGGCGAAGCGGGCTCCGTGGGCGCGCCGCCGACGATCGTGAACGCGATCCTGGATGCGTTGCGCCCGCTCGGTGTCGAGCACGTGGACATGCCGGCCACGCCGGCTGAGGTGTGGAGCCGGCTTCATAGCGCGCGTCGGGCGCGCTGAGTTTCTCGCGGTCCAACCCGTCCCGAAGGAGGAGACCTCATGACGACTCGAAGGCTGTGGTCCCTGGTCATCGGAGTGGTGCTCGTCTTCACCGCGATCTCGGTCAGCGCGCAGCAGCCCGTGGCGCCGGCGCCGCCGCAGATCCCGTACGGCTCTCCGGTCTCGCTCGAGCAGGCAAAGAAGGTGATGGCGGGTGCGGAAGCCGAGGCGATGAAGAACAAATGGAACGTGGTCATCGTGATCCTGGATTCCGGCGGGCAGCTCGTGATGCTCCACCGCCTGGACGGCGCGCAGTTCGGCAGCATCGACGTCGCGCGCGACAAAGCGTACTCGGCCGTCGCGTTCCGGAGGCCGACCAAGGTGTTCCAGGATCTGGTCGGTCAGGGCGGCGCCAATCTGCGTCTCCTGGGGCTCCGCGGGGCCAGTGTGCTCGAGGGTGGGATCCCGTTGAACGCCGACGGCAAGATCATCGGCGTGTCCGGCGTGACGTCCGAGCAGGACGCGCAGATCGCGAAAGCCGGCGCCGACGCGCTCACGAAGTAGTGACCGACGCGGGCGGGCCGGCGGCACGTCCCGGCCCGCACCGCTCTCATGTCCGGCGCGGGTGCTAGCATGAGCGCAATGATTCCCGTGATCGACCTGGCTCCGTATCTTCAAGCCGCCCGCGGCGCGCGCGACGCGGCAGCCGCACAGCTCCGCCACGCGCTCGAGGAGATCGGCTTCTTCATCGTCGTGAACCACGGCGTGCCCCGCGAGCTGATCGCGCGGACGTTCGACGAAGCGCGGCGCTTCCACGCGAGACCCGGCGGCTGGAAGATGAAGCTGCGCATGAACGAGCACAACAACGGCTACATGTCGCTCGGCCGGTACGCCGTGTGGACGTCCGACGTGAACGACAACGACAAGCCGGACCTGAACGAAGCGTTCTTCGTGCGACGCGAGCGCCGGCCGGACGATCCGCTACTGATCGCGGGACGCCGGTTCGCCGGCCCGAACGTGTGGCCCGACGATCTCCCGGGATTTCGCGAGACCGTGCTCGAGTACATCGGCGCCGTCGACGCCCTCGGTCGCCGCATGCTGCCGCTGGCGGCCATCGCGCTCGACGCGCCGCCGGACTATTTCGATACGGCGTTCGCGGAGAGCCAGTTCACGTTCCGGCTGTCGCACTACCCGCCGGTGGCGGCGGCGCCGAATCAGTTCGGCATCGCGCCGCACACGGATGCGAACTTCCTCACGTTCCTGGCGCAGACCGAGGTGCCGGGACTTCAAGTGAGATCGCCGGACGACACGTGGCTCGATGTGCCCTACGTCCCCGACTCCTTCGCGGTGAACAGCGGCGACATGATGGTGCGCTGGACCAACGGCCGCTTCAAATCGACGCCGCATCGCGCGTTGCCGCCGGTCGGCCGCGATCGGTACGCGATCCCGTTCTTCCTCGGGCCTCATCTGGACACGGTGATCGCGTGCGTCCCGAGCTGCCGTGGCCCCGAGAACCCGCCGCGATTCCCCCCGATCTCCTACGACGACTATCTGCGCTGGTGGTACGACGCCAACTATCGGCCGGCCGTGCAGGCGAGCGCGGACTGAAGCACACGGTCTATTCCGGGAGGCGACCATGACGGCTGCGGCGCGGCGACCCCGGCGGTCCGGTGGCGGCAAGAGCGATGACCTGGTCAAGGAGCTGGCGGCGACCTACCGTCTGCTCGCTCGCCACGGCATCGTGGACGCCTACGGTCACGTCAGCGTGCGCGATCCGCGGGACGCCGGACGCTACCTGATCAGCCGATCACGCGCGCCCCTGCTGATCGAGCCGGCCGACATCGTGGTCCTCGATCTCGACAGCGAGCCAGTGAAGCGGGATGCGCGCCCGCTTTACTCCGAGCGCTTCATCCACGGCGAGCTCTAGCGCGCGCGCCCGGACATCGGCGCTGTCGTGCACCACCATGCGCCGGCCACGGTGACCTTCAGCATCTCCGAGGCGCCGTTTCGCGCGGTCTATCACATGAGCGCGTTCATCGGTGACGGCGTGCCGAACTTCGACATCTACACCGCGGCCGGCGCGGCGACGGACATGCTCGTACGGACACCGGCGCTCGGACGCGTGCTCGCGCAGACCGTCGGCGGAGCGCCGGCGGCGCTCATGCGGGGCCACGGCGCGGTGGTGGCGGGCGAGTCGCTGGCGCAGGTGGTGAGCCGGTCCTTCTACATGGAGCTGAACGCGCGCATTCAGCTCGACGCGATCCGGCTCGGCGCAACGGTTCACTATCTCCATCCGGAAGAGGCGCGGCTCGCGACGCGGAACCTCGGCGGCTACGAGCGAGCATGGGAGCTCTGGAAGCGGGAAGCCCCGCGACCGCCCGGGAACAGAAAAGCACGATGAGCCGGTACGGGCCGCGCCGGCCCGGGTCGTTTCAGGCAAGCCCCATCTGATCGATTGCCGCGCGCGCGAGCACCCCGTCGTTCGTGCCGAGCAGGTCGAGCATCTCGAAGTGGTTCACGCCGTCGGCGCGAAGCAGCTCGACGGGCCGGCCGGCGGCCTTCAGCGCCGCCGCGAAATCGCGCGCCTGACGCTGGAACTCGGGGCTTTCGCCCTCGCCATACGCCACGACGACGGGACACCGCACGCGCTCGACGTGGCGCTCGGGACTGAGGGCCTCGATCTCCTCCGCGCTCAGCATCACGTACGAGCTCCGGGCGCTCAGCAGCACCGGTCCGAGATCGTACATCCCGCTCGCGCAGAGCCCGCTCTTGATCACGTCGTTCGGGACGTCGAAGCGCCGTGACCAGTCCTCGGTAAGCAGCACGGCCGTGAGGTGAGCGCCCGACGAATGCCCGGCGAGATGGATGCGGTCGGGATCGCCGCCGAAGTTCGCGGCATGTCGAGCCACCCACGCCACCGCGCGGCCGACCTGCTCGACCATGCCGGGGAGCCGCACGGTGGGAATCACGGCGAAGCCGACGGCCACGAACATGGCGCCGGCCTCGACGAACGGCGTCGCGAGGAAATGGATTTCTTCTTTCATGCGGCGGCGCCACGCTCCGCCGTGGACGAAGACCATGACCGGTGCGCCAGATGTCGCCGCCGGGAAGATGTCGAGCGTCTCTTCCGCGGTCGACCCGTAGGCCACGTCGGCGCGGGGGCTCAGCCGCCGGCGTACGGCGGCGCTCGCCGCCGCATGACGCGCCAGATCGTCCTCCCTCGTCGGCGCCCACGCGCGCTGTCGAGGAAGACTTTCGGGTGCGACATTCTCGTGGCCTACGGCGAGGATACAATCACCGCCTATGCTTCGGACCCTGATCGTCGGCGGCGGCATCGGCGGGCTCTCGCTGGCGCGTGAGCTCGGCCGGCGCGGCTTGTCCGCGACGGTTCTCGAGCGCGCGCCGAAGCTCGCGGCGGTCGGCGCCGGCATCATCATGAACCCGAACGCGATGGCCGTGCTCGAAGCGAACGGGCTTGCCGCGTGCGTTCGCGAGGCGGGCGTGCCGTACCTCGGGCGCGACACGCACGACCAGCGCGGGCGGCGACTCGCAACTCGCGACTATCGTCCGCTCTACGCCGCCGGCCGGCTCGCGCAGGGCGCGCTCGTTCATCGCGCCCACCTGCACGAGTGCCTGGCCGACGGAGTGTCGCCCGGCACGGTGTATCTCGACGTGCGCCTGCGATCCCTCCAGGCCGACCCGGAAGGTGTGAGACTCGAGACCGAAACCGGCGAGGCATTCACCGGCGACGTGCTGATCGGCGCGGACGGGATCGCGTCGACGGTGCGCGCCCGCTTCTTCGGCGCGGTCGAGCCTGTGTACCTCGGCTATCGGTCGCATCGCTTCGTGGTCGAGAATCGCAACGGACTTCAGCACTTCACCGAGCTTCTCGGGCGCGGCCAGTCCGTGGGGCTCGTGCCGATCGGCGCGGCGCAGCTCTACGTGTGGACCACGTTCGATTCACCACGCGAGAGCCGCGCCTGGGCGCTCGAGGACGTCCGCACGTTTCGCGCGTGCTTCGCGCAGTTCACCGATTCCCGCGTGCGTGGCGCGTTCGCTCAGCTCACGTCGACGGACGGCGTGATCTGCACCGACCTGGAAGAAGTGCACCAGGTGCCATGGGTGCGCGGCCGTGTTGCGCTGCTCGGAGACGCCGCGCACGCGATCTCGCCGGGCCTCGGGCAGGGCGCGGGCATGGCGATGGAAGACGCGGTGGTGCTGGCCGACGAGCTGCGTGCCGCGAGCGAAGGACGGACGCCGCTCGCCGAGGCGCTCGGAAGCTACGAGCGCCGGCGCCGCGCGCGGGTCGAACAGATCGGACGACTGTCCCGCACGATCATCCAGCGAGGCCAGCTGACCGGTCGGGTCGCGTGCTGGCTCCGCAATCGAGAGATCGCGCGCGAGGGCCGGGCGCCGGAGCGGATGCAGAAGGCGCTCGCGGAGCTGTTGCACTGGCCGCGCTCATGACGTTGCTCACGGTCGACGTCCCGCGGTGACATCCACTCCCGCGCTGGAAGTGGTCGGTCTCCGCAAGGTGTACGCGCGCGACGGTCGGGCGCTGACCGTCCTCGACATCGAGCGCCTCGCGATCGGCGACGGTGAGCTCGTCACAATCGTCGGGCCGAGCGGCTGCGGGAAGACGACGTTGCTCCACGTGCTCGGCGGGTTCGTGTCCGCCGACTCGGGCCGGATTCGCGTGCACGGGCGGGATGTCGTCCGGCCAGGGCCCGACCGCGGCATGGTCTTCCAGGAGTTCGCGCTGTTCCCGTGGCGCACGGTGGCCGGCAACGTCGGGTGGGGCCTCGAAAAGCGTGGCGTCTCGCGCGCCGAGCGCGAGGCGGTCGTCGACCGGTATCTGGACCTGACCGGTCTCCGGGAGTTCCGCGACCACCTTCCAGCCGAGCTGTCCGGCGGGATGAAACAGCGCGTCGCGCTCGCGCGCGTGCTCGCGTTCGATCCCGAAGTCTTGCTGATGGACGAGCCGTTCGGCGCGCTCGACGCGCAGACGCGCGAGACGATGCAGGAGGAGCTGCTCCGCTTGTGGGAGCGGACCGGCAAGACGATCGTGTTCGTCACGCACGACATCGAGGAGGCGGTTTATCTCGGCGACCGGGTCGTCGTCCTGACGGCGAGGCCCGCGCGCATCCGCGAGGACGTCGTGGTGGATCTTCCGCGGCCGCGTGACTTCGCGATTCGAAAATCGGTCGCGTTTCTCGACTGGCGCAACCACGTGTGGGATCTCGTCAGGAGCGAAGCCGCCGGAGCGGCTCAGAGGCGAACGTGAGGACTGGAGACGGGAGGGCGGGATGAACGGTCGGTGGCTACTTCGGTGCGTCTCGTGTGTCGCGCTGGTCGCGCTCGCCTGGACGTTCGCTCCGGCGCCGGGCTCCGCCGAGCCGCCGCTGATCCGCTTCGGGCACGGCTTTGCCGCCGAGGAGCAGGTGTGGCTGATGGCGGCGCGGCCGGATCTGACGCCCGGGCAGGGGACGAAATATCGCCTGAAGATGATCGCGTTCCAGGGAAATCCGGAGCGCTTTCAAGCGTTCCTCGCGAACGAGCTGGACGCCGGCACGGCGCCCGGGCTCGCCGTGATCTTCGCGGTTCCGCAGGGCCTCGGCATCAAGATCGTCGCGGGGATCTCTCAGGAGGCGGCTGGCAAGGAGTGGTTCTCGACGACGTACATGGCGAAGGACGACGGCAAGATCAAGAGCGTCAAGGATCTGAAGGGCGGCACGGTCGGTATCGTCGGCGTCAAGACGGCGACCGATCTCTGGGCCCGCGCGGCCTTCCTCAACGCGGGGCTGGTCCCCGATCGTGACGTCAAGGTCGTGCCGATCGCGTTCCCCGCGATGGGCGCGGCCGTGCGCTCCGACAAGGTGACGCTCGGCACGTTCGTGGAGCCGTTCTATTCGGCCGAGCGTGCCAAGGGCGGTCTCCGGCCGCTCTTCACCGCGGTCGAGGCCGTCGGCTACGACCATGAGCTGCTCGATCTGTGGTTCGGCGAGAAGTTTTTGAGCGTGAATCCGGACGTGGTGCGCGCGTTCCTCGCGGATTACGTCGCGGTCACACGCTATTACTTGGCGCACCAGGCGGAGGCGAAGCGCGATCTCCACAAGGCCGGCTTCGTGCGGACCCCCCTCGAGGCCTACGTGCAGAACGCCGACTGGAAACGGGACCCGGCGGCGCGCGTTGACGTTGGAAGTTTGAAGAAGCTGGCGACGCTGATGCACGAGAAGCTCGGGTGGCTCGACAAGCCGGTGAACGCGGAGCAGATGGTGGATCTGAGCTATCTGCCGAAGTAGCTTCAGGCTCCTCGTTGCGCTCGGGCACCCGGTTCAGTGGAGCATATCGCCGCAGCCGGCCCGCCGCGCCCAGTATTCCCACGCCCGCTGGGTCTCGGGCGAGTAGGGTTTGTAGCCGGCATTGCGGGCGTCGATCTCGCCGGGCGACAGTGGCTTCACCTCGCCGAGCGCGAGGGCAGCGAGGAGCGCGCGGGCGTTGCGCGGCGTGTAGACCGACATGCGAACGACCTCGACGAGGCTACGCGCGGCGGCGGCGAAGCCGTGGCCGCGCATCAGCGCCAGGTTCTTGCGGCCCAGGCACTGCGCGAGATCGCGACCCTGGTCCATGTTCGTCACCAGCAGATTCGTGTCGCCGAACCGGTCAGCGATGTCCCACACCGGTACCTCGGCGCCCATGAAGCTGCCGGAGTGAATCACCGGACGGAGCGGCGTCCTGGTCACGGTGAACGGCAGCACCGCCTCGGCGTGGGCGTGGACGACGGCCATCACGTCGGGCCGTGCCTCGTAGATCGCGCCGTGGATGAAGCGCTCGAGATACAGCGCCCGTTTCTCTTCGCGGGTGGGCGTCCCGTCGAGCGTGAATTCGACGATGTCGCCGCCTCCACCAGCTCGGGTGCCAGCGAGCGCGCCAGGAGATAGCGTCCGGGGTCGTCGGCATGGCGAACGCTCACGTGACCGTAGGCGTCGACGACATCCTCGTTCCCGAGGATGCGATTGGCGATGACCAGCTCGCGCACGATCTTGCCGAGGTCGCTCATGGCCCCTCCCATGCTTACGCCTTCACGTGAGATTTCGATACGGTTTGCTACGCGTAGTACGAGTCGAGCCTCTCCCAGAACACCACGCGGTCGCGCACCAGGACCAGCACGCGGTCGAGGCCGAGACCGAGCAACGCGATCGCCACCGCGACTGCGAGCATCCGGTCGGTCTTGAGCGACGCGAGCGAATACATCGCCAGATAGCCGAGGCCGTCCGCCGAGCTCAGCATCTCCGTGATGATCACGACGATCATCGCCACGGGCAGGGCGATCCTGAATCCCGCGAAGATGTAAGGGGCGGTCGCCGGCACGACGATGCGCCACAGCACGCGCGCCGGTGATGCGCCCATGTTGAGCGCCGACCAGACCAGCACGCGATTGACGACGCGACTGCCGGCATACGTGGTGACGACGATCGGGTACAGGCACTCGAGAAACACGAGCGCGATCTTGGAGAGGCTGCCGATCCCGAACACGAAGACGAAGATCGGGAAGAGCGCGATCTTCGGAACCGGATAGGTGCCCGCGAGCAGTGGATCGAACACCGCGGCCGCCACGCGCGACCGTCCCATCAGGATGCCGATTGCGATCCCGACGACGGCGGCGAGCGCGAACCCGACCAGCGCGCGATGGAGCGACTGCCAGACCTCCGCGAGCGAGTCGAGACGCGTCGCGAGCCGGCCGAGCTCCCAGCCGATCCTCCCGAGCGACGGGACCAGGAGCGGGCTCGTGAGCCCGCTCCGCGAGAGGAGCTCCCAGCCGGCGAGACCGAGCGCCACCAGCGCGAACGGTCGAAGCGCGCGCGCGAGCGCGCTCACGCAGATCCGGCCTCTTGCCAGGCGAGCGCGCGGCGACGTGCGAGCAGGAGCAGCCGATCACTCGCGTAGCCCAGCGCCGCGACCGCGACGATCGAGACGTACATGAGATCGAACCTGAGATTCGACTCCGCCTGACGGATGAGGAAGCCGAGCCCCGATCGCGCGTTGATCATCTCGGTGGAGAAGAGAAGGATGAACGAGAGCGCGAGCGACACGCGGAGCCCGGCGAACACGAGCGGCAGCGCACAGGGCAGCACGACCTTGCGGAACACCGTGAGCCGTCCGGCCCCCATGTTGAGCGCCGACCACACCAGCAGGCGAGGCGTCGCGCGGGCGCCGTAGTACGCGTTGATGAAGCAGGGATAGAAGCACGCGAGCGCGATGACCAGGATCTTCGAGACGTCGCCGATCCCGAACCACAGCATGAACAGCGGCAGGAACACGACCTTGGGGACGGGGTAGGTGAGGAAGACGACCGGGCTCACGGTCTCGGCGAAGCCGGTGACGACGCCGGCGACGAGCCCCAGCACGATGCCGGCGAATGACCCGAGCGCGAACCCGGGCAGCGCGCGGGTCAGGCTGGCGGTGACGTGCGGCAGGAGCTCACCGGACGCGACGGCGCCGACGACGTCTCTCGCGATTTCGGTCGGTGGGAGGACGAAATCGGCCCGCGGGCCGAGCGTGGCAATTTCCCAGAGGACGACGGCGCCGGCCAGCAGCAGAAGCGGGACGGTCTTAGAAGATCGCCACGATCCCATCGAGCTCGCCCTCGGCATTGACGAGATCGACTCTCTTGGCGGCGATACGCAGCCCATCGGGTATCCGCCGGAGGCGATGCTCGACCGTGGCGCCCCACGTTCGTTGACGCTCCCTCCGGAATTCGATCATCACGAGCGTCGATCGGACTCGTAGCTCGTGGCCGTCGTCAGCGAGCACCCGGACGTTGCCGACCTGATGCACGGTCCGCGGCGCCGGCATCCGGGCATGAGCCCGCGGATGCGTGAACTGCGCGACGCGGATCCCGAGCAGACGACGGTCGTCGAAGACGATCGACGCGCTCGTGAGCTGATCTTGTTGTCCGGCTTCGAGCGGTATCCAGTACGTGGCGTCGTCCGTGAAGAGCGCGAGCCAGTCGTCGAGCCGCCCGCCGTCGAGCAGCGCGGCCTCGTCATAGAGGAAGCGTTCGACCTCGCTCACTCCGGTCGAATCGGTCACGATTCGACCTCGCTCACTCCGGTCGAATCGCTCACGCGGGTCGAGGAGCGTTCCGGCTTTGCCGGGGTGCTTCCGAGCGTTGCGCTGATTGGGGGGCCATTGCGGGCGCGTCCGCGCGCCCCTCGGGGCCCCCCATGTCGAGGTACTCGAGCCACGCCGCCAGCTGATTTCGGATGTGGATCTCGCTCGTGCCGGTCCGGCCGCGAAGCGTCCCGTCGCGATCCGGAACGTCGCCCCCGTGGCCACGGCCGAGCTCCACCCACTCGTTGCGGCTCGCCGTCAACGCATCCTGCACGCGCTCGTAGACTTCGAGATCGTCGGTGAGCACCGGTGATGCCGTGCCGTTCACGACGTTGGCGAAGGCGATCGTGTCGCGGAACATCTGCTGCGGCGCGCCCTTCAACCGGAAGGAGTACGCGTGCACGACGGTGCGGTCCACCGCGATCGGATGGATGATCCGAAGCTGGCGGAACTGGCTCATGAACGAGCACGAGGGGTACACGAGGCTGTTCCAGCGGAGCTCTCCGAGCACGCGCGCGGTCCGCTCGGGGCCGAGCCGCCGCTCGAGCGCCGCGCGGTATTCCCTGAACACCGGGTGATCGAGCGCCGCCACCAGCCGCGTGTCGTCGTGATAGTCGCCCATCCACGAGTGTCCGTAGCGCGCGACCCACAGCCCGGTCTTTTCCCACACGTCCCACGGCGCGCCGTTGCGCGCGGCCCAGATCGAGGACGCGTGCACGAACGCCGGGTGCACGCCGTCGTTGTGGTTCTCCAGCACGAGCTTCCAGTTTCCCCGATAGGCATGCTTGAAGACGCCGCCCGCGACCTCGACCTCGCCGGCCGGCGCGCGCTCGACCAGGTCGTCGAAGGACGCGCGGAGCGGGCCGAGGAATTCCAGCAGTGAGGGGCCGTCGGGCGCGAGCGACGCGAAGATGAATCCGCGATACGTCTCGACGCGCGGCACGCGGCGAAGTCCCAGCTCCTCGACGCCGATCGGCGAGCGGTCGTAGCCCTCCGCGAGCGGCAGCGCGCAGAGCGTCCCGTCCGTCGCATAGGTCCAGCCGTGATATGGACACACGAGCTGGCGGGCGTGGCCGCGCGGACCCTCGCACACTCGCGATCCGCGATGCGCGCAGCGGTTCACGAGTACCTGGATCGATCCGTCGACGTGACGCACGACGATCACCGGCTCGCGGCCCATGCGCGTCGTGAGGAAGTCGCCCGGCGCCAAAACCTGGCTCTCGTGCCCGAGGACGAGCCAGGCGCGACCGAAGAGCCGCTCCATCTCCAGCTCGAACAGGGCGGGNNNGGACGCGATCGGGCTGGACGAGATCTTTCAGGGACTGCGTGGCGATCGCCATGGCGCTCGCCATGATCTTACTCGAACGCCGGCGATGGCGGGCCGGCCCTGATGGACCGGCCCGCCCGTGATCAGGCGGCGCGGTCCTGGCGGCCCATGGCGCCCTTCTTCAGCTGCTTCTTTCGCTGATCGAGCTGCTCTCCGAGGCTGCTGAGACGATCCGCGCCGAGCTTGTCCTCGGCCATCGGGAACATCTCCTTTTCTTCTTCACTGGCATGGTGCAGGACCTTCTCTTGCAGTTCGTTCATCTTGTCGGTCATCGCGGAATCGGACACGTCCATTTCCTCGATCTCGGAGACGAGCGACTTCACCTGGTCGTGCTCGTCGTGCGCCTCCTCGAGGAGATCCGCGGCTTCCGGGAACTCCTGCATCGCCGGGTAGAAGATCTCCTCCTCCATCTGCGCGTGGATCTCGAGCTCCGTCGCGATCTTCTCGCAGAGCTCCTCGCGCTTCTTCTGCGCGCGGTCGGTCGTGTCCAGGAAGTCCGCGAAGAGCTTCTTGACCGCGTCGTGATCCTTTTTCAACAGCTGGGTTGCCTTCATCTCCTCCATGCCTCCCTCGGGGAATCGCGGCGAGTCCGGTGCGCGGACCCGCGCCGTGATGGCGGATCCGCTTCGGGATGCAACACGATTGCCAGCGGATGATCCGAGCGAAGTCGCCGGCATGGGGTTTGCCCAACGGGGCGAGCAGGCGCATGGGACTGACGCTCGATCCCCGGTTGCTCCGGCGCTATCGCGATCTCGCGTGGCTCTTTGATCCGCCACGGGCGCTCCGATCTGGTGAAGCGCGCCGGTCTCGAGGACGCGCTCGCGAGTGATCGAGACGCGGTCGAGAAGACCCGGGACGGCGCCCAGGAGCTCGCGCGCGGCCTGGAGCGGCTCGGCCCGACGTTCGTCAAGCTGGGGCAGCTCCTGTCGACGCGTCCCGACTTCCTACCCCGGTCTGGCGATCGTGTTCTTCGTGCTGGCCGCGGCGGGCGCGGTGGCGCTGATCGCGTCGATCCTGTTCGGGGACGAGTGTGAAGCTTCACGTGACCTGTCCTACGGGTACGGCCGGCCGTCGACGAACACCCGTTTCAGGAACGGGCGCCCGTCAGCGGTGAGCGCGACGTCAGCCTGGATCACCCCGCGCGGCAGCGTGCCCTTGCCTTCCGGAACGTACAACCGCTCGATGCCGTAGGTCACGGTCACCGTTGGCGCCGAGCCGGACGCGATCTTGCCGATGATGACGCGCTGGCCAGGGCCGAGGGCCACCCGGCCACGCGTCAAGCTCGCCGCGACCGCGGTCCACGCGCGATCGCGTGCCGCGAGCACGACGTAAACGGTCTCGCCCCAGTGTTCGCCACTGAACGGCGGCGTGAAGAGGTCCGCGGGCACGCTCGAAATTCCGTAGCGCAGCCGGACGTAGTCCCCCCGCAGCAGATCGCGCGGGTCGACGGGCGCCACGTCCAGGCGGATCAGCGACGCGCTGGCGAGGGCGCGCTCCAGGCTCGCCACCCAGCCGATGAGGACGACGAACTGGAGAACGACCGCGGCGATGAAGAGGTTGCGCCGCATCTCAGGTCGCCTCGCGGCGCGCGACGCGCGAGCAGGAACGCGCCGGCGATGAAGAAGAGCGCGCTCGTCTGCAGCATCGTGCCGAAGAGGTCGATGAATCGCGAGATCGCATGCACGCCGAGGGCGAGCACGCCGACGTTGATCCAGGTGGCGCTTCCCCACCGCGCGCCCACGAGGATCAGGACGAGCGGCGCGCCGAACAAGACGAGCCAGTTCGCAAAGGCCAGCGACCGGACGACCTCCGCCAACATGGGGTGGAGAGGCACCAGAGTCAGCACGGCGACCGACCCGGCCAGATAGAGGACGACGATCAACCACGTCGCGATGAAACCCACACGCGCCGCCCACGTGTCGCCGGGCAGCGTCAGCCACGACATCGCCACGGCCACGAGCGCCGCGGTGAGCAGAGCGGCGAGCACCGGCGTGGAGGACGGCGGCAGCGTGTGCGACCCGTATCCGCTTCGCCAGTCGAAGCCGAGCGGCAGGAGCCCGCCGAAGAGCAACAAGAGGCCGGCCAGCTCGAAGAGGCGTCCGATCGGCCGGTAGCGACCGCGTCCGTGCAGGATCCCGGCGGCGAAGAGCGTCATCCCGAACGTCGCAGTCCCGATGGCAAGCGCGAAGAGCGGCCCCTGAAGCGCGGCCCCGAGCAGCGTGGTGCGATCGGAGACCGAGAGGAAGTACCAGGTGACGAAAGCGGCCACGGAGAGCATCCCGAGACCGGCGGATGGCAAGACGTACGCGGCCGGGACGAACACTACCCACCAGAGCAACACGGCGTCGGCCGGTCGTCCGGACAGCTGGTAGATCTGCCCGATCAGCGCGATCGCGACCATGACGAGCGCGCCGCCGAGCAGGAGCACGCCTTCCGCCATCGCCGGGCGCTCCCGCTCGCGGAGCGCCAGCCCGCCCGCGTACGCGAGCGCGATGATCAACAGCAACCCGCCGAGCTTCGCCCACCGATGGATCTCGTACCAGTTGTGCGCGACGACGAGCGCAATGGCGGCCGCGATCATGGCGCCACCGATCAGCGCGAAAAGGACGATCGGGCGCCCGAGCCAGCCGGTCGAGACGGGATACCGGGCGAGGAGAAGCTCGGCCTGGGCCGCGGAGATGATGCCGTCGCGCACCCAGCGCTGCGTCTCCCTCGCGAGGCGACTCGCAAAGCGATCGGCCATAACGTGCTGATTCTAGAGTGGGCAGCCTGAAGTCACAGCAGCGTGCACGCCTCCTCGAAATCGAGCCGCGGCAGCTTCACCATCACCTTCGACGGATCACCGTGGCCCACGTTGCAGAGGAAATTCGATTTGATGCGGCCGTCGGGGAAGAACTCGGCGTCGACCTTGGCGTTGTCGAAGCCCGACATGCCGCCGATGTCGAGACCGATCGCGCGGGCCGCAAGCATGAAGTAGGCGCCCTGCAAGGTCCCGTTGCGGAACGCGGTGACTTCAGCGAAGGCCGGGTTCTTCGCGTAGTGGTCCGCCATTTCCGGACGGTGCGCGAAGAGCTTCTTCGGCATCCATTCATAGAACCTGGTGTCGTAGCCGATGATCACCGTGACCGGGGCCTGCTTCGTCTTCTCGACGTTACCGGGGCTCAGCGCGGGAAGCAGTCGCGCCTTCGCTTCCGGCGTCCGGAGAAACACGAACCGCGCCGGGCTTGTGTTGGCGCTGGTCGGGCCGAGCTTCACGATGTCGTAGATCGCGCGCAGCTGATCGTCGCTGACCGGCGTGTCGAGCCAGCCGTTCTGCGTCCGCGCCGTGCGAAAGAGAAGATCCAGCGCCTTGTCGTCGACTCTATCTCCCAATGGAGTTCTCCTCTCATCTCGTCGGAGTTGAATGCGGTGGAGCGAACACTCACCGGCAATCGGCGGGTGGCATCGGGGAACCATCGCCGGCCAAGCGTAGTGGGACCCCTTCGTCCTCTTTGCCGCTCGAAGGGCGGCAATATGAGGCGAACGGGTGGCGAAGTCTGGCCGGCGATGGTTCCCCGGTGCCGCCCGCCGCCTCGCGCAAGAGGCAACCGGTACCGCGACTTCACGTTCGAGCGCGCGCTGCCTGGATCGCGCTCCACACGCGCGACGGCGACGCCGGCATGTCGAGCTGCCGCACGCCCAGCGGCTTCAGCGCGTCGAGCACCGCGTTCATCACCGCGGGCAGTGCGCCGACCGTGCCGGCTTCACCGGCGCCCTTGGCGCCGAGCGGGTTCAGCTTCGTGGGCACCGGGTTGCTCTCGATGTGCATGTCCGGCAGCGTGTCGGCGCGCGGCATCGCGTAGTCCATGAACGACGCGGTCAGGAGCTGGCCGGACTCCCCGTCGTACACGACCTGCTCCATCAACGCCTGGCCGACCCCCTGCGCGACGCCGCCGTGGATCTGGCCTTTGAGCGTCACCGGATTGATGACGGTGCCGACGTCGTCGACGACGATGTAGTTGACGAGCGTGACCTCGCCGGTGTCGGGATCGACTTCCGCCTCGCACACGTGACAGCCGTTCGGCCACGTGTCCTGCTTCGGTACGAACGTGCCGGTCTCGTAGAGCCCGGGCTCGACGCCCGGCGGGAGCTGCGACGGCTGGAACGCGGCACGCGCGACGTCTCTCAGCACGACCGCGCGGTCCGTGCCCACGACCTTGAAGCGGCCCTCGTCGAACTGGATGTCCGCCTCGGCCGCCTCGAGCAGCCGCGCGGCGATCTTCTTGCCCTTCGCGATGACCTTGTCGGCGGCCATCCACACCGCGGTGCCGCCGATGACGGTGGAGCGCGAGCCCATCGAGCCCATGCCGAACGCGACGCGATCGGTGTCGCCGTCGATGTACCGCACGTCCTTGGGATCGATGCCGAGCCGTTCGTGGAGGATCTGCTTGAACGTGGTCTCGTGACCCTGGCCCTGGTTCTTCGTGCCCATGAACAGCGTCGCGGTGCCGCTCGGCGCGAACCGGATCTCGGCGAACTCCGGCTGCGGCCCCGCCGCGCGCTCGATCGGGTTCGAGATGCCGAGACCGCGAAGCTTGCCGCGCTTCTCCGCCTCTGCGCGCCGCGCGGGAAAGCCGGCCACGTCGGCCAGCTTGATCGCGTCCTCCATGTTCTTCGGAAAATCGCCGCAATCGTACGTGACGCCGGTCGGCGTCCGGTACGGCATCGCGGACGCCGGGATCAGGTTCATCCGCCTGAGCTCGACGCGATCGATGCCGAGCTCGGCGGCGGCGTCGTCGATCAGCCGCTCGATCACGTACGTCGCTTCCGGCCGGCCGGCGCCACGGTACGGCGCCGTGGAGTTCGTGTTCGTCATGACGCTCCGGACTTCCACGTGCGCCGTGGGGAATGCATAGACCCCGACCAGCGTGTGGATGTTGCTGAACGTCGCCAGCAGATTGCGATCCGAGGAGACGTACG
>QHRT01000082.1:544-4482 GCA_003220195.1 Candidatus Rokuibacteriota bacterium | reverse complement strand
GTCCGCACGCGCAGCGCGCGGAAACGACCGCTCGCATCGACCGCGAGCTCGGCCTCGGTGACGTTGTCGCGCGCGTGCTCGTCGGCCGGAATCGCCTCGCGGCGCTCGCACGTCCACTTCACGGGCCGGCCGATCTGCTTCGCGGCCCACAGCACGAGCCGGTGCTCCGGATACTGCCAGCCCTTGGTCCCGAAGCCGCCGCCGACGTCGCCCGCGATGACGCGGATCTGGTGCTCCGGCACTCGCATGATGCTCGTCGCCAGCGCGGTCCGGACGCGATGGGGATACTGCACGTCGGCGTAGAGCGTGAATCGCTCCTCATGGGGATCGTAGACGCCGAGCGCGCCGCGCGTCTCCATGTACTGCGCGTGCACGCGGCTGATGACGTAGCGCCGCTTGACGACGCGCGGCGCGCTCGCGATCGCGGTATCGGTCGCGGCCCGGTCGCCGACCTCGAACACGTTCGACACGTTGTCCGGGCACTCGTCCCAGACCGGCGCGCCGCCGATCGCCTCCGCCGTCGACGTCACCGATGGCAACGGCTCGTAATCGATCTGTACCAGTTCGGCGGCATCCTCCGCTTCCGCCAGCGTTTCGGCGATGACCAGCGCGATCGGATCGCCGACGTACCGCGCGCGGTCACCGGTGAGCCCGCGATGCGATCGCGCGAACATCGGCGAGCCGTCAGGCCTTTTGCGCTTGAGCGTCATCTGCATCGTGCCGAGCGGGTCCTTCGCCAGGTCGGACGCGGTGAAGACCGCGACGACGCCCGGTGCTTTCACCGCCTGCGAGATCTCGATGCCGCGGATGCGCGCGTGCGCGTGGATCGACCTCACGACGACGACGTGCGTCTGGCCCAGCAGGTTGACGTCGTTCTGGTAGCGGCCGCCACCGCGAACGAGCCGCACGTCCTCGAAGCGCTTGATGCCCTGTCCGATTCCGAACTGCATGCGCAGAGCCCTCCGATGGGTCAGCGTTTTCCGAATGTCAGCGACGAGTCCGGTGGGCGGCGGTGGGGTCTCACGCCGACATCCACAGGTGGACGAGGCGAAGCCTCGTCACACCGAGGACAGGAGGCGCGAGGCCCCACCGCCGCCCACCGGACTCGCCGCGGCGTCCACCTTACGACTCGCGGCCGTCGCTCACACCGAGATACGCCTGCTGGATATGCGACTCGGCCAGCAAGGCGGCGGGGGAGCCGGAAGCGATGATACGCCCCTCCTCCAGGACATACGCGCGGTCGGCGATCGAGAGCGCCTTCATCACGTTCTGCTCGACGATCAGGATCGCGACGCCCTCGTCGTGGATCGTGCGGATGATTTCGAACATGCCGTCGACGACCGCCGGCGCGAGTCCGAGCGAGGGCTCGTCGAGCAGGAGGAGACGCGGCCGGGCCATGAGCGCGCGCCCGATCGCGAGCATCTGCTGCTGGCCTCCGGACAAGGAGCCGGCGATCTGCCGACGCCGGTCGCGGAGGATCGGGAAGCGCTCGTACACGTGATCGAGCGACGCTTTGCGGGCCCGCCGCGCCTCGCTGCGATAACAGCCGATGTCGAGGTTCTCCTCGACCGACATGTGGCCGAAGAGACGCCGTCCCTCGGGCACGAGCGCGATGCCGTGGCGACAGATCTGATGCGCCGCGACGGTGGCCAGGTCGATGCCGTCGAACCGCAGCTCACCCTGACGCCAGCGGAGCAGGCCGGCGATCGCGTTGATCAGCGTCGTCTTGCCGGCGCCGTTCGGTCCGATCACGGAGACGATCTCCGCGTCGGCGACCTCGAGCGACGCGTCCCACACCGCGGTCGCGTCACCGTACGCGATCGCGAGGTGCCGCGCCTCAAGCGACATGGGAGGTCCCGAGATAGACCTGCATCACGCGCGGATCCCTCATCGCCTCGCGCGGGCTGCCGCTGGCGATCACCTGACCTTCGTTCAGCACGGTGACCCGGTCGGACAGCTCGACGACCGCGCGGATGACGTGCTCGACGAAGAGAATGCTCGCCCCGGCCTCGCGAATCTTCTGGATCAACCGGATCGCGCTGCCGATCTCGGCGGGGTTCAGGCCGGAGAGGACCTCGTCGAGCAGGATCACGCGCGGGCGCGCCGCGAGCACGCGCGCGAGCTCCAGAAACTTTCGCTCGTGCAGGTTCAGCTCTCCGGGCAGCGCCCGCGCGCGCTGCTGGAGACCGGTGAACTCGAGCCACTGGGACGCCTCGTTCCGCGCTTCCGCGAGCGAGCACGGCGTCGCGCCGAACGTCGCCGCGAGCGCCACGTTGTCGACGACGCTGAGCCGGGCGAACGGGCGCGGCACCTGGTACGTGCGGGCCACGCCCAGGTGTGCGATCTCGTGCGCGGCCCGCGTGGTCAGCGGCGTCGGGCCCAGCGCAACCTCGCCGCGGTCGGCGCGGTAGTGGCCGCTGATGACGTTGATCAGCGTGGTCTTGCCCGAGCCATTGGGGCCGACGAGCCCGACGATCGCCCCGCGCTCGATGGCGAGGTCGACGCCGCGCAGCGCCTGGATGCCGCCGAACGATTTCCAGACCTGGCGGCAGTCGAGTACCGGCGACGTCGCGTCTCCGGAATTCGGACGACCGTCGATGGTGACACCGAGCGTGACCTCATCGGTGTCCGCGACGGTGATCGCATCCGGGCTGACCGCGCGCGCTTCCGACGCGGCGCGGTGCCGCGTTCCGCGCGACCGCCACCATCCGAGCAGCGTCGGCACCACGCCCTGGGGCAGCAAGAGGATCACGACGACCAGCGCGAACGCGACGATGGCCCGGCCGACGATGGCGCGCTCGCCGGACGTGAACGCGTACAGCGACGCGGTGATGACGACGGCGCCGGCCGCGGGGCCCAGCCAGTGCCGCGCGCCGCCGAGGATGCTCATGAGCACGACGTAGAGCGGCACGGTGACGGCGAACGTCTCACCGACCGTGACGTACCCGACGTAGATGGCCTGGGTTCCGCCGGCCGCGCCCGCGACGGCCGCGGAGAGGGCGAAGGCCAGGAGCTTGTACCGGAAGGTCGGCACGCCCTTGACCTCCGCGACGTCCTCGTCGTCGCTGATCGCGAAGAGGCCGAGGCCGAAGCGCGAGCGCGACACGATCCGCGCGGTCGCCAGCGTCGCGACCGCGAGCACCAGGCCCAGCAGGTAGATCGTGCCGTTCGGGGAGGGGACGAGCTTCGGAATCGGCACGTTGCTGAGATACACGCCGGGGCCGCCGTCGATCGGCGTGTTGAGCACGATCGTCGCGAGCACGAACGTGATGGCGAGCGTCAGGAGCCCGAAGAGCTCACCGCGGAGTCTCTTGACGCGGAAGACCACCGCACCGATCCCCGCGGCGAGCAGCGCCGCCACCAGGGCGGCGATCGGCAAGGTCGCGAGGAACGGCAGGCCGAACGCCGCCGTGAGCGTCGACGTCGTGTACATCCCGGCGCCGAAGAACGCGCCGTGGCCGAAGCTGAAGTAGCCGGCGTAGCCGCTCAGCACGCTCCAGCTGGTGGCGAGCGCGATCCAGTGAAAGGCGAGGTAGATGAACGATTCGTAGAACGCGGGCAGGCCGATGAAGGGCAGCGCGGTGAGCGCCACCGCGACGACGGCGAGGACGCAGAGGGCGGGATCCCCGCCACGGCGCTCTCGACCCGACGCTGCGGCCGTCACACCCGTCCGGGACGGAAGACGAGCAACGCGATCAGCACCGAGAACGACACGAGCGGCGCCCACGCGGGTGTGACGACCGCCATCGTGACCGACTCGCTGACGCCGATCAGAAAGCCGGCGAAGAGCGCGCCGATCGGGTTGGCGAGCCCGCCAATGATGACGACCGCGAACACGACGCCGAGCCACGCCCAGAGCTGCGCCGGCGCGAGCGTCGAGATCAACGCGATGTAGCCGCCGGCGACACCGGCGTACGCCGCGCTGACGCCGGAGACGA
>QHRT01000082.1:0-499 GCA_003220195.1 Candidatus Rokuibacteriota bacterium | reverse complement strand
TGTAGGTGAACGTGAGCCACGCCCACGTGCCGAGAGCGAGCGCGGCGGCCGTCAGGCAGGCGAGGAGCTCGAGCGTGGGCACGTAGAGCGGTCCCACACGAATCGACGCGCGGGACAGCGCGGTCTCGTAGCGCCGGAAGTCCGCGGTCCAGAACTACTGGATCACGGACTCGAGAATCACCGTGAGGCCGAACGTCACGAGCAGCGACGTGAATTCCGTCACGCGGAACCGCGCGAACACCAGATGCAGGCCGACGCCGAGCGCGAAGAAGAACGGCACGATGGCGAGCACCGACAGCCAGGGGTCGAGGTGGAACGCGGTGCCGAGCTGATAGGTGAGATACGCGCCGAGAAACGCCAGCGCGAAGTGACTCAGGTTCACCAGTCTCAGCAGGCCCCAGGAGAGGCTGAGGCCGAGGGCGAGCAAAGCGTAGAGCCCACCGGTCAGCAACCCCGAAACCACCGACTGCCCCAGCAGCGTCGCGCTGGGCATGGATGT
>QHRT01000555.1 GCA_003220195.1 Candidatus Rokuibacteriota bacterium | reverse complement strand
CAAGGAGGCGCTGGCGGCCGTCTGGATGCTGCGCGAGAGCTTCCGCGATCTCAAGATCCGCTTCATCAACGTCGTCGACCTGTTCAAGCTCACACCGTCGACGGAGCATCCGCACGGCCTGTCGGACCGGGACTTCGACAGCCTGTTCACCACGGACAAGCCCATCATCTTCAACTTCCACGGCTATCCCTGGTTGATCCATCGGCTGACGTACCGCCGCACCAATCACGAGAATTTGCACGTGCGCGGCTACAAGGAGAAGGGCAACATCAATACGCCGCTCGATCTGGCCATCCGGAATCAGATCGACCGCTTCAGTCTCGCCATCGACGTCATCGATCGGGTGCCGCGCTTGCGGGTCGCCGGCGCACACGTCAAGGAGAAGCTGCGCAACCTGCAGATCGACTGTCAGAACTACGCGTACCAGCACGGCGTCGACAAGCCCGAGGTCGACCAGTGGACATGGCCATAGGTCGACACGGCGTCGCCGCCGTGATCGTGGCGTTCCTCGGCTGGGCGGCCGCCGCCCGTGCCCAGGACGCCTCGCTGCCTCCAGCGCCGCCTGGCACACGCAGCCTCGCCAATACGCCGTTCCGGCTCACGCTGGATCAAGAGCACCTGTTCGGGGACTGGGGCGGTCTGCGCACCAGTCTCGAGGCGCGCGGGATTACGCCGACGGTGACCTTCGTCATGGACGCGCTCGGCAATCCGACCGGCGGCATGCAACAGGGCTTCAGGCAAGCCAGCAACCTCAACGTCGACCTGAGCTTCGATCTCCAGAAGCTGTTCGGGCTCACTGGCAGCTCGTTCGAGATCTCCTTCTCCGAGCGCTTCGGCTCCAGCCTGTCGACGGAAGACATCGGCAACGTCTTCACCGTGCAGCAGGTGTTCGGAGGCCAGACGTATCGACTCGTCGACGTCGCGTTTCAGCAGCAGCTGTTCGAGGATCGCGTCGAGCTTCGAGTTGGCCGCATCGCGGCCGGTGACGATTTCCTGGTGTCTCCGTACAACTACGTGTTCGTTCAGAACGCCTTCGACGGCAATCCGGTCGGCGTCTTCTTCAACGCGCCGGGCATGACGGCCTATCCGAACGCGACCTGGGGCGGTCGCGTGAAGGTGAAACCGACGGAGCGGATGTACGTGATGGGCGGCCTGTACAACGGCGACGCGTCCATCCGCGCCAACCGGCATCACGGCGCGGACTGGTCGATGGACGGGCCGCTCTTCGCGATCGCCGAGGCCGGGTACCAGATCAACGGCCTCCCCGGCGACACAGGTCTCCTCGGCAACTACAAGGCCGGCTTCTGGTACGACGACCATCAGTTCACCGACTTCACCACGGTCGCGCGCGGCCGCGCTCCCGGTGGCACTCGCGGAAACTGGGGCTTCTACGGTCTCTTCGACCAGGTGCTGATGCGGTTCGGCGAGCCCGGCAGCAACCGCGGCTTCGGTGTCACAGGGTCCGTGCTCGTCTCTCCCGACCAGTCGATCAGTCAGATGCCGGTGTTCGCGACCGCCGGCGTTCTGGCGCGCGGGATGTTTCCGTCACGTCCGACGGACGTCGGGGGCTTCGGCGTCGCGTACGGTCGCTTCAGCGATGACCTGCAGGACTCTCAGCGGCGTGCGCAGCTGTCGAATCCGGCCGTCGGAGTGCAACGGTACGAGATCGCGCTGGAGTTGACCTACCGCTTCCGATTCCGCGGAGACGCGGTCTTCTTCCAACCCGACTTGCAATACATCATCCGTCCTGGCGGGACCGGCCGGATTGCCGACGCATTCGTTGCTGGATTTCAAGTGGGCGCCAACTTTTGAGGCCGCACACCGCTCTGTGAAGAGGAGCCTGGCCATGACCGAATCGGTACGAGCGACCGAGACGACCGCGACCGGCCACCTCGTGCAAGCCCAGAGCACGACGACGATGGTTCAGGACTCGGCGACGCGCTCGACCTACGCCGTCGCCCTGAGCGCCATCGCCGGGTGCGGTCGACGCCCTGGGGCACGCGTTCGGCACCCGGGCGGCGACCACGGGCTTTGCCGTCGCGTCCGTGCTCCTCGGCTGCGCCGTCGGCGCCTTCGTCGCGGGAACGATTGCCGATCGGTATGGCCGGCGTCCGACGATGCTCCTGAACGCGGGTCTCTTTCTCCTCAGCGCCATCGCCACCGGCCTGGCGGGCTCGGCCGGCGTCTTCATCGTTTCGCGGCTCGTCGGGGGTCTGGCGATCGGTGCCGCGAGCGTGCTGGCCCCGATGTATATCTCGGAGGTGGCGCCGGCGCACATGCGTGGCCGACTCGGTTCGCTGCAGCAGATGGCCATTGTGCTGGGGCTGTTCGGTGCGTTCCTGAGCAACGACATCCTCGCCAAGGTCGCGGGAGGAGCCGGCGCGACCCTCTGGCTCGGGGCGCCGGCGTGGCGCTGGATGTTCTGGATGGAGGCCGTGCCGTCGATCGCGTTTGTGGCCGGCGTGCTTCTCATCCCCGAATCGCCGCGCTTCCTGGTCGCGCATGGCCGGCGCAACGACGCCCGCCGGGTGTTCGCTCGGATCGGCGGCGACGCCGACGCACTGGTCCGGCAGGTCGAGGAAAGCGTGCGAGGCGAGCACCAGCCGCGCTTGTCGGACTTGATCGTGCGAGGCACGCGTCAGCTCGCCCCGGTCGTCTGGATCGGCATCGGGCTGGCGGCGTTTCAGCAGCTCGTCGGCATCAACGTCATCTTCTATTACGGTGAGGTGCTGTGGAAGTCTGCGGGAGCGACGGAGCAGTGGGCGCTCCGTATCAACCTCCTCACCGGCCTCGTCAATATTCTGGCCACGCTCCCGGCCATCGCGCTCATCGATCGCGCCGGCCGCAAGCCGTTGCTGCTCGCGGGCTCGGCCGGCATGGTGCTCACCCTGGGCGTGATGGCTGCCGTCTTCGCCACGGCGGGAATCGGAGCCAACGGGAAGCCGCTGCTGACTCACGCGGCCGCCGTGACGGGGCTGGCCGCGGCCAACCTCTACATCATCGCCTTCGCGATGTCGTGGGGGCCGGTGATGTGGGTGTTGCTCGGCGAGATGTTTCCGAACCGCATGCGCGGCGCGGCTCTCGCCGTGTCCGGCGCCACCAACTGGGTGATGAACTTCGGTGTCACCGTCACGTTCCTGCCGTTGTTGAATGCGGTCGGGCTCGCCGGGGCGTACGCGCTCTACGCCGCGGCCGCGGCGGTGTCCCTGCCGTTCGTGTGGGCTCGCGTGCGCGAGACACGAGGCAAGACGCTGGAGCAGATGTGAGCGGCCGGTGCGCCACAGCTGCAGGGAAGGTGAAGGTTCGGAGGACTCATGGTTTCCACCGAGCTCCGGTTCTTCTCGGGTTCGTCGACCTGGCGAGCTTCATCGCCGGCCCAAGCGTCGCGCGCGGTCATCGTGTGTGATTTGGACACGCTCTCGATCGACGCGCGGTGGCTTTCCGGTCCGTGCCTCGGAAACTCGCCGGTCACCACCCTGTCCACCAGCACGCTGGCGACCCACGAAAAGGACGAAGCTGCGCTCAGGGAACGCAAGGACCGGGTGGCAGGACCATTCGGCGCTGCGACGCGCCTCGGTGTGCCCGCCTCGACACTGGAGTCGAAGATCAAGGCTCTGCAGATCGACAAGCGGCGCTTCAAGTCCGGGTAGCCTTCCAGCAGGCTCGTTCGCGATCCGCCGCGGGAAATTCGCGATGTCGCGCGCCCGTCGGCACACCATCACGCGTTGAGCTGTCCGCGCATGGCTCCTGGCGTCCAGAGTGTCACTCGAACACGAGGGGAATTCTGGTGGCAGCTCCTTGTCACAATCCAGTCGAACGCAGCATCTCAATGGCAGCCATGACCCATGGCATGCCAGGAGACGACCCGAACCCAACACTGTCCAGAGCCTCACACCGGAGGAAGATCCCGTGCCAACCAATGGTCTCGCAAAGCGGAGCGAAAAAGGTCTACTGACTCCCGACAATTGCGTCGTCACGCTCATCGATCATCAGCCCCAGATGCTGTTCGGCACCAGCTATCCCGATCGAGAGTCGATCATCAACCATACCGTGGCGCTGGCGAAAGCCACCCGAGTGTTCGATGTGCCCGTCGTCCTCACAACGGTGGAAACGCAGAGCTTCAGTGGAAATATGTGGCCGCAGCTCCGCGCGGTGTTCCCGAAGCAGACTCCGATCGAGCGGTCGTCCATGAATGCCTGGGATGATCAGAACTTCGTGGCCGCGATCAAGGCTACTGGTCGGAAAAAGATCGTCCTGGCGGGGCTCTGGACCGAAACGTGCATCGCGCTTCCGACGGTGCAGGCGATCCACGACGGCTATGAGATCTA
>QHRT01000553.1 GCA_003220195.1 Candidatus Rokuibacteriota bacterium | reverse complement strand
CGAAGATCAGTCCGGCGCCGGTCAGTAGAACCAGGTTCGCCTCGAATCCCGGCACCGGCCCGACCAGCGCGGTGAGCAACGTGAACAGGCTGTTGTTCACGACGTGACCGGTCACGGCCGGGAGCGCGCTTCCCGTAGCCTCGGTGCAGAGGCCCAGGTAGATGCCGAGCGCGCACGCCAGGACGCCGTGGAGCCAGTCAAAATGCAGGAGAGCGAAGGCGGCGCTCGTCGCGAGGATCGACGCCGACGGCGGCCACCGCTGCCGGAGTCGCGACTGCATGTATCCCCGGAAGAACACTTCCTCCGCGGTCCCCGCGATCGGGCCGATCACGAGCACCGCGAAGAAGAGATCCGGACCCGTGACACCGGCGAGCGCGTGGCGAATCGACTGTATCGTGCCGCGCTCGGAGAGGCCGGTCAGCACGGTCAGCGAGTCGAGCACCTGCCCCAGCGCGAGCACGCCGAGAATCGTGACGGCAAGATCCCGACCGCGCTCGCGGGCCGCGACGAGACGCAGTTCTCCGAGTGTGAGACCTCGTGTCGCGATCCAGCAGGTGCCGAGAAGCGCCGCCGACGACGCCAGGGCGCCGGCGATCAGGCCGTGGACGCCGCGGAGCACGTCTTCCGGAGCCAGATCGGGATCGGCGGCGTGGAGCACGGCAATCGCGAGCATGGACGCGAGGACAATCGCGACGGCCGCGAGGCCGTAGACGACGAAGACGCCCCAGACTTTCGGGGGCGTCTCCATCAATCCGGAATGGTGATCACGTCACCTCGTGACGGTTTTCAGGTACCCGAGCACCTCGCGCTCGAACTCGTCGAGGCTCTGGCCGAACGCGCGCCGGAAGTTGTCGAGGCGCTGCTGCTTCTGAGAGAACGAGGCGAAATACTCGACGACCTTCTCGAAGCCGTCGCGGGTGATCAGGTAGTCGGCCATCAAGAACGCGAGCTGGTACGTGGGCAAGGAGCCCTCGCGCAGGTGGCGTACGGTGAAGCCGCGCGGGGTCCCCAGCGTGTCGAGATCGAGCCGCGCCGCGACGAGCGCTGCGTGACTCTTGATCCCGCCTCGTGCCAGAGCCCGGCGTCGGTCCATCGTGTCGAGCTTCAGACGCTCGAGCACGCGAAACGCGACCCATTCCGCCATCCCCTCGGCGAGCCACTGCTCCGCGCGACCCTCCCCTTGCGCCAGCTCGATCTGTGACACGTGCGCGAGCTCGTGCGTGACCAGGCGCAGCCATTCGCGGCCGCGATGGTCGTACGCCTCGTCGTTGAAGAGCAGCTGCCGGCGCTTGCCCACGCCGATCGCGAAGTCGCTGAGCTCCGCGGCGCGCACCGGCGACACGTGCGCGTCCTGGATGAGGCCCTGCTCGAACACCTGTCGTGAGGCGTAGACGTACACGGTGACCCGGTCCGGCATCGGAAGCCGGAGCTCGTTCACGAGAATGCCGGCGATGCCGCGAACGGCCGCGTCGTGGGTCGTCAGCTCCGCGCTGTCGGCCGGCGCTACGAGGGCGGCGGGATCCATGGCGATGGGCACGACGGTGCGGCCGCTGCCGCTCGCGCCGCAGCCGGCGACGAGGGTGAAGATCAGCAGCGACCTTCGGGGAGGCGGGCCGGGAGAATCGGACACACATTGGGAAAAGCGTTACCTGCTCGGGTCGCGATTCTACAGATTGAGCGGCAACGAGGGAAGACAATTTCACAGGCCGTCATTGTGAAAGATACAATCATCGCGCCGACACGAAGTTGCTCGGCACCCACGTCGCAGTTCTCGACGAGACCGCCTTCACGTACGATGTTCCTCGAGGCGCGCGACCAGGATGATTCCGCGTCGTCGCGGACCGCGTCCGCGTCATCGCGGACCGCGCGGGCGAGGTGAATCGATGTCCGAGCTGACGGTCGAGCACGTCCGGGCAATGGCGAACGCCCTTACGCTTCCGGTACAGGACGACGACCTCGCGGAAGTCACGCACCGGCTCAACGCCTTCCTTGCCGCGCTCGAGCCGCTCGCGGAGTTGTCACTGGAGACAGTCGAGCCGCTGCCGTCCTGGCTGGAGTTGGAGTAAGCACGTGGCGAACGACGTCGCGTTCCTCGAGGCCGGGGCTCTCGCACGGCTCGTCAGAGAGAAGAAGTTGTCGCCGGTGGAGCTCGTCGGAATCTATCTCGACCGGATCGACCGCTTCGACCATCGTCTCCGTGCCTACATCACGGTCTGTCGTGAGGAGGCGCTCGAAACGGCCCGACGTGCCGAGGCTTCGGTGATGCGCGGCGAGAGCGTCGGGCCGCTGCACGGACTTCCGTTTGCGGTGAAAGATCAGTTCGCCGCGCGCGGCGTGCGCACCACCCAGGGGTCGCGGCTCTTCGCGTCGACGGTGGCGGATCGGGACGCCACCGTCGTGGCCAGGCTGAAGCATGCCGGCGGCATTCTCCTGGGAAAGCTGAACCTCACGGAGTTCGCCCTTGGCGGGGCACAAGAGTTCCCGTTCGGACAGCCGAGGAACCCCTGGAACGAGGAGCACGATCCCGGTGGATCGTCGTCCGGGTCCGGCATTGCCACCGCGGCGGCGCTGGCCGCCGTGACGCTCGGTGAGGACACCGGCGGCTCGATCCGAAGCCCTGCCGGCTGGTGCGGCGCCGTCGGTGTGCGACCGACGTGGGGGCGAGTGTCACGCGCCGGAGTATTTCCGCTGTGCTGGTCCATGGACGCGGCCGGGCCGCTCGGCCGCACTGTGGAGGACGCCGCGCTCCTGCTGGGAGTCATCGCCGGGCGCGACGACGCGGATCCGACCACGAGCCGTCGGGCGGTTCCCGATTACGTCGCCGGCCTTCGTCGCGATCTCAGCGGAGTCCGTCTCGGCGTCATCAACGAACTCGTCGCGGGTGCGGACCCGGACATGCGCAGCGCGCTCGAAGCGGCCGCGGCGCTCCTCCGGCGGCTCGGGGCCGTCGTCGACTCCGTATCACTGCCGCTCGTCCCGATGGCGGGCGCCGTCTTCATGGCGATCGCGGATTCCGAAGGCGCGGGGCTGCACCGCCCGTGGCTGCGCGAGCGCGGCGCAGAATACGACCGCGGCACGCGTCGCCGCCTCCTCACCGCCGCGCTGCTCCCTGCCGCTGCCTATCATCAAGCCGTCCGCGCTCGCGCGCTGATCCGCGCGCAGGTGCACGAGGCACTGCGGCGCCATGACGCCCTGCTGGCGCCCATGGCGCCGACCGCTGCACCGCTCATCGCGTCCGCGCGCGCGCCGATCACGAGTCGCGACGAGGCGGCGCGTCGGTTCTTCACACGCCGATCGTTTGGAACGCCTGCCAGCCTCGCCGGGGTGCCGGCGCTGTCCGTGCCGTGCGGCTTCACGAGCTCGGGCCTTCCTCTTGGACTTCAGATTCTCGGGCGTCCATTCGACGAAGCAACCATCCTCGCGGTCGCGCATGCCTACGAACAGGCCACCGACTGGCATCATCGCCATCCACCTCTCGATTGACGGGACCCGCTGCCGCGTCTCTTCGAGTACGACGGACCTCTCCAGAGAGCCGGGATCAGATCGTGCGGTGACGTGAACTATGTCGCGACGGCGGGCGGGGTCAGTCGAGGGGCGGCGGCGTGGTCCACGGAGTCGCACGTTCGTACGCGTGCCCCAGGCGCAGGATCGTCGCTTCCGCGAACGGGCGTCCGACGATCTGCAGTCCGAGCGGCCGGCCGTCGGCCGAGCGGCCGCACGGCATCGACAGCGACGGCAGACCGAGACCGTTGAACGGCCGCGTGAGCCTGGAGAAGCGGCCCATCCGCCGCACTCGCTCCCCGGCGTCACCGCGCTTCAGCTGGTCGTAGGCCGGCGCGGGTTCCGGGACCGTCGGGACGACGAGCACGTCGACCGCGTCGAACACCTCCGCGACGAATTCTCGGGTAAGCCGCGCGCGGAGCCGAGCGGCCTGCAGGTAGTCGTACGCGGAAATGTGG
>QHRT01000010.1:14091-20872 GCA_003220195.1 Candidatus Rokuibacteriota bacterium | reverse complement strand
CTCGCGCACGTAGAATCCCTGGATCTGCCCGTGATTCTCGGCCGACAGAGAGTAGCGATAATTCTCCGTGAGACCCGTTCCCCGCTTGGTGTACTCGGTGAGCGCCACGGTGAGGTCCTGGCTGTCGGAGATCGCCCAGTAGAACGGGACCTCGGCCTGGTATCCCCGGGTCGCGGAATGCCCGACGCGCGGGAAGAGGAATCCCGTCTGCCGGTCTCGGCCGAGCGCCGCCGCGAAGAACGGGAACCACGGGATCAGCGGCAGGTTGCGCACCCAGAACGAGGCGCTCCTCCCGAACACGCCCGTCTCGAGATCGGCGTCGGCGGATCCGAAGTGGATGGACCATTCGGGCGGCTCGGCCGAACACGTGGTCAGGGCGCCACCGAGGACGTGGTAGATGCTCTCGCCGCGTCGCTCGAAGCGCTCGCCCGTGATGCGGTAGTACGGGTCCGACTGCACCTCGCCGCCGTGCAAGACACCGGTGCCCGTGCGGAGGTTGTACTCGAGACGTTCGCCGGTCAGCCGGCCTCCCGCGTCGTAGAGGATGACTCGACCGGTCGCGACCGTGTCCCCGGTCAGGCGATTCATCTCCACGCGATCCGCAACGAGACGCGTCGAGCCGCGCGACACCTCGACATTGCCGGTGGCCACGAGCACTCTGTCCGGGCCGATCTCCTCCAGCCGGTCCGCCAGCACGGTCACGTCTCCGCCAGGAGCCGGGACCGTGACGGGCGTCTGGGGCCGCGCTTCGGGCGCCGGTGTCGGGGCGGATGGAGGCTGCTGCTGCGCGTGAACGGCCTGGCTTGCAGCCAGCAGCACGGCGACAGCGAGCAGCGCGCGCCAGCGTGGGCTCATGCCTCGTCGAGGCTAGCAGCGGCGCTTTCGATCCGGCAAGGAGTATCGGCTCCTCCCTGGAGGTGAACGAGGGCATCGCCGATGAGCGACAGCGATCCCGCGACGCACGTGACGGGCTCGCGCGGATTCTCCGCCATGCCCAGCGCCTCGCCGATCGAGGGCGCCCGCTCGACGGGCACGGGCACTGACGGAAGCTCCCTCGCGAGCTCTTCCGGCTCGAGCGCGCGCGGGTTCGACGACCGTGTGAGGATCAACCGTCGCGCGAGCGGGGCGAGGACCTCGAGTATCGCGCGCGCGTTCTTGTCTCGCAGCACGCCGACGATCAAGGTCAGCCCTCGATCGCCGAACACCTCGCGCAGCGACGTGGCCAGCACGCGCGTCCCCGCCGGGTTGTGCGCGCCGTCGAGGACGATCCACGGGCCCTCGCCGATCACCTGGAATCGTCCCGGCCAGCGCACGCGCCGGACGCCGGTGCGGATCGCCGCCTCGCGGACGCCGAGCGCGCGCGCGGCCGTCACGGCGAGCAGCATGTTCGTCGGCTGGAACGAGCCGAGCAACGGCACTTCGAGATGCGGAATCTTCCATCCCGGCCCGGCCATCGTCAGCAACTGTCCCTCGAGACCGCGGCGCTCGACGGTCACGTGGAGATCGCGCCCTTCGACCAGGAGCGGCACCCCGACGGCCTCCGCGCGGCGGGCGATCACCTCGGCGGCGGCCGGCGTCTGCTCTGCGGAGATCGCGACGCCGGACCGAATGGTCGCGGCTTTTTCCGCGGCGATCTCCGGCAGCGTCGTCCCGAGGTAGGCCTCGTGGTCGAAGTCGATCGGCGTCACGACCGTCACGCGCGGACGGCCGACGGTCGTCGCGTCGAGGCGGCCGCCGAGACCGACTTCGAGCACCGCGATGTCGACGCCTTCCCGGGCGAAGTGATCGAGGGCGAGCGCGGTGGTGGCCTCGAACATCGTCGCGTCCAGGCGCGCGACGAGCGTGCCGAGCGCGTCGACGCCATCGGCGACGTCGTCCTCGCCGATCGCTTCGCCGTTGACGCGGATCCGTTCGCGGAACGAGACGAGGTGCGGCGAGGTGTAGAGCCCGACCCGCCGGCCCTCGGCTTTCAGGATCGTCGCGAGCGTCGCGGAGACGGAGCCCTTGCCGTTGGTGCCGGCGACCTGCGCGATCTCGTAGCGCTCGTGAGGACGGCCGAGCGCGTCGAGCAGCGCCTCGATCCGCTCGAGCCCCGGACGCATGCCGGCGTGCTCGCCACCCCGGAGAGCGAGGAGCCGCGCGACGGCTTCGCGATAGGTCACGAGTCCGCGAAGAACGCCAGGAGCCGGCGCAGCGTGTCGCGGAGCTCACGGCGGTCGACGATCGCGTCGATCTGACCGTGCTCGAGCAGGAACTCACTCCGCTGGAAGCCCTCAGGCAGAGGCTGGCGGATCGTCTCGGCGATGACGCGCGGACCGGCGAAGCCGATCAGCGCGCGCGGCTCGGCCAGGATCACGTCCCCGAGCATCGCAACACTCGCCGTCACTCCGCCCGTCGTGGGATCCGTCAAGACCGACACGTAGGGCAGCCCGGCGGCGCCGAGGCGATCGAGCGCGGCCGCGGTCTTCGCCATCTGCATCAGCGAGAGGATGCCTTCCTGCATCCGAGCGCCGCCCGACGCGGACACGATGATCACCGGCAGGTGCTTGTCGATCGCGAGCTCGATCGCCCGCGTGAGCTTTTCGCCGACGACCGAGCCCATGCTGCCGCCGAGGAACGCGAACTCGAACACGCAGAGGACGGTCGGGAAGCCGCCGATGCGCGCGAGGCCGGTGATGACCGCCTCTTCGAGGCCGGTCTTCTCGCGCGCGGCGCGCACGCGGTCGCGATAGGCCCTGGTGTCCTTGAAGCGCAGCGGATCGACCGTCCGGAGTCCGGACTCACGCTCCTCGAACGAGCCGGCGTCCACCAGGCTCGCGAGCCGTTCGCGCGCCGAGATCCGGAACGGGTGACGACACTTCGGACAGACGCGGCCGGCCCGCTCGACTTCCGGGCGATAGATGATCTCCTTGCACGCGTCGCACTTGATCCACTGTCCTTCGGCGATCGTGACCGTGTGCCGGGCGCCCTCGTCCGGTTTCTTACGAAACCAGGCCATGGCTATCCGTTTCGGAGTGGCTTTTTCAGATCGGCGATGAAGTCACCGACGTCCTCGACCAGCGACGAGGACGTCGCGCGCTCCTCGCAGAGCCGCACGATGGCGGAGCCGACGATCACGCCGTCGGCCAGACGCGCGACCTGCGCCGCCTGGTCGGGACGGCTGATGCCGAAGCCGACGCAGAGCGGCTTCGTCGTGAGGGCGCGCAGCTCTCGCATCTGGTCCGCCAGCTCGCGCGGCAGTTCCTGGCGCTCGCCGGTCACGCCGGTGAGCGACACGACGTAGAGGAAGCCGCGACTCCGGCGCGCGATCGTCCGCATGCGGGCCGGGGTCGAGGTCGGCGCCACCATGTAGATCAGGCTGAGGCCGCGCGGATGCAGTTCCTCGGCGAGCGGGTCGGCCTCTTCCGGCGGAAGGTCGGGAACGATCACCCCGTCGACGCCGGCCTTGATGGCGGCTTCCGCGAACGGCTCGAGGCCGAACGCGAGCACGGGGTTGTAGTACGTCATGAGCGCGATCGGGACGGAAGCCTCGCGACGGATCGCGGCCACCGTCTCCAGCACGCGGACGAGCGTCGCGCCGTTCGCGAGCGCGCGCGCGGCGGCGCGCTGGATCACCGGACCGTCGGCGATCGGGTCGGAGAACGGAACGCCGAGCTCGATCAGATCGGCGCCGCGCCGCGCCGCCTCGATCACGAGCCGGCGGGTCACGTCGAGTGACGGATCGCCGGCGGTGAAGTAGGGGCCAAGCGCGCGCTCGCCGGTCGTTCGCAGCCTGGTGAAGACGTCGTCGATCCTGTTCATTCGAGCGTCATCCCGAGCGCCTTCGCGACCACGTGTACGTCCTTGTCGCCGCGACCGGAGAGTCCGACCAGGAGAGATTTCGTGCGCGGCAGCGTCTTGGCGAGCCGCAGCGCGTAGGCCACCGCGTGCGCGGACTCGAGCGCGGGCATGAGACCTTCCAGGCGCGTCAGCGAGGAGAACGCTTCCACCGCTTCCTCGTCGGTGATCGGCTCGAACGTGAATCGTCCGGCGTCGTAGTAGTACGCGTGCTCGGGGCCGACGCCGGGATAGTCGAGCCCGGCCGAGATCGAGTGGGCTTCGGTGACCTGCCCGTCGTCGTTTTGCAGGAGATAGCTCATCGAGCCGTGCAGCACGCCGACGGCGCCGCCGCTGATGCTGGCGCCGTGTCGACCGGTCGCGAGACCTCGTCCGCCAGGCTCGACGCCGATCAGCCGCACGCGCCGATCCGCGATGAACGCGTGGAAGAGCCCGATCGCGTTGGAGCCGCCGCCGACGCACGCGACGACCGCGTCGGGCAGTCGACCGATTGTTCGCAGAGCCTGGGAACGCGCCTCTCGGCCGATCACCGTCTGGAAGTCGCGCACCATCATCGGATAGGGATGCGGGCCCATGGCCGAGCCGAGGCAGTAGTACGTCGTACGGACGTTCGTCACCCAGTCCCGGAGCGCTTCGTTCACCGCGTCCTTGAGCGTGCGGCTGCCGGAGTCGACGGGAATCACGCGCGCGCCGAGCAGCTTCATGCGGAAGACGTTCGGCTTCTGGCGCTCGACGTCCTCCGCGCCCATGTAGACGTCGCATGGCAGGCCGAAGAGCGCGGCGGCGGTCGCGGTGGCGACGCCGTGCTGGCCGGCGCCGGTCTCGGCGATGATCCTTTTCTTGCCCATGCGCGTCGCCAGGAGTCCCTGGCCGAGCACGTTGTTGACCTTGTGTGCGCCGGTGTGACACAGATCCTCGCGCTTCAGGTAGATCCGCGCACCGCCCGCATGCTCGGTGAGGCGCTCCGCGAAGTAGAGCGGCGTCGGACGCCCGGCATACGTCGTCGACAGCTCGCGGAGCCGGCGCGTCCACTTCGGATCGCGCTTCGCCGCCAGGTACGCGCTCTCGAGCTCGATCAGGGGCGCCATGAGCGTCTCGGGAACGAACCGTCCGCCGAAGCGACCGAAGTGGCCGCGCGCGTCGGGAAGTCCGGAGGGTCTCCGCCTTTTCATACGGCCCTTCTCGCTTCTTCGACGAACCGCCGGACCTTGTCCGGGTCCTTGCGCCCGGGCTCGCGCTCGACGCCGGAGTCGACGTCGACGGCGTAGGGATGCGCGATCGCGATGGCCCGCGCGACGTTCTCCGGCGTGAGGCCGGCGGAGAGAATGAGCCGGTTGCGATAGAGCGGGTAATCGGCGAGCTGGCCTGCGATCTGCCACTCGATCGGCTGCCGCGGCCCGCCCTCGCTCCATCGCGCGGCGCTGTCGAGCAAGATCGCCGCGGCGTGCGTGGCGTAGCGCAGGACACGCATGTGGGGCTCGATGCGGTACGCCTGGAGGCCTTCGATGTCCGGCGGCGGCGGGCCCAGCTTCACGGTCTTGATCACCGGCACATCGTACCCGCCGAGCTCCTCGGGCGGCTCGTCGCCGTGGAACTGCAGCGCGCGGAGGTGGCACGCCTCCGCGATCGCCTTCACGTGCCCGCTCGGATGATCCCAGAAGACGCCGACCGGCGTCACGAAGGCCGGCAGCCTGCGGACGATCGGCGCGACGACGTCGGGCGTCACGAACCGTGGCGTCCCTTCGACGAAGATGAAGCCGAGCGCGTCTGCGCCCGCCTCGACCGCGACTTTTGCGTCATCGGCGTTCGTGATGCCGCAGATCTTGACGCGCATCATGACGCGGTCTCGCGGCCGTCGACCGCCCGCGTGAGCTCTCCGAGCTTCTCGGCGGGATCGCCCGCTCGCACGAGCGCCTCGCCGACGAGCACGGCGTGCGCGCCGGCCCTGGCGACGGATCTCACGTCGGCGGCGGTGAAGAAGCCGCTCTCGCTGACGACGATCGGTCCCGGCGGAATCGCGGGCAGAAGCGCCAGCGTGGTCTCGATCCGCGTCTCGAACGTCGTGAGATCCCGGTTGTTGATGCCGATGAGGCGCGGGCTCTCGGCCAGCGCTCGGTCGAGCTCCGACGCCGTGTGGACCTCCACGAGCGCCGCGAGCCCGACGCCCTTCGCGACCGCGAGCAGATCGCGCAGCGCCGGATCGTCGAGGATCGCGACGATCAGGAGAATCGCATCCGCGCCGGCCGCGCGCGCTTCCCAGATCTGATACTCGTCGAGCGTGAAGTCCTTGCGCAGGAGCGGGACGTCGACGGCCGCACGGACGGCGCGGAGATCGTCGAGGCGGCCGCGGAAATATTTCTCGTCGGTCAGCACCGAGATCGCGGCGGCGCCGTGACTCGCGTACGTGCGGGCGAGCGCGACCGGATCGACGGCGTCGGCCAGCACGCCGCGCGACGGCGACGCTTTCTTGACCTCGGCGATGACGTGCACCCGCCCGCTCGTCGGGCGGAGCCGGTCCTCGAACGCGCGCGGCGCCGGCATCGCGGCGCACGCCTCGTGGAGTCGAGCGAGGGGGACCTCCGCGCGGCGATGACCGAGCTCGTCGCGCTTGTCGGCGACGATGCGATCCAGGATGTTGCCGCTCACCACGCTGCTACGCCGCTCGCGTCGAGCGGCCCCGCATCAAAAGTCCGCACGCTCGCCGCGGCGCTGGAGCGTTTGCAGGGAAAGGCGCCCGAGCTGATCGAGCACGAATTCCCGCACCGTTCGCGGCGGCGGCAGGTCGCGCGCGATCCGGCCTCCCGTCACGAGCGGCTTGAGCAGCACATCCCATTCTCCACCGCACGGGCACGGCGGCGGCGTTCGCCCCGCCGGGAGCACCACCGTGTTTCGGCACCCGCGGCACCGGGAGACGTCCTTCGCGCCGGACCACTTGCCGCGCTTG
>QHRT01000010.1:0-14063 GCA_003220195.1 Candidatus Rokuibacteriota bacterium | reverse complement strand
CGATCGACGTCCCGACGCCGTACGCGTCGCAGATCGGGTTCAGCGCTGCGATCTCGAACTCGTCGACGCCGCCCGAGGCGATCAGCTTCACGTAGTCGAAGCCGCGGAGGTCGAGCTCCCAGCGCACCTCTTCGAGGATCCGATAGAAGTCGCCGCGGCGCGACGACGGCGTGTCCAGGCGCACGGCGTAGAGGTCGTGGCCCAGCGCTTCGGCCACGCGGATCGCCTCGAACTTCTCGTCCTGCAGCGTGTCGATGAGCGCGACCCGCCGCGCCTTCGGGTCGATCGTCTCGTGGAACGCGCGCAACGCCTCGACGGTGTCGCCGACCATCAGCACGAGCGAGTGTGGGATCGTCCCCATCGGATCCGCGTCGATCAGCTCGGCGGACTTGGTGACGGCGACGCCGTCGCAGCCGCCGACGAACGCGTTCCGCTCGATCATGGGCGCCAGCGCCGGATGCATGCGGCGCGCGCCGAACGAGATCACCTGCCGCTCGCCCGCCGCCTTCTTGCATCGCGCGGCCTTGGTCGCGATGCCGGACGCCTGGCAGAGCAGACCGAGCAGCGCCGTCTCGTACTGCGCCCAGTGCTGGTACGGCTCGAACACCGTTCCCTCGTCCATGGCGCGAACGTCGACCGGCAGCCCTTCGAGCAGGTGCGCCGCCTCTTCGATGCCCGCCAGGATGCCCCATTGCCAGCCGTCCGGGAGGCTCTTGACGTAGACCTCGGCCTGCACGCTCTTGCGGTCGCCGCGATGCTGGAGGATCTCGACGGTGCGCGCGAAATAGACGTCCGACACCTCGCCGTGCTTGATGTCGGCGTCGGAAGCGGTATGGAACGGACGTTTCGGAGCGCGTGGCATGTGTCGTCCCGGGGCCGCCGCACGGCCGGGAGTGCCGCAAATTCTGGCAGAGCGATCAGGTCAAGTCAACGCGTGGCGTCGTCACTGTCGCGAGGTCGTACCCGAGTCTGGCCCTCGGGATTTCGGCGCCAGCTCGACGCACACCGTCCGCCACCCCGTCGCCCCGGACCCACCGTCGACCTCCAGTCGTTGGCTGGTGCGGACGCATTTCCACCCGGACTCCCACCACACCAGCGCGCCCAGCACGACGATCGCGATCGCCCCGACCAGAAGGACGGTCTTGACGCGGTTCACACGAGAGGCGTGATCACAGATCCAGTGACTTGAGATACGCCCGGAACTGATCCGCCAGGTCCGGGCGCGCGAGCGCGAATTCCACCGTGGCCTTCAGGAACCCGAGCTTCTCGCCCGTGTCGTAGCGCTTGCCCTCGAACTGAACCGCGTAGAGCGGACGTGAGCGTCGCAGCGTCCGCAACGCGTCCGTGAGCTGGATCTCCCCTCGCGAATCCGCGGCGGTCTCGGCCAGGATGTCGAAGATGTCCGGCGTCAGCACGTACCGGCCGATGATCGCCAGATCGGACGGCGCGGCGTCGGCGCGCGGCTTCTCGACCAGGTCGGTGATCTCGTAGACGTTGCCGGCGATCTGGCGGCCGGCGATGACACCGTACTGGTGGATCCTCTCGGGCGGCACGCGCTCGACGGCGACGACCGGATGCCGGCGCTGCTCGAAGACGTCGAGGAGTTGCCGCATGCACGGCGTGCTGGCGCCCCCGATGATGTCGTCACCGAGGAACACGCCGAACGGCTCGGCGCCGACGAGCGGACGCGCGCAGAGAATCGCGTGGCCGAGACCGAGCGGCTCCTTCTGACGCACATAGCCGATGACGGCCAGGTCGGAAATCGACTTGATCTCGGCAAGCTCTTCGGTCTTGCCGCGATCGTTCAGGTAGTACTCGAGCTCGAAGGCCGCGTCGAAGTGGTCCTCGATGGCGCGCTTGTTGCGGCCCGTCACGATGACGATCTCGGTCAGGCCCGACGCGACCGCCTCCTCCACCACGTACTGGATCGTCGGCTTGTCGACGATCGGCAGCATCTCTTTCGGCTGGGCCTTCGTGGCGGGCAGGAATCTGGTTCCGAGGCCAGCGGCGGGGAACACGGCCTTGCGGACGGTCATGACGCCTCCTTCAACTCCCGCAACTCCGGGCCAGGCGGACGAGCCGGCCACGCGGCGGTCAGGGGGCGCCGCCGAGCGCCCAGTGCTCGCGATCGAACGCCTCTCTGATGCGCCGCCTCAGCTCGGACTCCGCGTCGAACCGGCGGGCCGGATCCACGCGCATGGTCAATCTCAAGACGGCGTCACTCCCGGTGAGTTTGATGATACCTTGCGCGCGCAGTGTTTCCAGCGCGGCGCCGCGCTCGCGCGCCCACTCGGCGCCGACGCGCTCGAGCGTCGCGAGCGCCCGGTCGATCGGGACCTCGCGCGGCACGGCGATGTCCACCGTCGCGGCGGCCCAGCCCGACGTGTAGTTCACGAACTCGCCGAGCTGTCCGTTCGGTAAGACGCGCAGCGAGCCGTCCGTCATGCGAAAGCGCGTCACGCGCATCCCGATCGACTCCACGGTGCCGGTGCGGCCGCCCGCTTCGACGACGTCGCCGACCGAGATCAATCCTTCGAAGAGCAGAAAGATCCCGGTCAGCAGATCGCGGACGAGGGTCTGCGCGCCGAAGCCGACGGCCACGCCGACCAGGCCCGCGGACACGAGCAACGCCTGGACGTCGACGCCGAGCTCGCGCAGGACGATCACCAGCACCACGAACGCGAGCGCCCACCGGGTGACGTTGACCAGCAGCGAGCCGATCGTGCGCACGCGCGGCGCGCGTCCGGCATCGGCCGCGTCGACGAGCCGCTCGGCGACGCGAGTGGCAAACCGGTACAGGATGACCAGGACGACGACGCTGATCGCGACCGAGATCAGACGCGCGACCAGCGCCGCCGCCGCCGGACCGAGCCACGGCGACAGCAGGCCGGCGAGCGACCCGGCGAGATCCATTCAGGCGGCCCGGCGGTTGTCGAGGTCGGCGGCCGCGTTGCGGCGCGCGCGGCGAGCGGAGATCCAGCGGAATGCGACCAGGTACGTGCCGACCGCCGCCACCGCACCGACGAGTGTCGTGCCGACCAGGAGCGCGCGCGACATCCCCTGCGCCAGATCGACGAGCTCGCTCCATGAGAACGCGGTGGGCCGCCGGAACAGCGCCCCGAGCGCATCGGTCGCGACCTCGCTCTCGGGAAGGATCAACGTCCCGACCTTGAGCGCCGCCGCATACACGAAAGGCTGGAACCACGGCAGATTCAGCCACGTGCCGGCGATGGTCGCCGCCTTGTTCAGCCGGAAGACGATGGCGACGAGGATCGCGAGGAGCGTCTGGAAGAAGTAGAACGGGGTGCAGCTGATGAAGACGCCGACGGCGAGGGCGAGCGCGATGCGCCACGGCGGATCGTCGAGATGGAGCACCCCGCGGAAGCGTCGCCGGAGCCGGTCAAACGTCATCGATCGTACTGGGGGCCCCGAGAGGCGCGCGGACGGGCCTGACATGGCCCCCAGACCCCCAACGTTCGGACACGCCCCGGCAAAGCCGTGGCGCGCCTCGAGATTGGTTCACGACGTCTCATCGGGCGCCGTGCTCCAGCAAGAACGCTCGCACCGTCTTCGCCCAGACGCCCTGCGCGCGCAGGATGAGCTCGACGGCCTCCCGCACCGCGCCGTGACCGCCGCGATGCTTCGTGACCACGTGCGCGACCTTCTTCACTTCGGCCGCCGCGTCGGCCACAGCGATCGCCAGACCGGCGCGCTGGAGCGCCGGCACGTCGAGCAGGTCGTCGCCGATGAACGCGAGCTGCTCTCCCGCGAGCTCATGCTGCGCGAGCAACGCCTCGACCGTGTCGCCCTTGCGCCGCGCGCCGAGGATCACCTCCGCGCCGAGCTTCGCGCCGCGCGCCTTCGCGATGACGCTCGTTTCCCCGGTGATCATGGCAAGACGGAGGCCGGCGCGCCGCGCGAGATCGAACGCGATCCCGTCGCGCGTGTGGAAGGCCTTCAGCTCGTCGCCGCGATCCGACAGCACCATGCGGCCGTCGGTGAGGACGCCGTCGACGTCGACGGCGAGCAGCCGCACGCGCCGGGCCCGAGCGAGGATGGTACGGTTTCGCACGCTCGCGGATTGTCACCTGCCGCAGAGGCGAGGTCAAGGAAGCGGGGAGAGCGTCGCTTGACCTGATCGTGCCGGCCCAATATCATTCTGCGCGCCACGGCCCCCCGCGGCTTGCATGACGCCAAGAACCGCGCGCACCACGATCGTCGTCCTCGTCCTCCTGATCGCCGTCGCCGTGGGCATGGGACTGCACGCGCTCTGGGGCCGCGCCCAGACGACGCGCCAGGCCGTATCGCCCTCGCCGATCGGGACGGCGGACGCGTTGCAGTCGGCCTTCGTCGGCGTCGCCGAGCGCGTGCGGCCGGCGGTGGTGCACGTCGGCACGGTCCAGGTCGCTCGCGCGCGCCGCGCACCGGTCGTGCCGGGACCGCTCGCCGACGACCCGTTCTTCAAGGACTTCTTCGATCAGTTCTTCGGGCGGCGCGGCCCCGGCCCGCCGGAAGAGTTCCGTCAATCCGGCCTCGGCTCCGGCGTCATCATCGACAAAAGGGGATTCGTGCTGACGAACTACCACGTGGTGAAGGGCGCGGACGCGGTCACGCTGCGCCTCTCGTCGAAGGAAGAATTCCGCGGCAAGGTCATCGGCTCGGACGCGAAGACCGATCTGGCGGTGATTCGCTTCGAGCCGAATATCTCGCTGACGGTGGCGGCGCTCGGCAACTCCGACGTGCTCCGCGTCGGCGAGTGGGCGATCGCGATCGGCAACCCGTTCGGGCTCGATCAGACCGTGACCGTGGGCGTCATCAGCGCCGTGGGGCGCGCGGACGTCGGCATCGCGACCTACGAGAACTTCATCCAGACCGACGCGTCGATCAATCCCGGCAACTCGGGCGGCCCGCTGGTCAACCTGCGCGGCGAGGTGGTGGGGATCAACACCGCGATCGTCGCGGCCGGTCAGGGCATCGGGTTCGCGATCCCGGCGAACATGGTGAAGCGTGTCATCAGCCAGCTCATGGATCGCGGCAAGGTCACGCGCGGCTGGATCGGCGTGTCCGTGCAGCCGCTCACGCCGGAGCTCGCGCAGTCACTCGGCCTCAAGGACACGACCGGCGCGGTCGTGGCGCGTGTCTACCCGGACAGTCCTGCCGCCGCCGCCGGGCTTGCGCAGAACGACGTCGTCGTCGGGTTCGACGGGACCACCGTCGAGGACTATCACCACCTGCAGCGGCTGTCCGCCGAGGCCGAGGTGGGCAAGTCGGTCTCGCTCGAGGTCGTGCGCAAGGGCGAGCACAAGAAGGTCACGCTGAAGATCGCGGAAGCGCCCGACTCTTCCTCGCCTGCCGTTCGCTAGGCCGCGGTCGTCCCGCTGGACCGCGCCCGGTCATCCGCGCTCGGCCGCGCCGTGATCGGCCCGCTACGCCACGAACGGCGGGATGGGCGGGATTTCTACCTGCTGGGTACGGACGTCACGCACGCCCGGGACCGTTCTTGCAACGTCGACCGCGCGGTCCAGTGCCGCCGTCCCTTCCAGCAGCACGACGCCGTCTCGCGCCTCGACCGTGATCCGGTACCGGCGCGTGTCGGGATTCGTCGCGAGCGCGACCTGGACACGCGAGGCCAGCACGCGAGAGGCGACGATGTCGCGTCCGGCCGGCGTCGTCGCCATCTCCGGGCGTCGCACCACCGCCTCGATCATCTCGACGGCCGCCTGGTACGGGAGCTTCTCCACGTTGATCACGACCTCGTAGAGCGACGCGTCGTCGAGATCCACCTCGTAGAGATAGCGCATGCGGCCGGATTTCTCGGCGTCGTCGCGGCGCACGAAGTCCGCCGCCGCGCGCTGGCTCGGCTTCTCGCCGGCCGCCGCGGCGTGCTTGACCCAGTTCTTCACGCGCTGGTCGAACGGGGCGATGGCCCGGACGCGGAAGACGTGCGGGATTGCGCGCAGGAGCCACTGGCCGCCGCGGCCCATCAGGATGACGTTGTCCCGCTCCGCGAACTCGAGCAGGGTTGTCTGCAGCACGGTGATGTAGTGCCGGGTCTCGGCGTCGAATCTCTCGAAGAGCGTCGGCTTCGACTCGTCGAGGTGCGAGGCCTTGTCCTCGGCCAGCCCGTACCGACGGACGGCGTCCTGGATCAGCTCCTGGTCCACGTAGTGGTAGCCGAGGCGCTGCGCCAACGCCATGCCGATCTCCGGACCGCCCGCTCCCATCTGGTGCGAGATCGTGATGATCGCCATGACTCACCCCCGCCGGTACTTGTCCTTGAGCTCCCTGGGCGCGATCGCAATTCTTTTGCCCGCGACGTCGTCCAGGACGTAGACCTCGTCGGTCAGCGAGCCGCTCGCGAAGACCTCGAAGACTTCGAGGACTTCTTCCAGGCTCGAACCGGGGCGCTGGCCCATCATGTCCTCGAGGGTCGCGACGCGTAGCCTCGTCGTCGGCCTCCCCGCCGAAAAGTGCCCAAGCCTACTCCACCGCCGTATCCGGGGCAAGACAGATCGAGAGTGCCGGGGGCCCCGGGGGCGCGCGGACGCGCCCGTAAATGGCCCCCGGACCCCCAAACGCTCGGACGCGCCCCGGCAAAAGCCGTGGCGCGCCTCGGCGTTGGCAGTGCGGCGTGCCATAATTCGTGCCTGTGTGGTGCGCCGTGGCCCTCCTCCGGCGCTCGATCGCGGTCCTGGCGCTCGGGACGCTCCTCGGAACGGCCCCGGTTGGCGCCCCCGCGACCGCCGGCCCGCCCCTGCGGCCGGTTCTGCTGCCGGCGGAAATTCCCGCAAGCGAGCGCGCGCGACTCCAGCAGGTGGCGGGCGCGGCCAGCGTCTCCACTCGCCTGGAAGCAGCCGCGTTCCCCGCGCGGCGTGAAGTCTTCGAGTACCTGCTGGACCATCCCGACTTCGCGACCCACGTGACGCGCGCGCTCCGGCTGGCGCGCTACCGCATCTGGCGCACCCGCGAAGGCCTCTACCTCGACGACGGCTGGGGCGCCAAGGGGCACTTCGAGGTCGTGCACGCGGCGCCGGGCCTCCGGGTGATGTACGCGCGCGGCAAGTACGACCAGCGCTGGCTTCCCGACATCACCGGGGAGGCGGTGATCGTGCTCGAGTACGGGTCACGCGCCGATCGCGACGGCAAGAGTCAGGTGGCGACCGCGATCAGCGGCTTCGTCAAGATCGACAACTCGGTGCTCGCGTTGGTGACGCGGGCGACCAGCCTGGCCACGCGCAAGGCCAACCTCGAAGCCGAGCGACTCGCGCGGGTCTTTGCGCGCACGAGCCAGGCGATCGAGGAGAACCCGGGCGCCGTCATCGAGCTCCTGCGCCAGCGTCCCGAGGTGCCGGCCCGCGAGCTGGAGGAGTTCCGGCAACTCCTCGACTCCCCTCTCGTCAAGTCCCCTTCGCTCAGCTCCCCCCGAACTTCGACTCCCTGAGCGCGAGCGCGAGCTCGTCGCGGAACTGCTGGAAGCTCGGTCCGAGGCGGACCGCCTCGCGGTACGCGTCCGCGGCCTCGGCGTGGCGTCCCTGGGCGAACAGCGCCCGCCCGAGGCGCGCGTGCGCGTCGGCGTGATCGGGCTTGAGCGCGATGACCGCGCGCGCGGCCGTCTCGAGCGCGGCGTGCTTCGACTGCCCTTCGAGCGCGTCCCACAGATCGAAATGGACGCGCGCCGCCGTCGGATCGATCTCGAGCGCGGCGCGACACGCCGCTTCGGCTTCGGGATACCGGAGCTGCGCGAGCAGCAGCGATCCGAGCGCGGCGTGCGCGCGCAGAGAGTCTTGCCGGAGCCGGATCGCGATGCGAAAGCACGTCTCGGCCTCCGCGAACCGTCGATGCTCCGCGAGCAGCTCGCCCAGATCCAGATGCGTGCGCGCGTAGCCGGGATCGAGCCGCGCCGCTTCACGAAAGGCCGCCTCGGCCTCGGGATGGCGCCGTTGCCAGTAGAGCGCCACGCCGAGTCCGCGGTGGAGCGCGGGATGATCGGGCCTGACGGCGATGGCCTCGCGATACGCCTCGGCCGCCGCAGCGTGCCGGCCCTGGCGCCCGAGACTCAATGCGAGGTTCGCGCGCGCCTTGATGCTCGTCGGCTTCAGCCTGATGGCTTCGCGCAGCGCCTGCTCGGCCTCGGCGTGCCGGCCCTCGCGTCCGAGTGCAACGGCGAGATCGTAGTGATGCTCCGGCTCGGTTGGCGCGAGCCCGATCGCGCGACGAAACGCCATCGCCGCCTCGGCATAGGCGCCGAGGGCGCCGAGGGCGACGCCGTGATTGGCGTGAAGCTCCGCATCCTCGGGCTGGATCTGGACCGCGGCCGCGTAGGCCGCGGCCTCGCCGTGCCAGTCGTCGAGCCGGCGGCAGACGTCCGCCAGCGCTCGCCACACCTCGACGCGTCGCGGACGGGATCGGAGACTGGTGCGGAACGACTCGATCGCGTCGTGGTAGAGGCCCTGGCGCTCGAGCACAATGCCGAGCTGATGCGAGAGGCGCGCGTCGTCGCCGCGGAGTCGCAGCGCCTCCCGGAACGACGCGGCGGCCTCGGCGTAACGACGGCGCCGCGCGAGCGCCACCGCGAGGCGCTCGTGCGCGAGCGCGGCGTCCGGCGCGAGGCGCGATGCCTCCCGGTAGGCGACGATGGCTTCCCGCGTGCGGCGGGCGCGCTCGAGCGACAACCCCAGCAAGAGGTGCACGCGCGCGTCGGCTGGACGCAGCGCGAGAGCCTCGCGAAAGGCAGCCGTCGCCTCCTCGTAGCGCCGGGTCTCGAAGAGGGCCCGTCCGAGCCCGACGTACGCCGCGACGGAGCCCGGCCCGCGCGTCAGCGCCTCGCGGTGGACGGCGGCGGCGTCCTCGGCTCTCCGCTGCCGGCGCAGGACGGCGCTCAGGTTCGCCCGCGCCACGTCGTCGTTCGGGTTGCGCGCCACGGCATCGCGAAACGCGGCCTCGGCCTCCGCGTACCGGCCGAGGCGGTCCAGCGCGAGGCCCAGGTCCACGTACGCGCGGGCATATTCGGGACGAAGGCGAACGGCTTCGCGAAACGCCGCGACGGCGTCGTCGTAGCGGGCGAGCTCGAACCGCGCGCGTCCGAGCTCGGTGTGTGCGGAGACCGCCTCGGGAAACTCGCGCGTCGCCTCGAAGAAGATGGCCTCGGCGTCAGCGGCGCGGCGCTGACGCCGAAGCGCGATGCCGAGGTCGAGGAACGTCGCGAGGTCCGGACCATGCCCCAGGCCCTCGCGGTACGCCGCCTCTGCTTCGTCGTACCGGCCCTGCCTCATCAACGAACGACCGCGATCCCGCCACCGGGCGGCATCCATCGCCCGACAGAGTAGCGCAGGGGGCCCGGGACATGGCCCGGGATAAATCCGTCAGCTGGTGGTCGTCTCCGCTCAGGCGACCCGCGTGGCCATGGTCGGCACGACCGTCAGCCGGTCCTCGATCTCGAAGTCCTGCCGGATCCGCGCGGCCTCGCTGCGGATGATCCGGATCGCGGTTTCACGGAGCTCCGGTGTCGGCACCTGCCCCGCGACGTCGATCGTCGCCGGCGAGCAACAGCGCCTGCTCGCGCAGCAGCGCGTCCGAGACCTGCGCCTGCAGGTGAACGGCTTCGGCTTCGCGCTTGCGCTTCAGGTCGTACATCTTGACGCCGATGCCGACCACGATCAGCAACGCGAGCACGACGCCGATCACCATGCCCGCGCCGGCGCCGCTCGACGCCGCCCCGGACCCGGCCGGCGTCGCTGGCGCCGCTGGTGGCGGCGTGCCCTGCGCCCACACGGCAACCGGGATCAAGATGATCGCGAGCATGGTGATCACGATCTGTGGGTAGCCCTGGAGTTTCATGACGGCATCCTCCGGGTTGGTGGACAGCAAACGGGTTGCCAGGCACTCGGAAAACCCGGCAGGAAGTTAGCGCGGGTGGGTAAAAAATTTCCGTGTCGAGCGGCCGGGAGAATGGGAAAAAATTTACGAGCCGAGCCGATCCACCAGATCCCGAGCCCAGGCGTGCCGCTCGGGACTCATCACGAGCTTGTCGGCGAACGCCTGCCCGAACGGCCGTGTCGCGTCGATGCCGAGCTTCGCGGTGACGCCATCCGCGCTCGCCGACGGATCGAGCATCGCGCCGAGACTTCCGCCGATGACGACGAGGTCGCGGTCGGCCTGCATCCGGGTCGCGATGGCCCAGAGCACGTCGGACTCGTCGAACACGTCGATGTCGTCGTCGACGACGACGACCAGCTTCAGATAGTGATCGACGCCGAGCACGATCGGGATCGCGTGCTTGGCTTCGCCCGGTCGCGTCTGCGCGATCGACACGTACGCGGTGAACGAGGCGCCACCCGACGTCGGCACGTGGACCGCGCGGACGTTCGGAATCACGCGCCGCACCGCGTTCAGGATCTCGGCCTCGCGCAGGACGCCGAGCGGCAGGATGTGGTCCGGAGCGCGACCCGACGCGATCGACTGGAACCAGGCTCCCTCGCGCATCACGATGGCCCGCGCGAGGAACACGTGCTCGGTGCTGCGTCGGGAAAAGTACCCGGTGAACTCCCCGAACGGCCCTTCGGGCTCCCGCGCGCCGGCGAGAATTTCGCCTTCGATCACGATCTCCGCCCATGCGGGCACCGCCAGATCGATCGTCTCGCACGGGCGCACCTCGAGCGGCTCGGCGAAGAGTCCGCCTGCCACCTCGAGCTTCGAAATCTCCGGCGCCGGATACGCGAGCGAGCCCATGCCGATCGCCGGATGGAGGCCGAGCACGACCGCGCACGGAAGATTGTCGCCGCGCGCTTCGGCGCGACGCTGATACTCGAACATGCGGCGTCGTGAATGGAGGCTCACGCCCATCCGGTCGCGGCCCTTCACCTGATAGCGGTGATACCCGGCGGTTTCGACGCCGGTGTCGGGATCGCGCGCCACGGTGAGGCCGGCGGTCAGATAGCGGCCCGCGTCACCCGGATAGTAGAGCGGGATCGGGAGCGTCCCGAGGTCGACGTCGGCGCCACGGACGACGCGCACCGGACACGGAGCGGCGGGCAAGACGATCGGCTTGATCGGCTCCTTGAGCCGCCGCGCATACGTGTCCGGGAGTCCGGGCTCGTCGACCGACAGCGCGAACGCGAGGCCGCGCCGGCTCGCCATCACGTTCGCGACGATCGGCGTCTCGGATCCCCGCACGCGCTCGAAGAGCAGCAGCGGAAACCGGCGCCGTCTCTCGAGCTCGAGCACGACGGCCTGCAAATCGTAGTCGAGCCCCACCTCCTCCTTGACGCGAACGACGTCTGACGGGTGCGCACCCGCGAACTCGTCGACGAAAGTCCGCAGACTCTGTCTCGATTGATCTCTGACCATCGTCATGTCCGCGTTTCGGGCGCGGCCTTTGCCCGCGCAATCCTGCGCTGGGGGGAGGCCTCGGAGGGGCGCTCGGAAGCGCCCGGCGGGGCCGTCGAGGCCCCCTCCGAAAGATTTTCCCCCCAGCGTGGAGACAGATCGTGCTCGATGTCGAAGCGGTCCAGCACGCGTCCGACCGTGTGATCGATCACCTGCTCGAGCGTCTTCGGCTGGTTGTAGAACGCGGGCACGGGCGGCAGGATGACCGCGCCGGCCTCGGACGCGGCGAGCATGCTCTTCAGGTGTCCGGTGTGAAGAGGGGTCTCGCGGACGACCAGCACCAGTTTCCGCCCTTCCTTCAGCACCACGTCCGCGGCGCGCGTCAGAAGGTTGTCGGTGAGACAGTAGGCGATCGCCGACACGGTGTGGATCGAGCACGGCGCGACGACCATGCCGATCGTGCGGAACGAACCGCTGGCGATGCTCGCGCCGATGTCCGTGATCGTGTGCACCACGCTCGCCATCACCTTGACGTCGGCGACGCGGTAGCTCGTCTCCTCGACGATGGTCCGCTCGGCGGGCTTCGTGAGGACCAGGTGCGTCTCGAGCGCCGGGTAGCCGCGCAGCACTTCGAGTAGGCGAATCCCGTAGATCACGCCCGACGCGCCCGAGATTCCGACGATCAGTCGTCGCGGCGCGCCTGTCTTCGCGGTCATCAGAGATCCCCGAGCCCGAGCTCGTCCCATCGCGCGCGCACGCGCTCTTCGTCCTCCGCCGCCGGCCGCACGGTCGGCGGGAAGCGCTCGCCGTCCCACTCCCGACGACGGGCGAATTTCCAGTTCCGCGTGGCGTCGAAGAGCACGCGGTTCCAGAGGCCGGAGCCGAGCTGGGCGACGTCGCGATCTTCGAGCGGGGTCGACGGATCGATCGGAGACCCGAAGGTGCCGGGGAAGATCACGATGCCGCCCTCGCCGGCGTTCATGCGGTGAGCCAGCGCCCAGTCGATCTGCTCGTACGACGAGACGTCGATGTCCTCTTCGACGACGTAGACGTGCTTGTAGCGATACTGCGCCGCGGCGGCGCCCCAGAGCGCCGCCGCGATCTGCTTCGGCTGCCCCTGGTAGTGCTTCTTGATCTGGACGCAGATGTTGACGCCGTTCGTGATCGGGTGCACGTGCACGTCGCGGATGCCGGGAATGCCGGCGGTCGTCAGGATGTTCCAGGCGATCGCGGCGCGCTGGACCGACGACATCACGCTGTTCTCGCTATACGACCCCGGCAGAGTCCCTTCGAGCGAGCCGTTGAAGATGGGATCGCTGCGATGCGTGATGCAGGTGATCTTCATCGTCGGTCGCGGCGTGGGGAGGTCGGACACGTAGCCGGTGAACTCCCCGAACGGGCCTTCGAGCTCGTACGTCGCGGGATCGTCGCTGATGAATCCCTCGAAGACGATCTCCGCGTTCGCCGGCACCTCGAGTTCCACGGTCTAGCAGCGGACCAGCTCGGCCGGCTCGCCGCGATACGCGCCCATCACGTCCCACTCGCACATCCCGGCCGGAATCGGTGACCCCGCGAGGAACGGCATGATCGGATCCCCGCCAATCACGCAGGCGACGGGCATCGGCTCCCCGCGCGCCGCGTACTTCGCGTAGTGGACGCCCCAGTGCTGTCCGCCCTTGATCAGCAGCATCGGGGTCGTGTCGCGCTGCCCGATCATGCCGCGGTACATCCCGACGTTCATCACGCGAGTCTCGGGATCGCGCGTCACGATCCCCGAGAACGTGTGGACGTACCGGCCGCCTTCCCGGTAATTCCACTTCGGGACGGGAAACGCCGTCTGGTCGACGTCGGCGCCGGTGAGCACCTTCTCTTTCACGGGGCCGCCGCGCACGACGACCGGAGGGACGCGCTCGCGATTCTTCTGCATCACGTACTGGACCAGCTCGGCGTTGCCGGTGTCGCGGGAAAAGCCGAGCGCCAGCGCGAGTCGCGCGCGATGGCCGAGGCTCCCGGTGAAGACCTTCGTGCATCGCCCTTCGCGATACCCGCGGATCTTCTCGAAGAGCAGCGCCGGCCCCTTCTTTTCCAGCACGCGACGGGCGATCGCGCCGAGCTCGCGGTCCCAGTCGACCTCCGCAGTGACACGGCGAACCTCGCCTTCCTTGTCGAGGCGGCCGATCCATTCGCGCAGGTCCATGAATCCCATCGATGCCGGTTCTCCTCTGGAGGACGGACTCGGGAACGGACGGATTCTAACGTGGATTCATGATGCGGCGCGCTCAGGCGTCTCCGTGAACCATCCGGCCTCCGACCATCGTCAGTCGACACGACAGACTCGACAGCTCTTCGATCGGGACCGACAGTGGATCACGGTCGAGCACCGCGAGGTCGGCGCGACGACCGACGGCCAGAACCCCGCCTTCGTGTTCAGCGAACGTGAGCCACGCGCCGGCGACGGTGAGCGCGCGGAGCGCGTCGCGCCGCGACAGTCGCTCGGCGGGGCCCAGCACGGCGCCCGAATCCATGTCCTGACGCGCCACGACGGCGCGGAACGCGAGCCACGGATCGGGCGGCTTGTTGTCGGTGGCGAGCGCCACCGGGACCCGGGCGCGCACGAGCGACCGGTGAGGCAAGAGCGTGTCGGCCACGCCGCCGATCCGCGACAGCTCGTCCGCCGCCGAACGCCAGAGATAGCTGATCGGGTTCGTGGTGACGACGGCGCCGAGACGCCGGATGCG
>QHRT01000009.1 GCA_003220195.1 Candidatus Rokuibacteriota bacterium | reverse complement strand
CGCGCGCGTGCGCGGTTCTGCCGGCGTGCGGGACGTTCGCGCGGCCGACCTCTTTGTCGGGCCGCTCACGACGTCACTCGGGAGCGACGAGCTGATGATCGAGACGCGCTGGCCGCTCCCTCGGGCCGGCGCCGGCTGGGGATTTCACGAGGTCGCGCGGCGCCACGGTGACTTCGCGCTGGTCGGCGTCTTGGCGCTCGTCACGCTGGCGGCCGGACGCATCCATGACGTGCGCATTTCCATCTTCGGCGCGGGACCAACGCCGGCGCGAGCCCGCGCCGCCGAGCAACGACTGGCGGGTGCGGCGCCGGGCGCGGCGCTCGCCCGCGATGCCGCGGCGCTGGCTGGCGAGGGCCTGACGCCAGACGCCGATCTGCATGCCTCGGCCGCGTATCGCAAGAGCGTCGCCCGCACGTTGACCGAGCGCGCGCTGACCGACGCCTTCGCGCGGGTGAAGGAGGATCGCGGGTGACGCGCACCATTCGCGTGATCGTGAACGGCGAGATGTACGAGCGCACCGTCGAGGTGCGGACGACGCTGGTCGACTTCTTGCGCGAGGACTGTGATCTCACCGGGACGCACGTGGGGTGCGAGCACGGTGTGTGCGGCGCGTGCACCGTGCTGCACGATGGTCAACCCGTGCGCGCGTGTCTCCTGCTCGCGGTGCAGATGGATGGCGAGCGCCTGGCGACGGTCGAGGGGCTCGCCGATGGCGACACGCTCCATCCGATCCAGCAGGCGTTCTGGGACCACCACGGTCTCCAGTGCGGCTTCTGCACGCCGGGAATGCTGCTGACGGCGAAGGCATTTCTGGAGGAGCATCCGAACCCGACCGACGACGAGATCCGCGAGGCGATCTCGGGCAACCTCTGCCGCTGCACGGGCTATCACTTCATCGTGGAGGCAATCCGCGCGGTGGCTCGAGCCCTGCCGTCTCGCTGAAACCCTCCAGCGCGTCAGTACGTCGGGCCGTCTTTCCCGACATGGACCTCAGTGCGCACGACGGCTTCGTTGCGAAGATGTGCGAATGCGCGGAGCCGATCATCAGTTCGATACGCCGCGAACGCCTGTTCGTCGGGGAACGTCCGCCATCACTGCCGCGGCGTGCCGCTCGAACGTGCGGAACAATTCGAGAGCGGCGCGCCGCACCGTCATGATCGCCACCAGCGTCACTCGTCGTCCTCCAGCACGAACAGCTCGCCCTGACGCCAGACGCCGGAAAATGTCCGGCGATGGAGCGGGCAGGGGCCCAGGCGATCGAGCGCGGCGAGATGCTCCGGCGTCGCGTAACCCTTGTGCCGCGCGAACCCGTACTCGGGGAACTTCGTGTCGGCCTCCAGCATCAGGCGATCGCGGGTGACCTTCGCGACGATCGACGCGGCGGCGACGCTCGCGCAGCGTGCGTCACCGTCTACCAGGTTGCGTTGCGGACACGCAAGCGCCAAGCCTGGGATGTAATCCGTGATGACCAGCTCGGGTGGGATCGACAGCGCGGCGAGCGCCTGGCGCATCGCCACGCGCGTCGCCTCGAGGATGTTGATGCGGTCGATCGTCTCGTGATCGACGATCGCCACGCCGACGGCCAGCGCGCGAGCGTAGATGACGTCGTAGAGCTCCGCCCGGCGTTCCGGCGTGAGCACCTTCGAATCCGCGACGCCGCGGATGCGTCGAGCGGGATCGACGATCACCGCCGCGGCGACGACGGGCCCGGCAAGCGGACCTCGTCCCGCTTCATCCACACCGGCGATCCGGGACACGCCGGATCGCCAGGCCTGTCCTTCGAACCGGTACGGCGCCGACGGCGGCGGCGTCACGAGAGACGGCGCGCCGGCTATTCCGTGGTGGTCGGCTCGGCGGCGGTGGCAGGCACGGTGACGCGGCGCTCCTTGAGTCGCGCCGCCTTGCCTGCCAGCCCGCGCAGGTAATAGAGCTTGGACCGTCGGACACGGCTCGACCGCACGACGTCGACCTTGTCGATGCGCGGCGAGTGCAGCGGGAACGTCCGCTCGACGCCGACGCCGTACGAGATCCGGCGCACGGTGAACGACGCCTTGATGCCCTCGCCGCGCTTGCGGATCACCACACCCTCGAACACCTGCGTGCGCTCCTTCTCACCCTCGATGACGCGCACGTGCACGCGGACCGTATCACCCGGCGCGAACCCGTTTCGGTCGCTCTTGAGCTGCGCGGCTTCCACCAGTCGAATGGCATCCATATCTCTTTCCCCGGAGGGGCCTGCGCCCCCTTCCGACGGGCTCCGCGGGCTTCGGCCCGCGGTCGCCCTGCCTCCCCCCATATTTTCTCGGAAGGGATTCGCTCCCTTCCGACGCTCTGCGGGCTTCGCCCGCTACGCTTCAGCGACGGCGATCGGTCAGATGACCGCTCGCTCGACCTGCAAGACCGGACGACACGATAGCGTCAGGGATCTCACCGAGCCTGAATTTTTCCAGAATCGCTCGATCCTCTGCGTCGAGATGAGCCGTCTCCAGCAAATCCGGACGCTTCTGCCACGTGCGCCAGAGTGACTGCACGCGGCGCCATCGAGCGATTCGCGCGTGATCGCCGGAGAGCAACACGTCCGGCACGCGCGCGCCGCGGAAGTCCTCCGGGCGTGTGTACTGCGGTGACTCGAGCAGTCCGCACGCGAACGAATCGCGCGCCGCCCCGGAGTCGTCGCCCAGCACGCCGGGAACGAGCCGCACGACCGCGTCGGCCACGACCAGCGCCGGCAGCTCGCCGCCCGTCAATACGTAGTCACCGATCGAGATGGCGTCGTCGGCCAGACTTTCGCTCACGCGCTCGTCCACGCCTTCGTAGCGGCCGGCGATCAGGATCAAGTGCGATTCGTGAGAAAGACCTTGCGCGACGTCCTGCGTGAACCGCCGGCCTCGCGGATCCATCAGGATCACACGCGCGCCGGGAGTGCGGTGAGTCTCGACCGCCGCGAACAGCGGCTCCGGCTTCAACACCATTCCGCCACCGCCCCCGAACTGATAATCGTCGGTCACGCGATGCTTGCCCGGCGCGTGATCGCGCAGGTTCACGACGCGGATGTCGACGATTGCCCGCGTCCGCGCGCGGCCGATCACCGACTCGGCCAGGACCGATTCGACCATCGACGGGAAGAGCGTGACGATGTCGATTCTCATTGCGCCAGGTCCAGCAGCCCGTCCGGCGGACGGATGACGACGCGGCCACTCGCGATGTCGACGTCCACCACGATCTCGGGAACGGCCGGGATCAGGTGCTCGCGTGCGCCGTCCTTCACGACCCAGAGATCGTGTCCCGGCGACGGATCGATCCGGACGACCGCTCCCACCTCGCGACCGTCCTCGGTGACCACCCTCGCTCCCGTGATCTGCCACGGATAGAACCACCCTGGCGCGAGCGGCAAAGCCTCCGACTCCGGCACCGCCATCAGCCGTCCCACGAGCGGCTGGGCGGCCTCGATCGAATCGATGCCGGCCAGCGACACCAGCACCTGCGTGCCGTGAACTCGCGCGGCGCGGATGCGCCGCACCTGCCGCTCGTCACGCGGCCGGTCCCAGACGACGCATTCCTCGAGCGCGCCGAATCGCTCCGGATGGTCGGTGAGCGGATTCACCCGCAACTCCCCGCGGAGGCCGTGGGGCCGGGCGATCTCACCGATCACCACGAGCCGCGGAGCGCCGCCATTCGTCGATTCGCTCACCGCTGATCTCCTCGGTTCGTGGAAACCATCGAGCGCGCAGCGATCGATCGTTTCACGAACTCTGCCGTGGCGCTCCGTGCGCCGGGATTCGTCGGGGCCGGCGCCCGCCGCCGGGTGGCGGCGCTACTCGATGATCTCGAGGACGGCGCGCTTGCGGAGCTTCGTGGCGTTCGCGTTCAGGATCGTGCGAATCGCGCGCGCGGTCCGGCCCTGCTTGCCGATCACCTTGCCGAGATCCGGTTGCGCGACCCGAAGCTCGATCACCGTCACCGCGTTGCCTTCGACCTCCGTCACGTTCACGTGCTCTGAATCGTCCACGAGCGCCTTGGCGATGTGCTCGACTAGCTCCCGCATTTCCTGCAACTCCTACTCCCTGCTGCGGAACGACTTCTCGGGCGTTACTCCTTGGTACTGGTGCTAGAGACCTTGAGCAGCCGCTTCACGGTGTTCGACGGCTGCGCGCCTTTCCGAATCCACTCTTCCGCTTTCGTCTTGTCGATCTTCACGGTCGGTGGCTCGGTCAGCGGATTGTAATGACCGATGATCTCGATGAACCGTCCATCACGCGGGGACCGCGAGTCGGCGACGACGACGCGGTACGCGGGTCGGCGGTTCGATCCCATTCGTCTCAATCGGATCGCGACTGGCACACCTCACCCCCTCAGTGTGGGAAGTCCCGGAAACGCTCGCTTGCCCCGCAGCTGCTTCATCAGCTTGCGAAGCTGTGCGTATTGCTTCAGCAAGCGGTTCACGTCCTGCACGCTGGTGCCGCTGCCGCGCGCGATGCGCTGCCGCCGGCTCCCGTTGATGACCTCCGGGTGCGTCCGCTCCGCCGGGGTCATCGACGAGATGATCGCGTCGAACCGTCCAAGATCGGCCTGCTCCGCCTCGAGCTCCTTCGGCGCGCCGCGGAGCTGCTTGCCGAACGGCAGCATCCCGAGGATCTGGTCCAGCGGGCCCAGCTGGCGGACCTGCTTCAGCTGGCTCCGGAAGTCCTCCAGCGTGAAGGTGTCCTCGCGGAGCTTCCGCACCATCTCTTCGGCCGTCTTCTGGTCGACGGCCTGCTGGGCCTTCTCGACGAGCGACAGCACGTCGCCCATCCCCAGGATGCGCGATGCCAGACGGTCGGGATGGAACGGCTCCAGCGCCTCGATCTTCTCGCCGATCCCGACGAAGGCGATCGGCCGTCCGGTCACGTGGCGGACGGACAGCGCGGCGCCGCCGCGCGCGTCGCCGTCCATCTTCGTCATCACCACGGCGTCGATGCCGACCGCCGTGTTGAATTTCTCGGCGACCGTGAGCGCGTCCTGACCGGTCATCGCATCGACGACGAGCAGGACGTGGTGGGGCTTCACGTCGGCGCGAATTGCGCGGACTTCCTCCATCATGGCCTCGTCGATGTGCAGCCGGCCCGCCGTATCGAGGATCAGCGGGGTCAGGCCGCGGGCCGCGGCTTCGTCGCGCGCGGCCCGGCAGATCGCGAGGGGCTTCTGCCCGGCATCTCCTACGACAGGAACGTTGATCTGGGCCCCCAGGGTCCGCAGCTGGTCGATTGCCGCCGGACGATAGATGTCGGCGGCAGCGAGGATCGGGTGGAGACCTTGTTTCGCGTACATCCGGGCCAGCTTTGCGGCGGTGGTCGTCTTGCCCGAGCCCTGGAGGCCCATCAGCATGACGATGGTCGGAGGGTGCGACGCCATCGCGAGGCGGTGGCCGCTCCCGCCGAGGAGTTCCACGAGCTCGTCGTGTACGATTTTCACGACCTGCTGGCCCGGGGTCAGCGAGGTGAGGACGTCCTGGCCGACGGCCCTCTCCCGCACCCGGTCGATGAACGTGCGGACGACCTTGAAGTTGACGTCCGCTTCGAGCAACGCCACGCGCACTTCGCGCATGGCTTCCTGGATGTTCTCCGGCGTGAGCCGGCCGCGACCGCCCAACCGGTCGAAGATGCCCTGGAGTCGTGCGCTCAGTGAATCGAACATGAATTCCTCACTCTACGCAAAGACGTTCAGGAATTCAAGGGAATGCCTAACAGATGGCGAGCCGCTGCGCCTATTTCTCTGCTGCGGCGCGCATCTGGCGGACGGCCTCGGCCGGGTCCGGGGCGCCGAAGATCGCCGAGCCCGCAACCGCAATCGACGCGCCCTCAGCCGCAAGTCGGCGAACGTGCTCGACTTTCACGCCACCGTCGACCGAAACGTCGATCGGGCGCGCTCCGAGCATCGCGCGGACCCGCGCGAGCTTGGCGTACGCGCTCGGAATGAACTTCTGACCGCCGAAGCCCGGGTTCACCGACATCACGAGCACGAGATCCAGATCGTCGAGCACGTACTCGAGCGTGTCCGGCGGCGTCGACGGATTGAGCGCCACGCCCGCTCTGGCGCCGAGCTCCCGGATCTGCGCCAGCGCTCGCTGGAGGTGCACGCACGCCTCGGCATGTACGGTCACGAGATCGGCGCCCGCGGAGACGAAGTCCGCCAGGTACCGTTCCGGCTCGACGATCATCAGGTGCACGTCGAGCGGCAGCCGCGTGCGCTTGCGGATCGCTTCGACCACGACCGGGCCGATCGTGAGGTTGGGGACGAAGCGGCCGTCCATCACGTCGACGTGCAGCTGATCCGGGAGACCGGCCTCGACGCGCGCGATGTCGTCGGCGAGCGCGGCGAAGTCGGCCGAGAGAATCGACGGCGCGATCTTCATCAGGAGCGTTATATCACCGCTCCCGGCGGAAGCGGATCGCCGTGAAGCCGTCGATTCCGTGGCGATGCGGCAGGCACCGGAGCACGCCGTCGGCGTCGAGCGGAATCGGGAACGTGGGCGGAGCGTCGACGCGGAACTCCGGACACTGTCCGAGGAACCACTGCATCACCGCGTCGTTTTCTTCCGGCTCGAGCGAGCAGGTCGCGTAGACGAGGCGACCGCCCGGTCGCACCATCGTCGTGGCGGCCCCGAGCACGCTCCGTTGTCGCTCCGCCTGCACGGGCAGATCGTCCTCGCGACGGCGCCACTTCACGTCGGGATTGCGCCGCAGCACTCCGAGATTCGAGCACGGCGCGTCGACCAGCACGCCGTCGCACCGCGCCCCGACGCGCGGCGCGACCTCTTCGACGGGACCGTCCAGTGTCTCGACGATCCGCACGCCCAGGCGCGTGCACGCTTCCGCGACGCGTTCCAGCCGGGCGGGGTGCGCATCCATCGCCAGCACGGTCCCGCGGTTTTCCATCAGCTCCGCCAGATGCGTCGTCTTCGTGCCAGGCGCGGCGCACGCATCGGCGATGGTGTCGCCGGGGCGTGGCTCCAGGAGACGCGCCACCAGCATCGACGCTTCGTCCTGGATCGCGAGCGCCCCATCCTGGAAGGCGCGCCATCGTCCGGGCGCGCCCGCGTGATCGAGACGCAAGGCTTCCGGCGCATAGAGCGTCGGCGCCGCGTCGAGGCCTTCCTCGATCTGGAGCCTCGTGGCGAGCGCGCTGCGGCTCTGCGCGAGCGTGTTGGTCCGGATCGTCAAGGACGGTCGCTCGTTCATCGCCCGCATCAGCGCGATCGCGTCGTCGCGCCCGTACCGCGCGATCCATCGCGCGCAGAGCCACGTGGGGTGGGACCACCGGATCGCCAGCGCATCGACCGGATCGTGCGGTGGGGTCGGCTCGCGCACGGGGGTGCGCGCGAACGCTCGCAGCACCGCGTTGACGAACGCCTCGCGGCCGGGCTTGTCACGCGCGCGAGCGAGCGTGACGGCGTCGTTCACCGCCGCGAACACCGGCACGCGCTGGAGGAATCGCGACTGGTACGCGGTCATCCGGAGCAGGACCAGCACCCGGACGTCGAGGCTCTCGAGCGGACGGCTCGCGTGCGGGGCCAGGATCCAGTCGAGATACCGCTGCCACCGGAGCGTGCCGTACACGAGCTCGGTCGCGAGCGCGGCGTCGCGCGCGGGGAGCTCCCCGCGCAGGAGCTCGTGCTCGAGTGCGATGTCGGCGAACGCCCCGTCGCGCGCGACGCGCTCGAGCACGCGCGCGGCCAGCGCGCGCGCGGGCGACGGCTGGCTCACAGCGCGAGGAGCCGGTCGCCGGGCGCCAGCCTGGCTCCGCGCAGGAAGTCGTCCCAGCTCATGGCCTTGCGGTTCTCCGGCTGGACCTCGCGGGGCAGCAGCACGCCCTCGCCGGTGGCGACGGCGAGCGTCGCGTCGTGGCGCACCAGCGTTCCCGGCTCCGCGTTCGCGCTGACGGCGATCGCGTGGGCGCGCCAGATCGTGAGCTCTCCACGCGGCGTTTGCGTCGACGCCCCGGGCCAGGGGTTCACGCCTCGAACGAGGCTCACGAGCTCCCCCGCATGACGCGTCCAGTCGATGTGACCGTCCGTCTTTTTCAAACGCGGGGCCGTGGTCGCATCTTCGTGGCGCTGCGGCGTCGGCGTCAGCGTGTCGAGCCGGTCGAGCGTCTCGATCAGGACGTCCGCGCCGAGGACCGAGAGACGTCCCGCGAGCTCGCCGGCCGTTTCCTCGGCGCCGATCTCGATCGCGCGGGTGAGCAGCACCGGGCCCGTGTCCATGCCTTCGTCCATCTGGAAGGTCGTGATGCCGGTGACGGTCTCGCCGCGAATGATCGACCACGCGATCGGCGCGGCGCCGCGATAGCGCGGAAGCCGCGACGCGTGCACGTTGATGGAGCCTCGGGCCGGCGCATCGAGCACGGCCTTCGGCAGGATCTGGCCGAACGCCACGACGACGGCGAGATCGGTTCCGATCTCGCGAAGTCGGGCGTGCCACTCGGGATCGCGGAGCCTCGGCGGCTGGATGACGGGGATCCCGGCGTCGAGGGCCCGCGCCTTGACGGCGGACGCGGTGACGCGCTGGCCGCGATGGGCGGGACGATCGGGCTGCGTGACGACGGTGACGACCTGGTGGCGAGCGAAGAGCGCGTCGAGTGTGGGCACGGCGAACGCCGGCGTCCCGTAGAACAGAATTTTCATCGAGCGGGGGCGCGGGTCTCGCCCGCCACCGTCAGAGCGCGAACGCGCGGTGCGTCGCTTCGCCGAACCCTTCCTTCTTGATCCGTCGCTTGATGCGATCGCGCGTGACGGGATCGAGCCGGTCGATGAACGACACGCCGTCCAGGTGATCGATCTCGTGCTGGAGCACGCGAGCGCGGAGCCCCCGCGCGCCTCGACCCGAACCCACTCCGCCCGCGTGACGTCGGCGTAGATCCCGGGAATGGACAGGCAGCCTTCCTCCGCGGTGACCTCGCCGCTCTGGTCGACGATGACGGGATTCAAGAGCCCGCGCGGATCGCGCCCGCGCTCGTCGCCGACGACCATCACTCGGAGCGACAGACCGACTTGCGGCGCGGCGAGACCGATGCCGCCCTCGTCGTACATCGTGTCGATCATGTCGTCGACCATACGACGAAGATCCTCGGTGACGTCTCCGACCGGCTCGGTCCGGCGTCTCAGCACGGGATCGCCGTAGCGGCGCATCGTCAGAACTGCCATTCGACCGGATCCACCTCCACGTCAATGATACCGCGGCTGATGAAGCGCGCGGCGTTGAGGCCCCGCATGACCTCGGACAGCACCGACGGGAGGTCTTCCTCGCCCTTCACGACGATGCGGTGCGCGCGCTCGCGGCGCGCTGACGTGGGCGGATACGCGACGAGCCGCCCGGCGCCGCGGACCGCTGCGGCCACCTCGTCGACGAGCCGGGGCGGCGCGCCGCTCCGCTGCCGCACCGTGAGCACCGCCAGGCGCCGGAACGGCGGGTATCCGAGCTCGGCCCGGAACGCGAGCTCGCGGTCGTAGAACGTCGCGAGATCCTGCGCGGCGATCGCGGCGAGCGCGTGGTGCGCGGGATGCTGCGACTGCACGATCAGCGTCCCGCCCGGCCTGATGCGCTCCGCGGCGGCCCACGCGGCGTCCAGCAGACGCTCGCTCGCACGGAAGTCCGGAAGCCGCAGCCACTGATCGGGCGAGACGAACCCGACCATGCCGAGCGCGCCCGGACCGAAGAGCTTGAGCGCCGCCGGCGTGCCGATCACGACGTCCGCCGCGCTCGCGGCCGCGTGCGAGGCGGAACGACGGGCCCCGCGCAGCGCCGGATCGTACCGCGCGATGCGGGCCGCGGAGAAGCGGCGGCGCACGGCGTGCTCGACGCGCTCGGGACTCCAGCCGAACGGAGAGAGCCGTCGCCCGGAGCACCCGGGGCACCGATCCATGAGCGCGACGCTGGCGCCGCAGACCCGACAGCCGAGCGTGGCGGCAGCGCGGGAATACGCGAGCGCGACGCCGCACGTCTCACACCGGGCGATCAGGCCGCACTCGTCGCACGCCAGCGATGCCGTCAGGCGGCTCACGGCGATGAACGCTCGACCACCGCGCGAGAGCGTCTCACGCAGCGTGCGCGAGAGCTCGGGCGTCAGGGGTTCGCGGCGCAGGATGCCCCGCGTGTCGGCGATGACGACGTTCGGCCAGGCGCCACGCTCGCCACGATCGGTGCGGACCAGCCCGACGGTCGTGCGCCACCACGTCTCCACGCTCGGCGTCGCCGACGTGAGCCAGAGCGCGAGCTTCTCGCGGCGCGCGCGCTCGAACACGATGTCCCGCGCATGCAGACGCGGATGGCCGGGCGGGCGGTGCTGTTCGTCGTGCTCGTCGATGAGCACGAGTGTCGGAAAGCTGGCGAACGGCGCGAGCAACGCGCCGCGCGTCCCGACCCCGAGCCGCGTTTGGCCGGTCTCGAGCGCTCGCCAGGCCGACGCGCGGTCGGCGTCCGCCACGTCGGAATCGAGCCGCGCGACCGGGCCGATCTTTCCCAGCC